>JACAUC010000001.1 GCA_013390945.1 Candidatus Chloroheliaceae bacterium
TTTAGCGGTAAAACTTGCGGTGCTGGTTGGTTCATAGTGCTTCCTTTCGCGTTGACTATAGGATTATCCGACCACTTCAGAGAGGCACATAAAGCTTAATCTAATTTCATCTATATGTCAATACTTATTAAATTTAATTCTTGATTGGTACAATTTACTCTATTCCACGTACCCAACTCGATGATCTGATCGTCCAGCGCATTTTCAAATTTGCTAAAGCATATTAGAGATAAGAAGAGGGGTGGACAGGCTGGTTTACAGGATTTACACTCAATCTGATAAACATTTGACTATCTGACTACAAATTGCTACAATAACATTGTAGTAAAAAGAGGCTAACAGAGCCTTATTCTAAAGGGGTTAGTTTCTTAGTATTAGAAAAGATAGAGAATTAGAGAGTTTGGAGATATAAAAACAAGAGACCCTCAATAGGTCACGACTATTGGGGTCAGTTTTAGATAAAGAGTAATTTTTACCACATTGCTGTAAAAAATTGGGATTTACAGCCTATTTTCTTTTTGCTTGATTTCCAAACCTAATCTAATGTTCTGCTATTGTAGCAAGAATATCTTTTAAAAGCAAATGGGTTCCGAATTGCGCTAGGACGATATGTTTCTGAACAGAAGCGAAGGATTTAGTTATGCTTCGCTATGTACATGATAACGGAAGTTGCAAGCAGCTTTTGAATTACACTGAATTTTCAGGCTTATCCTTAGTGTTAATATAGTTTATTCTGGGCTAAAATCCAGCCAATAAACCAGATGAAATTTAGCCAGCGAGGTATGAGATGGGGAATCCTTTTCTAGCAGGTATGTATGTACGTATTCCGTTTGAAGCAGAACGCCTTGATGGTGAATTTCGAGAATATACGATTGGGAAAGTCCAAAAAATAGATGAGATTGCCAACACGGTTTTTGTAAACCTCTACTCTCACACATTAGAAGGACAGTTTGTATTAGATACCAAAGAATATTTGATTGACCGGATAGAGCGTTGTTTTATTTTACCTGATACTGCCTTCACATGTATCAGTACAAAAAAACGAGGACGTATTCTATTGCCCTGTACAGAGAAGATAGAATCAGGGCAATTAATCGAATATTACGTACAGATTAAAGGCGAGAGACAAACCACACATCTTAGCGAAGCCGATTTAGTAGTAGCAGATAATTGTCAGAACCATAACCCTTATAATCAACTTAAACACTATGAATTTCACAACCCTGTCTGGAAATTCTATCGTGATGAAGTTATTGAGAGTTATAGCCAACTACGTAATGCCACTTTTGGAATCGAAGAATTAGTTGGTTCACGAATTATGCTATTGGCACATCAAGCGGAAGTGGTGGCAAGAGTACTCAGTGATGCGGAATGTCGTTATATTCTAGCCGATGAGGTAGGTCTAGGTAAAACCATCGAAGCATGTGTTATCTTGAAAGGATTACGCCGACGTGACCCGAGCATTAAGACGCTAATTATTGCCCCAGCCTCACTTACACAGCAATGGCATGGCGAGTTAAACGCTAAGTTTTGGCTAGATTTTAAAATTATTGACTCGATTCAACAAGTACGTCCTAACTTTGATGGCCCTGGGGCTATCGTAAGCACTGAAGTTTTATCCGAATCAAATGATTTAAGAACCCACTTAAATAAGGAAAAATGGGGGCTACTAATTCTTGATGAAGCGCACCATTTGAGAAATTCTCCAAAATTATACAAATACATCTACCAACTGAGTGAAATCGCAAAGCGCGTTTTAATCCTTTCTGCTACACCAATTCAACGCAGGGCGGATGAGTACCTTGATTTATTAGCCCTTATGGATCCTAGTCGCTATAAACCTGAAGATAGCGTGATGTTTAAGACTATATTGGCCTCTCAAGATAAAATACGCCGTGCCATTGCTTATTTATCATCTAGCCTCACTCCCAGCAAATTTGATCCGGAGGAGTTTGAAGAAGAGATAGAGGGTGTAGTACACGCACTTCAGCATGACCCAATACTAGCTAACTTAGCGGCAAAAGTGTCGGAGCAAGTTAAGAGTTATGACAGGGGGTTATTGGCGGCCAAAGAAGCGTTAAGCTATGTTAGTGAGAACTATCGTATTGAAAGTCGGGTTATTCGCAATCGGCGCGTTAATCTTACTATTGATTTACCACTACGCCAACTTGACACTTCCTACAGTTACGTTCCTAGTGAGGAAGAAGCATCTTCGCTCGATAACCTTTATGTTTATATAGAACAATATACCGAGGAGATAGGGAGCAATTCTATTGTGGCGGAGTACTGCCGGGTACTTTTGAATGCTGCTTATAGTAGCCCACATGCACTCCTACATCTTTTAGAAATGCGGTCTAGTCAACTAAAAACTCAAGTTTCTAGCCAAGTTGACCTTTCCAAGTCGTCAACTCTTCTTACACCGGCGGCACCCCGCCTAGAATCTGAGCGTGTTACCCAGCTAATTAAGCTAACCCCAAGACTTTTCCAAGAAGATAATCAATATTTGGATAATCTAATTTGGCTGGTTAAACGCTGGAAAGAGCAGACCGATCTGGCATTGAGTAAGATACGCCGCTTTAATGTTAAACAAGTGGATTCCAATTATCGGTTACTTCAAGTTATACGAGCCATTGATACCACCCTAGAGCAGGGTAGCGATAGTAAAGTGCTGGTTTTCTCGGCTTGGCTACAGACTATAGAGACACTTCTACCTCACATACTCCGTATTTATGGTAAAGCCTCTGTCGCACAATTTACGTGCCGCCTTCCTATAGAAGAACTTCAAAATCAGGCCGATATTTTTCAAGGGGACAATAACTGCCAGATTTTATTATGTGATGAGTTAGGTGGAGAAGGTCGTAATTTCCAGATCGCGAATAGTATAGTCCACGTTGACTTACCATGGACACCGACTCAGCTAGAGCAACGCATTGGTAGGGTAGATCGTCTGGGTCGCAAGGGTAGTGTACTTTCGATTGTTCCTTTTGCTAAAGACTGGTCGGAACAAGATTTATTTATGATTTGGCAAGAGGCTTTCCAGCTTTTTACACAATCTATGAGTGGCTTGGAAATTGCTTTAGAGGGTATCCAGCATGAATTGGTAGAAGCTCTCTGGCGTAGCCCTCGTCACGGACTGGCTGAATTATTGACTGATATGATCGGCAGGGCGGCTAAATTACGAGAAGACGTAGAGGAAGAACGTTATTTTGATGAAGTTGCTATAAACTATAATCGGAGAGCAGGATTTCAGGAGATTAGTCAGAAGTATCGCGATGGTAAAATGCTTCGAAAATCTTTTATGGGTTGGGCTAACCTAATCGGTCTTTCGCATAGCTATGATCAAAAAACTGATACGCTGTGGTTTAATCCTAAGAAATTTAGCAGAGCCAGTATGACTAATGCTAAACTATTACGACTACCTGATATGCAGGAAGCCCTCCGACGTTCTGGTCGGCATCACGATCTGAAAATTAAAGGTACGTTTAATCGTGATATTGCTATACGCCGCGAAGATTTAGTTTTCTTTGCTCCCGGTAACGATCCTTGGACGGATGCGATTGTTGCCAATGCAATTCAGGCTGATAGTGGTCGTTGTTGTGCGGTTGGTCGTGTAGTTCCTGAACTTACAAAAGATTGGGAAGGCTTTGAATTATTTTATAGCTTCGCCATTAATCCTAGGCCACTTTATGAAGCTGGTTATGATCCGATTCACCTGTTTCGGGCTTTAGGTTTTTTGAGAAAGCCTACTTACCGACTACTTATTTCTAAAGATGGCGAAATAATAGCACGTTCTAGCCCAATATGGAGATATATTAAAGATTTTGATAAAAGAACCGATTTACATTTAGGTAAACGCGATGGTACAGAAGCCCAAATTTTTGCATTTAAAACCAATCACCCGCCAGAAGAGTGGCATTCTACCCTTACACAAATTTTTAAGATAGCCGAGGGTGCCCTGAACGAAGAATTAGATTTTATGACCGAAATGGCGGAGGAAGCTAGAGTAGAGTTTGAGAGACATGCTATTGGTTGGATGGCTGCAAATCGCTGGAGGTACGGTGGGGTTGAAAACACACAAGTTTTGAAAGAGATTCGAGACTACGAGATCGCTTCGGCGGCTCTGGTGGAGGGTATTAATCATCCCTTGTGTCAATTGGAGTCGGTTTGTTATTGGGTACTAAATCACAAAGCAGATAAGTGAGACAAGAATGAGTACAGCTTTTGACCAATTTCAGGCACTTTTATTACAACCTGAGCCGAATTACACGTCTTACACTTATGAACTGAATCGGCTTCAAAAGAACCTGACTGGTGATGAGTTTGTACGAAGCAGGGTGTTGCTTCGTTTAAGCTTAGCTTTGCAAGATTTAATTGAAGGTCGTGCTGGTGTATCTGATGTAGCAGTACTGCTCTATCAGACTATAAACACCTATCATAGACCTCTAGAAATAAAACAAACCCTATGGCAGCAACTAAACAAACCTAGACAAGCCGCCGGATTACGAGTAAGGGAAGAGTATCCATCAGGGAATTTACTCATTACTACCAATCCTTGGCAACCTCATTGGCTAACCGATAGCATTGCTCTTGATCGCTTAGAACTGCGCCGTAGTGATCCTCCTGTAATAGGAGATGGTCTACTTTACGCTATGTCGGGCGGTAAATTTACCACTTATCAATCGGAAGCCCAAAAAGCGGCAGTTCAAGCTTGCTTTTTTGCGCCTCCGGGATCTACGACTCTGGTAACTTTGCCCACCGGTTCCGGCAAAAGTCTTTGTACGCTGCTCCCAGCTTGGCATGCTTATATGGGCGGACGAATCAAAGGTAATGCTACTACATTGGTTATCGTTCCAACGGTTTCGCTTGCGATGGATCAAGAACGGCAGGCGCCGCGTTACTTTGAGGGAGCACTTGGAACGGAATATACCCCGTTAAGTTGGACTGGTGTTACCGATGCCGACAAACGTACTCTTATTCGCAAGGGTATAACCTACGGCACATTACCTATATTATATTTGTCGCCAGAAGCCCTTATGAACTCAGAGTTGTATCAGATTTGTCTTGAGGCGGCCCGGCAAGGTAAACTTAAACGCCTTGTCATAGATGAGGCACATTTGGTTCAAACTTGGGGGGCAGGTTTTCGTACCGAATTTCAGTTTCTCTCTGCTTATCAAAAGAAATTGTTGGAAGCTTCGCAAGGAGAGCTTCGAACTATACTTTTATCGGCGACTGTTTCGGAGGATTGTAAACAGCTACTCCAAAAACTTTTTGGTAGTGATGATAAGTTTTACAAAGTAGAAGCCAATCGCCTCCGCCCAGAAATCTCCTACTGGTTTTACTCTACCCGTGACCTTAAAGAGCGAGAAGAACGAGTTATGGAAGCACTCTACTACCTGCCGCGCCCACTTATTCTCTATGTTACCGTACCCGAACACGCAAAAGACTGGGTAAGTCTTTTGCGGCAGCGTGGCTTCAAACGGGTAGATGCTTTCACAGGCCAAACTCCAAACAAAGACAGGTTAAGATTGATTCAAGATTGGAGTACTAACAAGATAGACCTGATGGTGGCTACTTCGGCTTTTGGATTGGGAGTGGATAAAGGAGAAGTGCGTACCATTCTTCACTCATGTTTACCAGAGAATGTTGATCGTTTTTATCAGGAAGTAGGCAGGGCTGGACGTGATGGTTACAACGCGATTAGTCTGATTTGTACTTTCCTAAGCTATGATTCTGACAATAGTGACAATAAAATTGCTTTTAGTGCAGTTAGCACGGTTCGGATTCGGGCAGAAAATGCGGTTAATCGTTGGAAAGGTATGAGAGCCTCTGCCAAGCAATTGCAAGGTGACTCATGGTGGATTGACCTGAATGCTCGCCCCTATCTAAAAGAAGATCTGTCCATTAGCGAAAGGAATCGAGACTGGAACGATCATACAATCTTGCTAATGCAAAGGGCAAATCTTATTCAGCTAATTGAAACCCGTGTGGAAGAGTCAGAATCTACTTCCTCCAGCCTCTCTGATGAAGAGGGGATAAAGATATGGTTTAAAGTCCAACTGTTGCCAAACTATCTTGCTCTGAATAATGATGATGCCTTGCTTCTACAAGCGATTGAGGAAACCCGCAAAAAGGAAGTGGAGGAGGTTAAGCAAGCTCTTCAAAGTATGAGTAACATAGTCGAACGCTATTCCAAGCCTAACTCTAAAACCAGTAATCGCCCTTGCTTAGCCGAAGAGTTTGTTAAGCCCTACGATTATTGTGGCAAAGCTTGTGGAGGATGCCCTACCTGTCGCCATCTTCAACAAGTGCCTTATTCTGATCCCTTACCACTCCAAGTTACCTTTGGTACGATTCCAACTTCTTTGGATTACCTTAAAGAAGAAATAGCCCAGCGCATTAAGTATCGCAAAAGTTTGATTGTGAGTTGGGAAGGCTCACGCGAACTGAAAACTCTAAAAGCGTTTAAGCTTCTTTTAGTAGAATTAATAGGAGCTGGTTTCCAGCAGTTAATTTTACCAGCACCCTTATTGGAGGATGAGACTTGGAATAGTGATCTGGTCGAAAAACTGGCTAGCCATGCTACTATACCACACTTTATTTTTTCATCAGAATGGATCACTGCTCGTGAGAAGAGACCCATTTATGCTGTACCTACTGTAGTAGTTTATCCTTGGGATGATTATGATGCCGATCAATTTCATCAGGCTTTTCGACAATGTAAAGTAGACCGCTTAAAGGATGTGCCACTGTTAAGTTTTGTACCACGTACTTTATACCTAGAGAGCGAACATGGGCAATTTCTAGAGCGAATCGAGGGTCTTTCCGAAAGTGTGACAACCCTCAAAAACCTTTTGAGTACATCACAAGAATTAGAATTTTTCTAAGGAGTAGAGTTTTGGCTTACGAGATATTGAATAATGCCCAAGTAACACCCCACCGCTTGCATGCTTTTGTCAGGTTGGTTTCACGACTCCAAAACCCAAATCGGGAAGAGTTGCTCAACCTGTTACAACCTACTGAGATGGGAGGAAGCCAAGAATCCTCTAAAGAGGTCTATAGAGCTGCCTTAAACTGTGGATTAATCACGGAAAACTCAAATAAAAGCAAAACGGTAGGCTTAAATGTATCACCTGACCAAGTAGAATCTTTACCGACTTTTCGAGATCATCTGCGTCAGATTTTATTGGGTGTCACCGATGAGAATAGCCCCAATTATCTATTCAATATCTTCACTGCTTGGTATGCCACTCAGAATGAGCGTGTCTTTCAACTTGGAGCCAAAGGCTACGAAAAACTGTTTAACGATCAAATCTTTACCAACAATGAAGAACGGGCTTTCAATGATACCAAGTTAAACGGCTGGCGTAATTGGGCTGCCTTTCTAGGTTTGGGCTGGCCTATGAGGGCTGCTATGATAGAAGGACAGCGCGAAGTATTAGTACCCGATGCACATAGTCGCCTTAAAGCCGTACTGCCTAAGCTTTTATCTCCGAAAGAGGGTAGCCTTAGATTCGGTATCTTTGCCCGGCGGTTAGCGGAAGAGTGTCCTGAATTGGACGGAGGTATACTATTCGAGATTTGTTGGAAGGCCAGTCGCCCCTCTGAACAGCGGGGCAATCGCATTAGTCTAATGCTTTCTACCGGCTTACGGGTATTACACGATACCAAAGCAATTACCCTAATTCGGGAAAGTGATGCGGATGAGAAATGGCAAATGTACCAAGCTATAGGCTATGATCTTAACCAAATTACCCACATTCAAGCTGGAGGTTAATAAGAGATGCGCTCAACCAATTTCATGGGTTATAGATGCTGGGAACCAGAACGTATTAGCGAAGTCATAAATAGAGAGGCAGTCTCAGTTGGTATAGCTGATTTCTTAGCTACCCATACTCCATTTAATCGGATTGCTTATCTACATGCACCACAGGCTATAAGTGATACTAGTGAGCGTGCGTTATTAGAAGAGATGCTACAGGGTGCGGCCAAGGATAAACATGCCTTTATGGTATTACAGGGTATTCCCGGAACCGGCAAATCACACCTGATTCGCTGGCTCAAAGAATCTTACGAAGCGCAAAGCCCTGAGAATGAAAAAGTATTTTTGATTGAGCGAGCCCAATGTAACTTACGGTCTACACTTCAGCAAATAATTCAGTCCGGAATTTTTGATCCTGTTACAATGCGGGAGCAGTTGAAAAAGCTAGAAGGCGCATCTACCGAACTTTCTAAGGAAGGTCTAAAGGATAGCATTCTAAATAATCTACAAGTTGCTACGCTGGAGGTGTCATTACCTGAAGGAGAAAAGCCCAAATCATCTCGTATTCGAAATAACATAAAAAGGTTCTTGCTGGATGATAATATTCGGGAGGAGTTGAAGAAGCAGGGCGGGCCTATCGAGCGAATTATGCGTTTCTTATCTACGGGATACAGGGCCGGGGTTGCTAGTGATGAATTACCCGGTTTTGAAGCCCGCGACTTTGATTTTGACCGTATTCTTCGAGAAAAAATTACCAGAGGCGGCGGTTACGCCGAAGTTAAGGAACTGGCCGATAGTTTAAACTTGAAACCAGAATTGCGCGACGAACTGGCTCGCTACCTCAATCGTCTCCTGAATTATGCAATTGGGCGCACTACGCTTCTATCAGCAGAAGACCTCAAGCAGATGTTCTATGATTTACGTCGCCAGCTTCGCTTACAGAAACGCCAATTAACGCTCTTTATTGAAGATATAACCGCTTTTACTGGAATTGATACCGGTTTAGTTGATGTTTTAGCCACCCAGCACACCGGCGAAAACAATCGTGATTTTTGCCGTCTAATTTCAGTGATTGGCATTACCGACAGTTATTTTAAGGATCGCTTCCCTGATAATATGAAAGAGAGGATTACTCACCACCTAACCCTAAATAATTCTCAGAGTACTATCCTTGAATCGGATTTTCTCAAGAATCCCGAAGCTACAGCTCAGTTAACCGCCCGTTATCTCAATGCGATGCGCCTTAAACAAACCGCACTGAAAGCGTGGTCAAAGGACGGAGTTTACCCTGAACGGTTGCCTAATGGCTGCGCCAATTGTAGTTATAGTTCAACCTGTCACCCGGCCTTTGGCGCAGTCGAGACAGAATTCGGGCCAGTGGGTCTCTATCCCTTTAACAAGGAGGCTATCTGGACTATGTATCAACGCTTAGGTGAGAACGGTCAAAGTTCTAGGACACCACGTACATTTCTCAACAGCGTGCTGTATTATGTGTTACAAAGTCACGGAGTTAAAATAGAAATGAATCAGTTTCCCCCACCAGCTAAAGATATGGGTAGTGACTTTACCCCCCCTTCCTTCCCTGCAGGAAAAAATTTGCATAGTCGAACAATTAGTATGCAGTGTAAAGACGAAGAGATCGCAAAACGAGTTGAATCCCTTATACTCTTCTGGGGTAATCGCACTGTGGATACTATCCAGTCCAATGGTCAAAGGTTGGTGGGTAATCTTCCAGAGGCAGTCTTCCAAGCTTTCAAATTACCTTTTATCGAAGGCGAAATTGGATCGGGACCAAGACCGTTTCCACCGCCGCCACCGCCACCACCAAAGTTCTCAATTTTTGATGATATTAAGAACTGGGAAAACGGTCAAAAGCTGCACAATTACGAAGATCTTGCCAAGTTCTTGTCTACTCTAATTCGGTCTTTCATTGACTGGGAAGCACATAGTATTAATTCTGTACAACTGAATAATCGTTTCAGGGGTTTCCGTAGTGTTGTTTTTGAAGACCAAACGGGGGTACGAGGCAGCGATTATCTTCTGTTTGACCGTTCTAGGGAAACTGCCGAAGTTTTATACGCTCTAGCCGAATTTAACACAGGGGATAAATCATACCAAGAAGGTGTATACGGTGGCTACCTTGCTACCTTGAGTATATGGTTAAATAAGCATGAACAACGTATTGTAGAATTCGTGAAGCAACCAGGCAAAGATTTAACTGAACCACTTCCCCTGCCTAAACTACTTTTGTTGGACTGTCTGTTATTAGAGAGCCTTAACGAAAGATTACGACCAGAACGACATTCGGCCCAAGATCTTTTCCTTGATATAATTAAGGGTTGTAAATCTAATGAGGGTCAAATTCAAGTCCTTCCCCAAGATATGGCACATTCACCAACTTGGTCAAGTTTGGTAAAAAGTGTGAAGAGTGGCGAAGCGACCTGTTATAAACACTTACGAGAGGTGTTAAATCGGGCGCAAGGTGATACTGGAACAGTAATTTTTCTGGATGCAGCTACCGCCCTTGATATTCTCACCGATTTTAAGCAATCTGGCTGGGCTTTACCCTCTATAACAGAGGTAAAAAGTAATATAAATGTTTGGTCAGACGGTTCCAAAGTGTACCAAGCTCTCCATCTCCATTTTGAGCGAGCTATAGAAGAAGAACGTGTACGTACCCAAGAATGGCTTACCAAAGTAGGAGTACTACTGGGGGGTAATACTCCTCAAGAAGTTTTTCGGGCAATCGCAGAGATGCTAGATAAAATGAATCAACATAGAGAACCTTACTCTGGTAAATTTGATGAGGGTAAGAGAAACTTGAGGGGTACTGAGCTAGAAACGATTAGACGTGACTTGGAAGCTATACAGGCTGCTCCAAATAAGGAACAGCTGGCTTTAAGGCTATCGGCGGCTACTCAAACTATGAAGAATGGTCAGGTTTACAGTCAATATCTAGAAGATTTTTATAAGTTAGTTTGCGACAAAGAGCAGCAACTTGCCAATCGCATAACCAAACTCCAGTTGGAGGCCAACGCAGGACAATTAGATGTAGTTGTAGAGCGAGAGTATTCTGCGCTTGAGCAAGCCCTTAAAAGTGTAGTGGCTGTTAAGGAGACCCTAAAATGATCGTAGCCGCGTCGAAAAATGTATGCGACCAACTTGAGAACATTGCAAAACTAGAGGTGGCAAAGTCTCAGATTAAAGACCTAGAAGCTACTCTGGACGCTCTAAGACAACTGAAAACCTATGTCTCTCAGCTAATCCAATTTTACCAGCTAATTCAAGACCGAATTTCTGAGAGTGATCGTTCCTCTTTAGAGATACAATTTGATCAAATATTGCAGGACATAAGTTTTTCTCATAAGAGTTTTGCAGATCAACGTCGTCAGGTGAAGGCTATCGAGCAAGCAAAAGATCGGGCCAAAAAGCTGGAAGAAAGGCTAAACGAAAGCTGGAAACGTTATTTTAAAACTCAAACCAACCCACATTTTGAGTTGCTGGATTTGGTACAATCTTTACCTGAAGTGCGTGAACAGAAGGTCGGATTAAACCAATTACGCGCTCAATTGATGCAATTTAGAGATGCACTACCTCGTAACCCTATACAACGTGCTAATTTTGACGAGACGCTACAACATTTAGCTAACAGGCTGGATAACTTGAATTTCAGTCCAGAGGTAAAAACCTTTCTTTCTAAAGTTCGTTCTGGCACTGCTACTCTGGCAGAATTGAATAATGAGGTTCTGGAATGGTGCCAGCAGGGTGAGCGAGCTAAGGGTTTCTTTATAAAATTTGGGAATTAGAGAAAGAAGCTTATTTTATGTCTGATTTCGAGTTATCACCAGATAAGTTGGATAAACTCTGTAACGAAATATTAACTATGATCGAGATCAATGAGGCCCGTCTGCTTAATTGGGGATTCGTTAATACCCGTACTAATCTGGAAGTAGAATTACCCGAACTTCTGAAGCACCTTCCAGAAAATAGTTCTAAACTTTTGGAGTCTGCTCAAAGTGCTGGTCTAAGGATAGATGACATCCTCAAAAACTTATTAGACAGGAAACTTATATTCAAAAGTAAAATTTATTATCGCAGTCGTTTTGCCGAGACGGTGCGCCTGCTTTCGCTTTTACGTCAGCGTTTTTCCTATGAAGATTGGCAAACAGCCAGTCGGCTAGTTAGTGACCTCAAAATCAACATCCAACGCCGCCAATATCCCAAACGGGATGTAGATATAAATGAGGTACAAAGAGAACTTCATAACCTAAACTTAAGTGGAGGTCATCTGGAAGCAGCGATGCTTTTATTAAAAGAACCCGATGGCACTACATTAAAAATATCGCGTTTTCAGCAAGAATCTATTATTCAGATATTCCGTAACTTACGAGAAAAGAATGACCGCGCACTAGCAATAGGTGCAGGTACTGGAGCAGGCAAAACAAAAGCCTTCTATATACCTGCTCTTACTGAAGTAGCTGCTACATTAACACCGCAACGTTGGGTTAGAATATTGGCTATTTATCCGCGCATTGAATTGCTCAAAGACCAACTTTCTGAGGCTTTTTCCGAAGTGCGTAAATTGGATTCTTTTCTAAAAAGGCGACAGCAGCGACCTATTACCATAAGTGCTTATTATGGAGACACACCCTACTCGGCCAAGTCGTTTTTGAATTTTCCAATGGAAAGCTGGAGTCTGACAGATAGCAAAGACGGGTGGCTCTGCCCTTTCTTTTCCTGCCCTAACCCAGATTGCGATAACCAAAACCTCATTTGGTATCGCCAGGATATAGAAAAGGAAATCAAAAATAATGAGATGGGTAACTATGGACAGTTCGCCCGCTTGCGCTGCCCGGTTTGCAATTTTGAGGTAAATGATCAACAATTATTAATTACTCGTGAACAAATGCTACGTCAACCGCCTGATATTTTGTTCACAACTACAGAAATGTTAAACCGCCGTCTTAGCAGGGCTAGAGAACACACCCTGTTTGGTGTGGATACAGGTACTACACCTCCACCCCGTTTGGTGTTGTTAGATGAAATTCACACCTACGAAGGTACAAATGGGGCGCAAATAGCATATCTCTTAAGGAGGTGGCGTTATGCCCGTTCAAGTGGTCAAGCTAACCAATCGAGTGTCTGTTTTGTAGGACTTTCAGCTACTCTGACAGATGCAGAAGGATTCTTGTCTAAACTAACTGGTGTTCCTTTACATTATGTGAATTACATACGACCTCGTGAAGAAGACCTGATAGAGGAAGGTATTGAATATAATTTAGCCTTGAAAGGCGATCCTGTTTCTGGCACCAGTCTTCTTTCCACCTCGGTTCAGGCTGTAATGCTTCTGGGACGTATGCTCGACCCTGCCAAATCAAATACCTCTCGAGGAGCCTATGGTCAAAAAATATTTGCCTTTACAGATAAACTTGATGTAATTAACCGTTGGTATAGCATTGAACAAGATGCTGAACTTGAAAAGAACCTCAGCCAGTTTAGAAAATTAAGTCCTCGTCTGCCTAAGGATGAACATTTACGTCGTTCTCAGGCAGGTCAGAACTGGATAGCCTGTGAATCTATAGGGCATCTGCTAAGGGCACCATTACGATTAGGTATAACTTCATCACAATATAGAGGAGTGCGCTCTGATGCAGATTTGGTGATTGCTACCAGCACTTTAGAGGTTGGATATAATGACCCATATGTAGGGGCAGTAGTACAACACAAAGCACCACGCAGTCTCGCTTCTTTTCTGCAACGCAAGGGACGAGCTGGTCGTACTCGCGCTATGCGTCCTTGGATGGTAGTAGTAACATCCGCTTATGGTCGAGACCGTTGGGCTTTTCAGCACGCTGAGAACCTGTTTAAGCCAATCTTACCGCCTATTGAATTACCCTTAAATAATTATTACGTTCGCAAAATCCAAGCTGCTTACACCTTGATGGATTGGTTATGTTTAGTATTAAAACATGAAAAGCATTATAAACAGGCTGATGTGTGGGAAGCGTTAAGTAGTAACGATCAGGGTAAAAAAGAATGGCTTCAGGATCAGCGCAAACTAATCCGTGAAGTGTTGGAGAATGTCTTGAACGGTATACGGCTAAATGAATTGAAAAAGTATTTGCAGAGAGCCTTACTTGTTCAAGACGAGGATACCCTAAACAGCTTGCTATGGGGAGAACCACGTTCACTTTTACTTGAAGTAATTCCAACCCTGCTTCGCCAATTGGAGAGTAATTGGCAACAGGTGGAAAAAGGCATAGTTCAATCATGGCATGACAATCTCTCTTCTAATCCTATGCCAGATTTTGTACCGCCTAACCTCTTTTCCGATCTAAACTGTCCTGAAATAGTTTTGCATATACCAGAAGAGCAGGGCGGGGAAAAAATGCGTAAAGATGAATACCTTCCTATGCTAACCGCGATGACTGAGTTTGCGCCTGGGCATGTTAGTAAGCGATATGCTCGTAATAACTTCAAAAACGAAGCCCACTGGTTAGAGCTACCAAACCTCTCCCAAAATTCAACCGGGGCATTGGCTTTAGGCACCCTTAAGGTTAAAAAGTCTGAGATACCAACGTTTCTGACCATAGATGGCGTAGAATATCAGGTTTATCAGCCTCGCGCCTATACTTTGACCATTATTCCAAAAACGGTCAAAAACACTAGCTCCGCCAGAATTCTATGGCGATCTCACTTCAAGCCCAAAGATCAAATCTTGACCAACGCGCCCAATAATATTGAAGAGGATAAACCAGTTCACAGTTTGGCACTAACTCCTAATTCCAATTGGAATAATTTTTTTAAAGGCATTAGGGCTTATACCCAAGCTAACAATGAATGGGTTGAGATTACACGCCTCGCCGTAGGAGTGCAAGGTGAAACACGTTATGATGGTGGTCAACAAATTAAGTATAAACAGAATTTTGAGGAGGGGGGACATCCTGCCGCTCTAGGCTTTACCCTTTGTGTAGATGCACTTCGGTTTGACTTTCAACCTCTAAATATAGAAGACATTATAACTAACCGTTTATGGCCGCGTTTATATCAACACCTTGGGCCTGAGTACTTCCTATATAAAATGCAGCAAGACAAACGCCTAGAACAGATAGGGCTTTCTGTATTTGAAATCAATTGGTTATGGCAATTGGAATTCTCTATGCTGGTAGCAATTGCAGTAGCCAAGCAATGCAGTTTATGCGAAGCCTCTCAGGAAGTACGAAGCAACTATGCTCAATTGGCCGAACGTACCCTGAAAGTAATTTTCCAAACCCAAAAACAGGCTGAACAGGAAAGCGATGAAGATATATCTGGCCGCTTGCACCAAAAGCTTTTAGAATATTTAGCAAAAACCGAGGTACAAGAGGCTTTACAAGACAACGAGACCGTATTGTGGGATCAAAAAGACAGCGGTCTGGCTGACTGGTTGCAACAATGTTATGCCTCTTCTTTGGGTACTACTCTTTTCACAGCACTCTCTCAACTTGTACCAGATGTAGACCCAGATGACTTAGTACTAGATGTAGAAGGATCTACTATCTGGGTTACAGAAGCCACCGCAGGCGGAGTAGGTTTGATTTCTAAAATAGCAGATGCAATCTCCTTACGACCACGCGAGTTTGATCTACAAATGCTGGATATTCTGCAAAATTGCAACCGTGAACAACTCGCCATCCAACTACAAGCCGTAGCCGAACTAGCTAATCAAGCCACACCTGAGTTGGCAGAGGCATTTACTGAAATCCGAAAAGAACTGGATCTGCCAAACCAAGCCGTAACCAAGCAAAGGCTGGCGCGTATTCTGGAAGATTATGGTATACCACCTACGCGAGAACTACTTGTCGCGTTAAACACCAAATTTCTAAGACCTAATTCTGACGCTGACTCTGATAAACTTATTGCTTTGTTAGCACAACGCTGGCAACAAGAAGAAGAACGCATTGGCTGTGCAATTGATTTACGTGTAATGGCAGTGGTTGCCCCCAAAATAACCGAAATCAAGCAACACTTGGACACTGTGTTACAAAGGATTAACGCTACAGACTTCGCAGAAAATGAGAGCCAAGTTTTTAATCTGTTGCAATCACTACTTTGGCTTGCTTGCCAGGATAGTTGTCCTGAATGTATTGAAAAGGTACAGCCCTATCAAGGTATAGTGCGACCCTCACGGGCCTTGCTTTTAGCTTTGCTTGATCCACAGTCACAGCCCATTATTTATGGTCAACTGGATTGGGAGGAATTAGTTAGGCAGGAACTTTCCTCAAATTATCAAGTTCAGATTAGCTGTGAACAGAACCAGTTAGAGAAATGTAAGGAGAGCCTGCTTACTTTGTTAACAATACCTGTAGAAATAGGCTTCCAATTCTTTTTCCCAGTAATAGAACGTATTACGCGCACCAGACGACAATGGCTGATTGACCTGAGTATTCGGGAGATGCTTTATGCTTAACCGTGTAATAAAATCTAGTGCCCGCAGTAGTTCTATGCAACTAACCGAATGCCTGAATTCATTAATGGCGATTGAGCTTATGCACCCAAGCCTTGAGCTTTATTTAATATCACCTTGGATAAGCAATATGCCCTTGATAAAAAGTCAGTTTGGACAATTCCGCGCTATCATGGGCGAGTTGGGCAAAAGCGAGCTTCGATTAGCTGATGTTATGACAATTTTAGCGGAACGAGGGACGAAAGTATGTATTATGTGTCGTCCCGATCAATCCTCTACCGACGATTTTTTGAGACGATTACCGTCAAACCTTGCAAACATTGAAGTGCGCCAAACAGGGACTCTACATGAAAAAGGCTTAATCAGTCAATATTTTTACTTACGCGGCTCAATGAATTTCACCTATTCCGGTATCAGCTTTAATGATGAAAGTATCGAATTGACAACCGAACCTGAATTGGTAGGAAACGCACTTATCGAAGCTAGGCTGCGTTGGGAGAATTTAGCCTTATGAAACAGGTTAGTTTTCAGAATTTGACTCAATACGAGTTTGCAGTTCAGTTCTTACAACCGATTACTGAAATCAAATTCAATTCGAGATTTCAGGCTGAGGAACTGGCAATAACAACAGGTAACCCAGTGATAGGTCGCTTGCTAGAACGTATAAGTGGGGGCTATCCGGTAGTGCTACCCTATTTTAGCAACAAAGAACATGCTTGGATCATTACTGCCATAAATCGGCGCGAATTAGATTATACCTTAGCGCGAGTAAGTCGTTTTTTGGTGCCTACCTATGCTGAGTTTGCTGGTACTGAAGGTACACCTGAGCTAAAGAAATTTGATGCTAATGGAAATCAACTCCAGCGATTGGGTAACTTGCTTTATCCGGCAGGTTATTATAGTTTGCGCTCACCTGTGGCGCACCGAGAAATAATACTAAAACGCCTAGATCTATGGTTAAATTTAGAATCACAGCAACCTATTTTACAAGTGGAGCGGCAGCCCACCTATAATAATCTATATGAAAGGTTCAATGCATCTCTAGCAGCCACTCACTGGCAAGAAGCAGAACAATGCCTAGAAACTTTGCAACGCTTGAATTTAAGTACTGCCGACAACCTAGCCTTCTTGCGAATACAATTTCTGGCCCAGCAACAGCGTTG
Source organism: Candidatus Chloroheliaceae bacterium (assembly GCA_013390945.1). Lineage (GTDB taxonomy): Bacteria > Chloroflexota > Chloroflexia > Chloroheliales > Chloroheliaceae > L227-5C. The sequence continues at coordinate 17,369 of JACAUC010000001.1, forward strand.
GTCTGACATCTGGAACCGGACGGATTTCCCAGACTTGGCTCGCATAAACATGCCAAGTGCGGTACGGGCCGCGTTGTTAACAGCTTTTCACCATCATGAATTGTTATCACTTGAGCAGCAAGGCCACTGGTCTGACGCAATTACTGTTTTTCAGCAGGCTAGACCCAAACTTGGTAAGCTCTTGACAGGTCGGATGGGTCTCACTGGAAGCGGTGTAGTTCGGGTTTTCGCCTATCAAGCTATAATTGAGAAAAATCGCACCGCTCTAGTGGAGCTACGCAAGCTAGATTCCACTCTGGAAACTCAACTTTGCCTAGATCAACTACAAAACTTATTAGAACCAGAAGAACCCGCTGCTGTAACTATTTCGCTGTCTCCTTTGCAACTCGCCCAACAAGCTCTTGCCAGTTCAGATTACGATACAGCGGCTCATTTTGCCGAAGAAGTTGAGCCTATCTCAGATCGAGCTTTATTACTACTGCAAATTGTTCGTCAAGGTGGTGATCCTAGTGTAGCTGAAAAAGCTCTTTTATGGTTTTGGGAACTACCCCAAGACGAGCAAACTCATTTACAAAATTCTCAAACGTTTGTGAGCCATAGTTTAATTTTTGCTCAAATTCTAACAGGTGTAACACCCAAAGCAAATGAGTTTACTTCATCTACCTATAAACCTCCGACTGCTATACAAAATTGGCTAGAGTGGTTCGACCAAACCGGAGTTAACCCAAATACTCCAGAGTTGCTCACCGCAGTTGAGTGTCTATCTAGTATTTCAGATGAAGAGTTTTGGACACTGGAAAGAATCACTTTGCTCAGTGAAAAATTGCTCACCTTTATAGATGATCCCAACCGGAACTCGCATAACTATGCAAAAACGGCTGTTCGGAGATTAATTGACCTTTTCCTTCAGGACTCTAGGTTTCCCCGTCAAGAAGAAGCTTACATAGAGTTATACGAAACCCTATATTATAGTTTGTCAGAAAAGGTAGATAAGAATCTTACAACTGGTCTAACTCTATTACGTTTAGCAGAAGCGGTATTGCGCCAAAAACCAGTGGAGTGCCACAGATTTTATGAATACTTTAAAGATTGGTGTACCTACCCAATACCAGCTTTCGAGAATTGGATATTAGAAGTATTTGATTTATTGGCTGAGTACGGCCTAGAACCAAATAAGCTGACTGTCTGGTATAGGCAATGGGTAGAATATCTATTAAACCTACCAGGTAATAGGGAGCGCACCAATCTAGAAACATGGTTGGCATTTGGGCGTTGGATTCAACCCGGCCCAGATCTTCTGGCTGCATTGGAACAGGCTATTTCGATTGTAACCGACCAAGAAGTTGAAGACCCTATAGCAAATTTACCACCTGGCTATCGAATTGGTATTTTTTCGTTACACCAAGCCACTATGGATCGGGCAAAAGAATTATTACTGGCCCGCAACCCAAATTTAAACATACGTACCTGCGCGGAGAGGGATCTCAATGAGCAGGCTAAGTCTCTTGCTCAAAACTCTGATCTGGTAGTAATAGTAACCACGTGTATTTCTCACGCACTAACTTATGGTATTGGGCCTTATTTGAAAAAAGAGCAGGGGCCGGTTTATCCTCAGTCTAAAGGTACAACAAGCATTATACGAGCAATTGAAAGTTATCTACTAACAAATTAAAGGATGTTATCGTATGTTCACACTTAACGATTTCTTGAACACTGGCTTAAATGCATTAGGCAAGCAACTTGATGTCAACCAACACAGGGCAGCGGTAGCACCGCATAATGAATCGCTTTTCCTAGTAGCAGGACCTGGTAGTGGTAAAACTACCGTCTTAACTTTACGTGTTCTTAAGCTAGTTTTCGTAGACGGAATCGATCCAGCTACCATTCTGGCAACCACCTTTACACGTAGAGCTGCTGCTGAGCTACGTTCGCGCATTTTGGGCTGGGGTGACAAAATAAAACAAGCTCTGGGTGTTATAGCGGATAATGTACAAAAAGGGCAACTTCAAAACCTTGACCTGAATCGTATACTTACTGGAACACTTGATAGTATCTCAGAGACGGTTCTACGAGATTTCCGAGGGCCTGGCATGTCACCACCCGTAGTGATAGATGAATTTGTAGCACGTGGGCTTTTTTTCCGCAAGGGTGTACTAGGCGCAGGAGCTTCAGGTAACGACAGTTTAAAGGATTACCTTAAAAATCTATGTTTGGAAAACAGGGTCAACACTCCTATTATGGCAAATCTAGCACGAGAAATACGGAGTCGACTTATTCATGACCTTGTTGACCGTGACTCTTTCAAGGCAAGTCAAACGCAGGAGGTTGATGACCTTTTCGGCATTATTGATGCTTATGATAACGAGCTTCAGAAACAGCAGTTACTCGACTTTCCTCTGCTTGAGCAAGCCTTTCTACAAAATCTAAAAGCCAAGACATTAACACGCTTCACTGAGCCTTTGAAAGCAGTTTTGGTAGATGAGTACCAAGACACGAACCAGTTACAGGAAGCAATTTATTTTGAACTGGCAAAAATTATAGTAGAGAATGAAGGTTCCATTACCGTAGTAGGTGATGACGATCAATCACTCTACCGATTCCGGGGTGCAACTGTAGAACTTTTTCGTGATTTTAAAACACGGCTTACAACTAATGTTGGTGTGCAACCAACTACTATTTACCTTAATACCAACTATCGCTCAACTCCAGTTATTGTTGAATATTGTGCGACTTACGTACAACATGACCCCAACTATATACCATCCCGTGTAGTTGGTAAGCCATCCCTTAGAGCCGGAAAGTCAAATATAGCAAATTCTTTTCCGGTATTAACTATGTTTCGACCTGATGTAGACACGCTAGCCACCGACCTAATCAGATTCATCCTTGATGTGGTAAATAACGGGAGGCAGTTAACAACATCTAATGGGCAGATGAACATCAAAATTGATCCAAGCAATGGTTCAATCGGTGATATAGCTTTGCTGTGTAGCACTCCTAACGAGTATAGCAGTGGCGGAAACAAGCGATTGCCACTATTGATAAGGGAGAAATTACAACCCGCTTATGAAGTTTTCAATCCACGTGGTCAAGATTTCAGTGAAATAACAACTGTAAAACGCCTATGCGGACTTATATTAGAATGTATTGATCCACAGGGTACTATCCAATTGGATCTTAGTCAAAGATATCGGCTGCCAAGTGAAGTAATAGAAACTTTCAATACTTGGCGAAATACAGCAGAGGACTTCATAAAAAGTAATCCTTTAGCTCTTGGAAAAAACCGCCACTCCTTGCGAGATTTTGTAATCGCTTGGCAGCAACGCCAACCTCAACAATCTGGTTCTACTTGGCCGGAAACCGTTAGTTTGCTTAAGCTATTGTATGATCTAATCACCTGGATTCCAGAAATGCAGGAAGATGTAGAAGGACTCGTCTATCTTGAGGCAATCACACGAACCATTACTCAATCAGCACATTTTAGTTCATTCGATGCTGAGATTCAGCATAACACTCTTTATAGCGACAAGTCAGTAGCTGCTGCCATTAATGATATTCTCATGCCTCTTGCAGCAGGCCAAATAGAGATAGACGAAGATTTACTAGAAACTGCACCGCGTGACCGCTTGAACATTCTTTCGATTCACCAAGCCAAAGGGCTAGAGTTTCCTATGGTAATAGTAGACGTGGGTAGCGATTTTAAAACTAATCATGTTTCTCAAAAATTCCGGCGCTATCCTGACAGGCCAGGCAAAACGCACAAACTGGAAACAACGCTGATTGCACATTCTCCGTTAGGTACACCGAGCCGCACAGAACTAGACAGAGCCTTTGATGATTTGATACGGCAGTATTTTGTAGCTTTCAGTCGTCCACAAGATGTATTGCTCTTGGTTGGATTGTGTGATCCTGCTACGAACCAACCAAAACTTAGTATTCCTAATATCACACTTGGTTGGGACAGAACTGATAAAAGTCCTAACGGACATCGCTGGCCTATTATACCAACTAATATAATTGCACTATAAACCAGAAAGGTGAGACTATGACACTTTCAACCCGTTCTGAGCCATATATAATCCCTTCTTACAGTTTGACTGGTGACCTTCTTTCTTATCTTCAGTGTGGTCGCCAATATCGTTATCAGAATAGAGGTGCATTACCTCCCTCGAAACCAGTACAACTTTGGTTCGGTCAATTTATTCATGGTGTATTAGAAGAAGCCTATCGTCGTTGGCGTACCCAGCACGACGATTGGATAGAAGGAAATGGAATGGGTTCACTTTTGAATTTCCCATGGAGCAGCTTAGACATAGAGGATATTCAGAATAGTGTTATAAAACGACTAGCCGCTCAAGGAATTATTTATCGCAACAGGGCTATGTTAGATTTGGCACGTAAGCGTGCAGATGAGTCTATTAATACTATTGGTCTCCATCTGTTTCCATTAATAGATCAAGCAGAAGTACGGCTCCAGGGCAATCGGAAGATGCCTCTATCACCAGGGACAGCACGTTCAGACTACTATGAAATTTCAGGAGTAGTAGATGTACTTACCTCATTCCAGCTTGTGAGTGCGAATGCCTCAAATAGGATTCTACAAGCTCTAATGGCTGACAGTGGTGTAAAGAGTACTCTAACTGCCGCACGTGCCCAGTCAAAAAAGCAATTTGAGATTATTGTTGATTATAAAGGAATGCGACTACCATCTAGGAATCCTAACAACAATACTTTAGAACATTATGAATGGCAGATCCAAACCTACGCTTGGTTACGGAATAAACAAGCTAACTCCCACCCGGTATTGGCGGGTATACTATTGTTCATCAACGAATTAGTACCTAGTTTTGGAGACCTTGAAGACTTATATAAGGAAGTTATAGTGCATAAAGGAGCAAATACAACCCTATTACCAACGGGCCTAGATTTGCAAGCTCTTCAGAATTGGAATCCTAATAAGCGTGGTAGTAAACCTCCTACGCTGTCTCTTGAGTACCGACTGGCCCGCACTATTCATATTGTCCCAATTAATCAAACAACAGTTGGTAATAGTGTGCAACAATTCGATGGAGTAGTAGCAGAAATAGAAACATCCATCCGAAAAGAGAGCAAAGGTAGCAATATTTCCAATAGTTGGAGATCAGTTCACAACAGTCGCAGCTGTACAGTCTGCGACTTCAAAAGCTTCTGCGATACTTCGGGTGAGCAAGGAACACCCTATGCACCTTAAAAAAGTAGCAACTCTTGTATCTTGTGGGTAGTGGTGCTTAAAGAGTGCCTAACAAGTGCTGGTCGCTTTCTAAACACCCTACCGACTGAAATGTTAACAACTTTTTAGTCTAGAAGGAATTTACATGCTAACATTTACAACATTTAAATTGATTTTACAACTTTAATAGCTTGCAAAATCTTTGATAAAACGCATAGGTATTATGAAAACCGCGCCGCCGATTACGATCATTGCGCCGAAAAATAATTACTTCAATTCCAATAGATTGGCATACTTCGCATGGGCAATTCTTCCAGGGCCGATCTTCTAATACTCTCCGATAAAGCTCTTGGTGGGCATCATAGTTATATTCTTCCAGTTTATCAATCTCAAGTACAATAGCTAGAGTTGCCTCTAAACTTAATCTGCCATGGTCATAGTCACGCACTGCTTTTAGAGCGTTATGTTCCAGTTTTTGTAGTTGCTCAATAGTGGCTAAACCCTCATCCAAAAGGCTCTTAACTCTTGGGCTTGAGGGGTAAACAGGCGAAATACGTAGAGCAGCATAGCGTTTACCATCTGCTGTAAAGTAATTAGTCTTCTCGCTCAACCAAGCTCGTCGTAGATAAGAAGCAGAGTCGAAACTGGTAACGCCTAGCTCGCGGAAGCTCCTCATCTCATCTCCATCTCGATCACGCGCTACACCAAAAAGATGTAAATCGGTCTCCTCGTGCAAGACAGGTGCAACTACCTCAAGGATTTCATAAATTTGTTCGGTCTTAGCACGAGCTAATCCTCCTAATGCTACATACTGATAGCCCCACTCCAAAAGCTCGACCACTGCATCTCGATAAGTCTCTGGAGACCAGCCTTGAGCAACGCCGATTGGTGTAAATTTATAACCACCTTTACGGTGCTGTTCTATAAACTCGCGGGCATTCCTGCGGGTTAATTCATACCTATATTCCTTAACCTCATAGAAGGCAGGTATAATCAAATGGTCAATTGAAACTCCATAATCGAAGCCCAAATTTTGATAATACTCCAAAATTTCAGGAGTTTCATAAGGTGGGTCTTTAGCTGTAATGTAAGTGAAAGCACCGCAATCTCCGAGGATCGGCTTACCTTCAAAACGAGCAAATTTATGAATACCTGATTCACGTACTAAGGCGGTTTTCACTGCGCCGTCTTCAACTGTACTTTTCGAGAAGAGCAAACCATCGTAATTTGGTTTGGCATAAATCTGATGGGCATAAACTTCATCCTCATATTTGCGCTTACCTATTTTACCTGTATCAGTTTCAAAAATATAATCTGGATCAACCAGATCATCCCAATCAGGAATAAAATAGCGCATAGGACGACCATAGTTTTTAGCCTTCTTAGAATCAGGTCTTTCCAAGATCGTTGGAGTAAACATATTGGTTTGGATTGCTTGCAACTGATTCTGGCGATTAGAAAGGCGTTCTGAGTCCTTGAAAGGTTCGACTATTTCTAAGAATGTTTCACGAGTAGGATTCTCTAGGAAATCATGCAACCTCTGGTCAGGTGTATTGGCAGAGAGCAAATGTGGCGAGGATTTAGGAACAGGCTTAATAATTTGCTCTACGAAGAGCTTAAATATATGCCCTTTCAAACCTACTGTATTATAGCTAAAAGCCACTGCCTCATCCTGACCAATAGGTACATAATGGTAATAAGGTCGGCGGCGGGGTATTTTCTTATGGTTGGAAGGTCCTGCTAGAAACAGGCACGGGAAATTTGGCACTTTTGTAAAAGGCAACCCTAGCGAGGTCAAGTAACTTTCTCCCAATAGGAAAAAGGCACAGTTATAAGGCTGACTGATTAGTTGGTTCGCTTTTCGAGGAATGCCCAATCGCCGGGCAAGTTCCTTTATTTTGAAGGAAGGTAGATCATTGAAGGTAGCATTGTACGGTGGTAATGGCTGTGTTTCATCAACTAGACCAAAACCCGCCGAAATAATTTTAACATCAACCACATCCTCACCGAAAACTTGACGCAATTGGTTTACGGCCTGCATCAATTGTACATGCTGCCGCCCCCGGTAAAGTTCGTTAGCTGGTATTTTATGGTTTTCTAGCTCTCCAAAGCTACGGGTTACGCGATCATCATTACAATCATCCCATAGTTGCTCAGATGTAAGTTGGTTGTGGTCGGGTAAATCAGGTGGTTTGATTTTATCCTTAGTACAGGAAGTTACAATTAAAATCTTAACAGGTAACACTACTCCAACTTTCTATTGAGCAGATGGGGTTTCTAACAAGCGTCCCAAACTCTCTCCTCTGAAATCTTATCGAAAACGGGATTAATAAAACTTTTGGATTTAATTATAGCACGTACTACAAAGCTATGAAGCTTTATCCACATCAACCGAAACGTAACCGCAATTCTAATTGTTCATAGAGATTGGGTAGGTGCTGCGCTAATTTCAGAAGAAAATCAAGAGCGAAGCTATTAAGAGGTAATCTAAAATCTGGCTGACAAATTTTCATTAGCGTTTCTAATTCAAACCTAGAAAAAACCTCAAAAGGGGTGGTAACAGGTGTAATATCACCATTCTGATTTGGAATCAAGGTACTCAGCATCTGACGAACTTGATTTAAAGTACGTGTTCGTTGGACTTCTTCTATTAAACGAACCAGACCCAAAACCTTATGCAATGTAAATGGGTGACACTCTTGAAGAAAATTACTTAGCAGACTGTCCAAGTCCCCTGGTAACTTCAACAAATCTGCTAGTTGTCTTTCGGCTATATCTTCGCCAAGCCCAACCTCGCATATAGAAAACAATAATTTTTTGGTACGTTCATCAGACCCCAAGCGTATTAGAGTTTCCAGTTCGTTTAGGATACCACTTAACACTATACCTAAAGGCTCATCATTCAGGCGAAAATCGGTTGAAATCTTACTAGGATCGATTCTTCGCAGAAGGGTGATTGCTTGCTGTGGCTCAATTTGCTCTGCTATTTCCTCTAGTAGAAGCCCATCATAAACATTCTCACGCAGTTTAAAACAATCATCAAATAGACGACGAATAATACCCAACTGATTATTAGTCAAACGTGGTCGTTCAGATTCTATTCCATCAGGATACCTAATAGTCAGAGGATTATCTTCTACTCCTATCTTTTGCTCAATCGCAGGCGGTAGCTCAACCGGACAACGCCCTAGGCCATTAGCCAGCGTTAACAAACAGAAAGCTAGTTCCTCCAGTTTAATTCCTAGAACTTGTTCCAGTTTATCACGAGTGCTTTGACGATAGGCCATTCCTCGAAACAGAATAAATGGGAATTGCTCGCTTGCCAAAATCTGGCTACGTAGTTTTTGTTCAGTTGCGCCAGTGGCATCAGCAAAGTCGTAGAGGGTATAAGCCAAAGGTCCAATAGACCGATGTATACTTAATCCCTCAAAATTATCTACTCCCTCTAATTGTACCGGAGGCACGGTTTCTAATCTAGTCTGCGCCCAGCGTAATATCCGAGTTGGATTGGCAACGTTCAGCCTAGTAAGCGTATCCAAAAAGTAGCCATCTTTGATAGATTTGATCACACCTCTCCGTAGATCACGGAGTAATTGCTTATTTACAGGTTCATTTTGCAACCAAGCTTTGATAGCTAGTTTACCAGGATCAATTGGTAGTGAGGATGTAGGAGTCATTTGAACCTCAGATAGATGAATCAAATTATTCTGAATAAGAGGTGCTAATACTGGACGAGGTGTATTTGTCTCGAAAGGTGGTAATTTAAAGAAGTGGTGTAAACCGGAAAAGCTTGACGCTTCATTCTCTTCGTTTGGCAAACTTGGATCAAAAAGCGGCCCGTATAATTCATAAACTTGGACTATTGTTCTATCATGATGATACACAGCCTGTTCAGATTTTACATATTGTTCTAACACCTGAAGCACATCTTCACCTTTAGACAACTGTTCCAAAATATTCCGCAGGTAAAGATTAAAATAGCGAACTTTACCTTTACCGGAAGGTAAGGAACGAAATAAACGTATCAGTAATTCTCTATTAAAAGGTGCTAGTAACTCCTCTGATTGCTCTGGGTCTAGGTTTTGACATTGATCAAAAATCGGGCAACTGGTATCACAGGACTGATGATTTTGGCGTTTGTACTCACTAAGATAGAGTCGTGCATAGTCAATACAATTAGTCTCATCAAGGAAGGAAGAATAAAGACCATATTCATCAGAGAGCCATAGTTTCTCCACACGGTCATCTATAGTGTCCAGAAAATTAATCCGATCCAACAACTCTTTACCACGCTTGGTTGCCTCGAGAGAAGCGGGCGTAATGCCTACTACTATATCCCAACAACCTTCTTCTAAAGTTATAAAGTAATCTAATAAATCTGTGGCAAAAATATTAATGGATTGTACTAAATCGTCAATTAACAAAATGGGACGTTGATGATGCTCTGCTTGTACTCGTTCAGCAATTCCCTTTAGAGTATGAGGTAAGTAGGTATTTTCTAATAATTGTTCCCGAAAAACTTTGAGTAAATGATACCGCAAAGTCTCATAATCTATCGGAATTGGTATAACGCTGTTTTTTAGCACTTCCCACAAGTTTTCACGACTAAAAAGCTCGATAAACTGACCGACCTCATCTGAAGGCTGAGTTATAGCGGCAAAACACCCTTCCAGATTAGTCTGCACCAAGTCAATGAGTTGGTAATAGATAGCATTAATCTGCTCATCCGAATCTAACAAACGTTCTAAGGCAGTCAGTACTAAAATCTTCGCCAAAGTGCGGGGTTTTTGTCGGCATATCTCCCAACGCTGCTGTGTTGTCAACTCAAATGAATGTTCGGTATACATCTGCTGAAAACGTTGTACAATTTGAAATACATCTAATTCTGTACGTGATATGCGAACAGTTACATTGGAGCGCAGAGTATCATTTTGTGTTATCTGAGTTTGTAACCACCGGAGCAATTCAGATTTACCTGATCCTGCTGCACCATAGAGTACAAAAACACGATTACCTAATAAATTAGGATTTGGGTTTAATATAATATTTAGCAAATGTTGCTCAGTTACATTTTTTAATTGTCCGATATGCGGGTGGCTTTGGAGCTTAATTGGAAAGTGGGTACGTAAAAATGTAGAGGAACCTCCTAAAAACCTCTGATCGGCAGTAGGGGCAAAAATTTGAATACCATCCAAACCTAGACAGGGTAAATCCAGATTACGGGATTGATCTTTATTGACTAATTCAGTCATAGCAATTCTATTCCTTTCAAGCAGCGATTTCCAAAATAAGCTCGGAAAGGTGCATCCTGTTGGGGCAAGAGGCGAAACCGCCCTTCATCTGCCAGTTGATCCATAGAAAATGCCACTGCTTGAGAAATTTCACCTCGCGCATTTAAACATGGCAACCATGTTTGGAGATGATCCTCAAAAAAACGTTGAAGCGATCCAACAGACTGCGTCCACTGCCGACTGATAATATCCAACAAATCTAAGCGGTAGAGACAATAGAAGCCACTACCCATTCTATATCCTAAACCTAGAAACTCCATTACACGTTTCCAAGCACCTACCTTCTCTTGGCTAATACCACCAATCTGCCGGGCCAACTCCAGTTGGTTAGCTGCAAAATGCAAATCGCTAATCCAAACACAATCTGGCTTGATATAAAGTTGTTCTAACATAATAATATAAAGTAGATCAATTGATCTTAACTCTAAAGGCGATTGATTAAGTTTGTGAAACTGCCGTAACAGAAGGGCCGCAAAAGGTATAGATAAATCTGAGTCCTTTCCAACCAGTACTTCATAACTCGTCTGGTCTATCTCCCCTATCAAACCGGCCGTTTTAAGGAAATTTAAAGCATCCCCTAGATTCTTAGACTGCCCTTTTGAGGGGTTAGTCTTGTGCGGTAGGTACATCGAATAGACCTGTTCCGAACTGACGGATCCTTGTAGTTGCGAATACTTCCGTATATATAGAAAAAGTGATTCTAGCTCAGGGCCATAAACTGTGCTGAAGAGCATAAATTTCTTTTCTCCTAAATTTACTCTAGCAAACTCATTTCACGAGCAGAAGGTTTTACTCAACGGTTCCTACCTCTTTAGAGGGTTTGGTAAATTCATGGATAGAACGGGCCACCCCTACAATTGCCTCTAATTGCTCATCATTCAATTGATAACAATAGAGAATCAATTCTAGCAATTTTGGCCTATTCAATGCCTCAACCACCTCGGACTTCGTCAGAACTGCAATTGCATCTGGAGTATCTAAACTACCTTCAAGTAGAATTGCGAGCGGCAAATCTAAGGCAATTGCTATTCTTTGAAGGGTAAGAAACCCAGGGTTAACCCTATCGTTTTCTATCTTGCTAATTTGGCTGGCGGTTACCGTTGGATTACCCGAGTTGGTACGCATTGCTAACTGGCGAACAGTTAACCGCTGTTCCTCCCGCTTCTTTTTCAAGAAATCCCCTAATTTAAATTTTTCCACTTGCTTTTCTGTTTCTTTTAGTATATCATAATGATATGTTATTTTCAACAAACTTTTAGGATACATAAGGAATAACTTATGGACTTCTATGTGAGTTGGTCGCACAGTGATCCATTTTACCAAATGTATGATGGACAGTGCAGTATGCTTATTAGTCCAACATCCGTTACAAGCGTTTGGAAATTGACCCGCTTTTCTAAATTACCCTATCAACTAATGTTAGATAGCGGCAGTTATAGCTATATATCTAATAACCTGCCTCTACCAACACCACGAGAAGTTTTCAAGCGGCAACTCCATATATTGGATGATTGTGATTTGCCCACTATTATCTGTCCGGTAGATGTTCCTATGCTCCAAAAAACATTATCCCTTACCGAACGGAATAGGGCAATTGATAAAACCATTGCTAATGCGTGTGAATTGAAAATATTAATGAAAGATTATTCTCAACTAGGTAAAAATAGTAAGGTTAGGTGCCACCCAATCGAGACTATGGCAATAGTTCAAGGCTATGACATAGCTTCGATTAGGTATTGTGCTAGGCAGCTAACTGAAATCGGCTATAGCCGTTTTGGGATCGGCTCAATGGCTCACTTGTATGATATAAAAGAAATCAAGAAACGAGTAGAAGCAGTACAATCGGTGGTAGGTTCCAAGATCCACATATTTGGGATTAGTGGTATCGAGGTTATGGAAGAACTTCGTAAGTTAGGCATAACATCAGTAGACTCTGCCAGACCAATTAAAGCTGCTATTTATAACGAAATTCTATATAGCGAACCATATTTACGAGTAGGTATTGCTGGAAGCCGCTTTCGAGCAGATAATTCTAAATTTAGCGCAGATAGGATGGTTAGTGAGTTAAGCCTAGAGTGTCCATGCCCAGTCTGCAAAAATGAAATTAATAATGATATACTAAAGCTAGGAATCCGCAAATATTTACTACTAAGGGCAGTGCATAATTATTACCATATAAAAAAAATGATAGCAGATTAGTCCAAACAAGACTTGTAACAAGCTCAAACAATTCCGTCCGGGTAAGTTGAACTAGTTACTCTGAAAGGTTTTCCGTTGCATCGTCCTGTAAATGCTTTTTTGTGGAGGTTTCAAAGGCAAATGCCCGTGCAACTTTAAGTACGATGGTGCGCTGCTGAGGAGTCAATTGATTTTCAAGGTCATAAAGTTCATCTATAAAAGTGGATGATATTTTCTTCGTACCAAGCTGTTCCACAGACGTTAACACAGGAGTCTGGTCTGCCTGTAACAGGTGATCTATTGGGGTTCCTAGCACTTGGGCAATACTTATCAGGCTGCTGGTACTTGGCTTTTGAATATTAGCTTCGATCCGGCTTAACGTTCCCTGAGATATACGGGCCTTCTTCGCTAAATCGTTTTGCGACCAGCCAAGTCCCTCACGGTAAGCTTTGATTATATCGCCGAGCGGCATTATAACTCCTCTCCCCTTTACAATTACCGCTCAATTATACGCGAACGTATATTAAATTACTAGCCTGACTAATATATCCGTCTACAGGGAACCGAAAAACAAGAAATCTTCCAAATTGAGAGGGAGAAGGTGGAAAATAATCCCCCCGATTCCCTAAAACCGTAGAAAAAACATTCTTGACTATAGGTTAAAATGGCATTACAATAGGAATTGGAGTAGCATGAAAATGCGAAACAGTAGCGCGGCACGTAAGGTCTGAACCACCTCGCGCACCGCTAACCCATTGCCTGAGTTTGCCAGGGGTAGGGCTGAGTGTCTATTATACCGCTTTTCTCCCTCAGTAGCTTTCCCTTATATTTTATTTATTTGTGTGCCTAATGGGATGCTACTTTTCTGTTTTCATATAACCTTACCCTAAATGAATAGCGCAGGACTGTAACAACTAGGCTTGTCCTTCCTTCCTTTACCCCTACCGATTTTTAGCACCACGAGGGAAGGGAGGGTGAAATCTGGCTTGCAGTCAGGCGTTATTCATGGAGTAAGATCAGAGGATGTTTGCTAATCAAACACAACCCGATTTAGCCTTAAATCTGAAACATCCATAACTATTCAGTAGCAAGCTTCCTGAAAATCAAACCCTTTGTAATTCAACTTTTGCGTTTTTGCCTCAAACCGGAAAATACGCAACCAATTGTTGTAGTGTCTGAACCTAAATGAATACTTGGTATTTCAGGACAATCGGTGAGAAATCGCTGAACCTGCTATTAGTAGCCATACTTCCTATTCACTTAGGAAGTTCATTAGACCCAAAACCACCAAATTTTATCCCCGTGAACAACCATATACGTAAATGTATTGACACGCTATGTGATAATACATAATAATTATTATGTATTATCACATAGCGTGGTTAAACTTTAGGAGTGGGTTATGCTGGCGAAATTGATCAAAAGCCATCGCGAAAAAATGAGTTTAACTCAAGAAGGGTTAGCATTGGCAGCGAAAACCACCCAAGCCACCATTAGTCGGATTGAGGCAGGTGAGCAGGTTCCTAGCACAACCACGCTTTTTAAGATCGCTGAGGCATTAAGATTGGAACCTAGCTATCTGCTTGATGCCGCTATTAAAGACTCAAAGAATAGAGGAGATTTTGATGAATGGTAATGATTTCAACCAGAAAAAGGGGGTTGGAAAATGAGAAGTGCAATAGAGAGTGTGCAAACACAGGTACAAATAGACCTTTTCAGTCCTAACTCTACACCCACAACTCTACTCAGAAAGATTGAACAGGCTACCTCGGAAAATTCAAGGGTAGTATTAGTTTGGCCGGAGCGACTTCTTCAGTCCTCCCTCACGGCTTGGCAAGCCCTTGATTTGTTATTGGTGGAGCATGTGCTTACCAACCCTAATACTCAACACCCTTGGGCGCGGCTTTCAGTTCCAGAGTTTAGCTATCTGTTGCCCGATCACCTGTCTCAAGCGGGAAGCTTGCAATTGGTGGAATATTTGCAAGGCTTAGCCTCACACCAAAAGCAAGGTCAAGCGTCAGTTGCTCAAGCGGAGGTAAGCGATTTAACCCTACTGCCAATTACCCCACTCCACGCCTCGAATGGTAGCCCTGAACAGGTTATTACCCAGCTTCAGGAAATTCTTTCAGCCTCAACCAAAGGGCTACCTGGAATGGAGGGAGCAACTACCCACTTGCTTAACGAGTTTTTCAGGGAAGGCATCACTAACGCTTTTGTTCATTCTATTCCAAATTGCCTAAACGAGGCTGAAGTGAACACTGAAAAGAGCATTGGACTAACAGCAATAAGGGGCTACCTAGCAGCCAATCGCACCTATCAGCATTATCAGGATCGTACCTGTAACCAGTCGGTTACTATTTACACCATCTATGCTGGTTGCTATGATTTCGGTGTAGGGATTCCAACTTCCCTCTCCTCTAAACCGGAATACAGCCACCAATTGTTAAACCTGCCTGACACCGAACGCAACCTAGCGGCCTTGCAAATGGTCTGCCTTCCCAAACCAGATAATTCTAGCCCAAGCGGTCTGTATCGCTTGGTCAATCTCCTTAGAACATTGCCCGTCACCAGAGTAGAGCAAGACGGTATTTATACCTATCGGGTGATACTCAGGCTTATCAGCAACGGTGTTTACCTTGAACATTTCTACTCCGCTACCAGATTTAGTTTTGACCGACCTTTGCTTGGCACTCAACTCCAGTTGCAAATCGAACTGATCTACCGCAGCAATGTTAAGGGACAATCGCCAAATTGAAATCAAGAAACGACAAAAGGGAGGAATACTAACGATGCTTTCAACTTGGTTTGATCGCACTTTTCTCACACAGCAGGCCCGGCAGGAAGGTGCGCGACGGGTGCGCCAGCGAAACTCTTTCGTGGCGGCGACCAGAGATTCTGGGGTAGAAGTCACTTTCTTTCCCATACCTTACATTAGCCGACCTTCCCACCGCCTAATCCTGCTCGACGAGAGTGGCTACCACTTTACCCTGCCCAATAGGGCCGGGGAGGATACTATCCTAGCTCTTAGCCGCATCTCTTATGTTATCGCTCCCACCGAAGGCCACTACCAGTACGGCCCAAAACTGGATACCATCTACTACCCCGCTCCCCTGAGCCAACACCTGACCGATTTGAGTAGCCTATGCGCCGCCAGTTTTGGGGGTAGGCAACCTTTCCGCCACGCCGATGCACCCGATTTTGTCGAGAAGCTTAATGCGGCCAAACTGCTTGAACTCACCGCCAAGAACAATACTTGGACACTCCTTCGGTCTCTGTGGTCAGGTGGCGAACTCCGTTCAGGGGATGTCGTACTGCTCGACGGCAGCCTCAATGTGGTTGTCACTCCCCAAACCGACAGTGCCGATGAAATTGACGAGGGTTTACACTCCTCCGGCATCATTTTAGCGGCTCTCTCCAAGAGTTTCGCCCCTAAATGCGCCGATATTGTAGCCAGAGGCCGACAACTTTACTCCGGTCAACCCTTCCTCTTCACCATCCCGATTGAGCGATTGCTCAAGACTGAGCAGAGGAGAGAAGCCAACCGACCTCTCTATAATCTTGGGCCAAAAGGCTATACTTTAGGTTTGCCCTTCGGTTTGGTGCTGTCTACCGATCCTACCGATTTGGAATATCATGGCCTCTTTATCAGCTATCGCTACAATCTACCGCATTACAACAAAGTGCAGGAGGGAAGGGTGGTCAAGTTGCAGGAGAATATTCCACTCAGCCAGTCCTTTATCGAGGAAGTGCTTATACCAATCGGAGCATTACTGGTTTACTATTCGAGGGGAGTAGTTAGTGCCAATTATCCCCTCCCGGCGGCTGCCGTTCATTCTCACGTTCTTTTCACTGGCGAGGATTTGGTTTACTTCCTAGAACCCTGCCTAGCCGCAATGCTCGAAGCCGGGGAACACTTGCGCTACCTCGAAGCTGACCAGAAATCTGCTCACGAGGTGGTGGATGGCTTATTAAACCGCTTGTACCAGAGAGGATGAAAAGAGAGAAGAAATGTCCAGCCTTTACCCTACGACACCAGACCCTAATCAGTTGGGTCAATTGATTGGGCGAGATACTCAGGGACGCTTATTAGCCGAACTGCATCATGCCACCGCACCTGAGTTCCTGCAATTTTTCATTGTAGTAGACGATAGCCGGGTCGGGATAGATGTGCGCCGCTACCTCTGTCAGGTGGTAGACATTGCTTACGCCCGTCAAGCCAGTAATGATCCCAATTTTGGGGTATATCTCTATCGGCGCAGTCAGCAACCCCACCAACCCCTTTCTGAGAATGACCTAGCGATCATTGGCCGAAGTGTGGTTGCCTTGCGCCTGTTGGGTAATTTAACAGACCACCAGATCACCGAGTGTTTTACCTTGCCGCGCATCTTGTCTTTTGTACGTCACCCTACTGAAAACGAGTACGCCTTGCTGGTATCCAATCCATTGCTAGGCCCAGCACACCAAACGCAAATAGAGAACAATAACAAGGAATAGGAATAGATTATGAGTGAAAGTCTTTTAGCCAAAAATCAGAGTAACAATGGTTCGGCTCAGCAAAAGCAGCACCGCGCCCTAGAATTAAAGCGGTGGAAGGCTGAGATAGCTGCTGCTTCTGACCTAGAGAAATGCCGGGAAATCGAACTCAAGTTGGCTACCGAACCAGAAAAACTCAAAGTTGAGCTTGGACGGCTACTGTCTAAAAAAATAGGGCAATTCCTAACCGATCAGCCCGATTTGAGTCAAGATGAGGTGAAGGAGCCACCAATAGTAATATCACCCTCACTGGAATGGGTGAGTGGCACATTAAGGCAAGTGCTAGGGGCAGTAGAGCGCGTGAAACAGGGAGAAGCAGGAACTTGGGGAGTAATCCCGTTGGGCTGCCTGCGCGATGGTGGACGCAACCTTACCCAGCATCGGGTATTGATGAAAGATCGGCTCAAAGGCAACCGGGCCGCCATCTTCGCCCAATCGGGAATGGGTAAGACCAATCTGGTCAAGGTGGTACTCTTTTGGTTAATTTTCAATCCGACGTATGGCAAACTGATCTTGGATTACAAAGGTGAGTATGTCCCTTGGACGCTTAACGAACGCGGTGAGGAAGTGCCCGGGCTGTGTGAGCATCCACTGGCTAAAGAACGGGTAGTTCTCTACACCACCAAAGAACGCCATTTGAATAACGCCAACCTCAACGCCCAAGTCAGCGTCCGCCAACTCAAAGTCAATCTACAATCTATTTTGCCGCGAGATTTGGCCCTATTTTGGCCTAACCTGACCCCTGCCCAGCAGGAGTTTCTCTTCACCTATGATGAGGAAGCTTGGATCTATGATGTGGTTTTAGGGGAGGAGAAGGGCTGGTATAAGTTGGCAACATGGTTTGGGGAAGCTGCCGCCAAAGCGGTGGAGGAGGATGGCAAGGCTCTGGATGGGGTAGGCAAACGGGTAATCCGAAGCATCCGCAAGAAATTACAAGCTACTCAGAAGCGGGCTTATGTGGTATCCACTCCTGTTCAATTGGAAGAAGGGGCGAACCGTCGCTTAATACTATCCACCCCCTACCACAAGGATTTTGTGGAGGCACTAAAAGAAACCATCCCAAGTGCTTATCGTCGTTGGGAGGATGAAACCGAGACTTGGAACATAGGTCAGGAATACCGAACCAGTTTGTTAAGGCTAATCCATCGCTATTTTGGTGCGGTGGGTGAAAGCGACAGCCTGAGTTTGATTGGGCAAGACCTAGCGGATGGTAATCTGGTGGTGTTAGACCTCTCCGGTATAGCGGGCGAGACCGACCGCGATTTAGTAGCCACGCTGATAACGCGGAGGCAGTTTGAGTATAACCTAGAGCGCAGCGACCTATCGGAAAGTAGCGAGAAGGGCGGGTTAGTGCCGTTTGTGGCCTTTTTTGAAGAAGCGCAAAATCTGTTAAGTACGGACAAGATGCAGGCTGGACGAGACCCGACCTTCGTTCGTCTGTTCAAGGAGGGTCGAGGGCTATCCATAGGAACGACAAGCATCACCCAACAACCGGGAGCGTTAGCGCGTAGTTTAACGAGCCAAATAGCCTACTATGTGGTACAGCACTTGCGTTCGAGTGAAGACATTCAAAACCTGACAGAAATGGATGGTGCATTGGAGGGAACCGAACGGGACATAGCGCGTCGGATACCGGGAAATGCACTAATGGTGGATAACGAGCGTGGATTTGCATTACCCCTCAAGGTAGACCGCTTTGATCGGGAGTATGTGGAAGCGGTAAAGTTGGCCTACCAAGAGCTTGAGGCGGAGGAACAGAAGTAGGACTTTCGCTTACGAGCCATTATAAGCAGGAATACGTGGCTGGCGTAATTCGGCCCACAGATAATCACTCAATAAATCATGGACTACAGCATACATAGTTTTACCTAACGCTTTGGCTTTTACCTTGATCGAAAGCCAAGCCTGATAACAACAAGCAATGTGATTTCGTTGCGAACGTGCCTTACGACACTGACATTGTTCTAGCCCAGTTAATTGCTTAAGTTCGCGGTGCATTTGCTCGATTTGCCAGCGCACATCATTCTCGTCTTGAATGACCTGCTCCTCATCTTGCGTCAGGTCATTGGTTATGACCCATTCAATGTTGCCGTTCGTGGCAACTACCTTGAATAAACGCACCTTGAACGGTACTTCTTTGAGCTTAACAATTTGTCCGTGATGCAATTGTTCGTCGCTCCAGCTTAATTGCTTCAGATGAACATAGCCCGTCTCAACACTAAGGCTCACTAGGCGATTTTCCTTAAGCCCAGTCACAAAGATTAACTTGAGACGCTCAATTAGCTTGAGATTGTCCGCCGCAGCATACCAACTGTCGAAGAGGATCTTTTTAGCCAAAATGCCTTTGTCGGCTAGAGCAGCTAAAAGCATCTCGCGGAAATGTTCATTTTTGGTTTTACCATCTACTTGTGGGGCATAAATGCGGTAGTCAATCGGGTAGTAATCAGTCCCATCACTATGTACTAAATTTACTACCCCGATACCTCGCACTAGCCCGTGTTCGTTGCCACTATATTGAAGTTTAACCAGTTCTATTTTTTTTGAGAAGCGTTTATCTTGCACACTATCATCCACAATTAGATAGCCATCCTTATCACTATGGATTAAAGGCTGCACCAATTCCCACAGACCGTGTGCGGTCAGCTTCTCGCGTTGTAAAAAATCTGTAACCGCATCATGCTTGACCCCTTCGAGATGGTCTGCCAGATTGGTACAGGTGTAATTTATCGGCGTGCTTATCAAATATTCAGTGTATTGTCGTTTAGTTACCATATCTATAGTTTAACACTGACCGCAAGCTCTAAGCGAAAGTCCTAAGAAGCCATCCACAAATATAGAGCTACCTGGATATTGAGTGTCGGTCAATACACCAGCATCCACATTCAGAGCCGCAGGATTGCCTAGCAGCAACAAAAGCGTAAAAATACGGCATTAGTCAGTTCTGACTAATGCCGTGAGTGCCTACTGCAATTCGACACCACAAACCACTGCACTGCGAAATTACAAGTTACAGTAACTTGTAATTTCGCAGTGCAGTGGCTCTTTTTAAGTGGTTTTAAGGACCACTGCAGAAAATCACCACAAAGAACGGTTTCCAGATCGAGTAACTCAAAAGTCTGGAAATCGGAAAGTAAAATGTAACGCGGTTTTTCCTGCTCTTTGAGGCTCAAAAAATAGTCGGTAGCCTGCTCACGAGCATTTTCTAGGTTGCGGCCTGCGGATTTCTGCTCTCTTGTAATTGGTTCTAATCTCTGTTAATTTTGTTCGCTATCGAAAGCTGATTTATATCATATCATAAGGTTGCTTATTCAGCCGAATAAAGCGGTAGAGTAAAGCTGAAAGTGGAGCCTTGTCCTAAGCCAGCGGAGGTGGCCCGGATTGTACCGCCCATACTTTCTACTAAAGCTTGGGCAATAGTTAGGCCGATACCTGATCCTCCTAGCGTCCGGCTCCGCGATTTGTCCACCCGGTAAAAGCGCTCGAACAGGTGCGGCAAGTTTTCAGGAGCGATGCCCATACCACTATCGGTAACGCTATATTCAACTGCCCCTTCGGTTAAACCAACTGTAAGCTGTACTTTACCAGGAGCCGGGGTGTAGCGCAACGCATTAGTTAACAGGTTGGTCAAGACCTGTACCGCCCGGTCTGGGTCGGCCCGAACAGGAGGTAAACTATCAGGCAAGTTGGTTTGTAATTCCAATTCCCTTCGTAGACTGGTCTCAGCGAATTGGAGGGCTAGGCGGTCTATCGCGGTATGAGCCACTTCCAATGGGTTAATCCGGGCTAAATGGAGCGGGATTTGGTGGGCCTCCGCTCGCGACAATTCTTGCAAATCATCTACTAAGTGCCTTAAACGTCCCGCCTCACCGTGAAGTTTGGCCCAAGTACGTTCGCTCGGTTCAATCACCCCATCCAGCAGCCCTTCTAAATAGCCTTCCAGAGTAGCAATTGGGGTTCTCAATTCGTGGGCTACATCGCCCAGTAGATCTAGACGGCGTTGCTCGGTTGCCTGCAATGCCCCGGCCATAAGGTTAAAGCTCTTAGCCAGTTCACCTAGTTCATCCTGACTGTGCGTGGCAACACGTTCGGAATAGTGACCGGAGGCAATACGGTGGCTGGCTGCCGACATCCGACGCACCAACCGTACCAACTGGCGGGTAATCAGGAGGCTCATCGCAATAGCCGCAATCAAGGCCACTGCTCCAGCCAACCACAACGCATCAGAAAGGGCAGCCCGGAAAGCCTGCTCCACGTTAGGGTCAAGCAAGCCTTGTCCACCTCCAGCACCCGGCCCTCTCCCGAACCCGCTACCCGCTCCTGCATTTGGTCCCCGCATCTGGCGCATTCGGGAGGTAAAAGAGTCGGTTGCTACCAGATCTACGGCCCACAGTAAGATCAAAGTGCCTACCGCAATAACCGCTAGGTAGGAGAGAAAGAGCTTGAGACCAATAGAATTTAATCTCAACCGTAACCGTTTGGGCAACTTTTTGACACCGGACTTATTTTTCATATTGGTTTAGCCTCAAAGCGGTAGCCTACTCCGCGCACCGTCTCAATAAAGCGAGTGGTCTGGGAGTTGGCTTCCAATTTCTTACGCAAATTGGCAATATGGACATCCACCACATGGTCGTCGTAATAGTCTTGACCCCAAACCCGCTCCAAGAGTTGCGCCCTTGTGAAAACGCGCCCCGGATGGCTGGCAAGAGTAGAGAGTAAGGCAAACTCTCGCGCGGTGAGCGACAGCACTTCACCTTTCAAACTAACTTCGTGCCGAGCTTCATCAATGACCAGTTCTCCAAAGCACAGGGGTGGAGGTATATCCGGCTCTTGGTTAGCCGCTAAACCAGAACGAGGACGACGTAACATCGCTTTGACCCTTGCCACCAGTTCACGCGGACTGAAGGGTTTAGTCAGATAATCATCGGCTCCCACCGAAAGCCCCACGATTTTGTCTACTTCTTCCGTTTTGGCGGTTAGCATTATCACATAGGCATCCGAAAACTGGCGAAGCTGGCGGCAGACCTCAATCCCGTCTAAACCGGGCAACATCAAATCCAATACCACTAAATCGGGCTTATTCGCACGGGCTAATTCCAAAGCGGTCAGACCATTTGAGGCGGTGAATACCTCAAAACCCTCTCGCTGTAAATAGCTCTCTACCAACTCTACCAGATTATTCTCGTCATCCACCACTAATATTTTAGTCACGATTACTCTTCTCTGTCTCCATATGTGTTACTCTCCTAATTCTAAAAGAAAGAGGCCACACCCCGATAGGATGTGACCTCTTTAGTTCTAAAATTTTGGGCAGAACTAGTAGTCCATGCCGCCGCCGGGCATACCACCACCGGAACCTGAAGATTTCTCTTCTGGCAAATCGGTGACGAGTGCCTCGGTGGTAAGGATCATACCAGCAACCGAACCAGCATTTTCTACTGCGCTGCGGGTTACTTTGACGGCTTCGATGATACCGGCCTCGACCATGTCCACATAGTCACCTTTGATTACATCGTAGCCCACGTTGGTCTTGCCTTCGCTCTCGTAGCGTAACACGTTTTGGTAAACTACGCTACCATCTTGTCCCGCGTTGGCCGCAATTTGGCGAATCGGCTCTTGTAAGGCGCGGCGCAGGATGTTCACGCCAGTGGCGATGTCGCCTTCGGACTTTACTGAATCCAGAGCCGAAATCGCGTTCAAAAGGGCGATACCACCACCAGGTACGAAACCTTCTTCAACGGCGGCACGGGTGGCACTTAGCGCATCTTCCACACGGTGCTTCTTCTCTTTTAGTTCGGTCTCAGTCGCAGCACCTACCCGGATAACCGCTACACCACCGGCCAATTTCGCCAACCGCTCTTGAAGCTTCTCGCGGTCAAAATCGCTAGTAGTAGTCTCAATCTGAAGACGGATTTGATCTACACGAGATTTAATCGCCTTCTCGTCGCCTCGGCCTTCGATAATGGTGGTGTTGTCTTTGTCACTCACCACACGGCGGGCGCGGCCCAAATCTTGTACCGTACCACTATCGAGCTTGCGACCAATTTCTTCACTGATGACCTGACCACCAGTTAGGATAGCGATGTCGCGCAACATCTCCTTGCGGCGATCTCCAAAGCCGGGAGCTTTTACTGCCAAGACATTGAGCGTACCACGTAGCTTGTTAACCACTAAGGTAGCCAGTGCCTCACCATCTACATCCTCGGCGATAATGACAAAATTCTTGGTTACGGCTAGAGCCTTCTCCAATACGGGCAAAATATCGCTAATAGCCGAAATCTTCTTGTCGGTAATCAGGATCAGCGGGTCTTCTAGGACGGCTTCCATACGCTCGGTGTTGGTGACAAAGTAGGAGCTAATGTAACCACGATCAATCTGCATACCCTCGGTATACTCTTTTTCGTACTCACGGCCCCGGCCTTCTTCTACGGTGATGACACCGTCTTTGCCGACCTTTTCCATCACCTCGGCAATCAAATCGCCGATTTCCTGATCTGCTGCCGAAATGCTGGCAACTTGGGCAATTTGGTCTTTGGTGCTAACTTCGGTGGACTGAGCCTTTAGTGCTTCGACTACTGCGGCTACGCCCAGATCAATTCCCCGCTTTAGCAGCATAGGGTTGGCTCCGGCGGCGACGTTGCGAAGGCCTTCGTGTACGATAGCTTGCGCTAGTACGGTGGCGGTAGTAGTACCATCACCAGCGATGTCGTTGGTCTTGGTAGCGGCTTCTTTCAAAAGCTGTGCGCCCATATTCTCAAAGGGGTCTTTGAGTTCGATCTCTTTGGCAACGGTTACACCATCATGGGTAACAGTCGGTGCGCCGAATTTCTTATCGAGGGCCACGTTGCGACCTTTAGGGCCGAGGGTGGTCTTTACCGCATTTGCCAAAATATCTACGCCACGCTTCAGCGATTGACGTGCCTCATCAGCGGTTTGAAGCTGTTTAGCCATTTTTTCTTATATCTCCTCTTAGATAATTAATTACTTCTGTTTCTCTGGATTCTGATCGAACAGTCACTCTCAAAGGTAAGAAAGGACTAACCTTCAACAATCGCTAAGACATCTTTCTCGCTTAGGATTAAGAGTTCTTCGCCGTCTACTTTAAACTCGGTACCGGCATACTTGGCATACAGCACTTTAAGCCCTTCTTTAAGCTCTAGTGGGATGCGCTCGCCCTTTTCGGTCAGTCTACCACTACCAACGGCGAGAATGGTGCCTTCCTGCGGCTTCTCTTTGGCTGTATCCGGTAACACGATACCACTCTTGGTCACTTCTTCTTTCGGGGTTGGTTTAATTACGACCCGATCACCCAACGGTTTGAGACTTGCCATTTGCGTCCTTAACCTCCTAAAATACATTTTCAATATTAATTGTTAGATCGCTGGCTTAGCACTAAAATCTGTTTAGTCCACCAAACGTCTAAACCTTACAGCACAAGAATTTTAACACTGGAGTTTCTTTGCTTTTAGCACTCGCTTAGGTTGAGTGCTAACCTCTAACATTTTGAAGTTTAGCGCAAAACCCCAGTAATAGCAAGATCATTCAGAGCGATTTAAAGCGATTTAACTCACGTAAGCTACCTCAAATTACCTTCAAAGCTCTTGTTTTCTCTCTTTTCCAACGATTTTAGCAATTGATAGAGGTGAGTGCTAATGGTCTCTATCTTAATTGATTAGCTATTTGTAGTATACTGTGCTATACTAAATTGCCCGGCGGAGAACTTTCAAGGGAAGCAGATTCGGAAAGCCGCAAGGGGTTTTTAGGTACAAGAATAAAGAGGGAGTTTATGTTACAAAGGGATGAACGGGTAGACATTCAAACTTCGGTTAAGGTTGAACAGGACGAGATAATTGTAGCGCGTGGTCTACGTAAGAGCTATAAAGATTTTGAGGCGGTCAAGGGCATTGATTTTACCGTACACCGACAGGAGTGTTTTGGGATTCTTGGGCCGAACGGGGCTGGAAAGAGTACCACAATCAAGATGTTACACTGCTTCTCACCGCTTACGGCAGGTCGCCTCGTAGTATTGGGACATTCGGTAACGGGCGACATTCGGCGGATTAAGGCTCAATTGGGGGTAGTTTCGCAGGATGATAACCTTGATTCCGACTTGAATGTTATTCAAAACTTGTTGGTTTATGCCCGTTATTTTGGGATAAACCGGGCTGAAGCGCACCGACGGGCCGAGGAAGCCCTCGAACTCTTTCACCTAACCGAAAAGCGTCACCATCAGATTGAGGAGCTATCGGGCGGGATGAAACGGCGCTTGGTGATTGCGCGGGCCTTAATCAACAAGCCCCGCTTGATTATCTTGGATGAGCCAACTACCGGGCTTGATCCGGCGGCGAGGCAATTAGTTTGGCAGAAGTTACGCTACCTCCGCGATAGTGGCGTAACGTTGGTACTAACCACGCACTACATGGAGGAAGCGGCCCAACTGTGTGACCGACTGGTAATTATGAACGAGGGACGGATTTTGGCTGAAGGCATACCGACGGAATTGGTACGACAACTGGTGGGCTACGAAGTGATTGAGCTACGGATAAAGCCAGAGGAGAGCCAAATGACGCTAAAGTTGATCGAAGGCAGGCCGATTTCCCATGAAATAGCGGGAGATACGCTCTATCTCTTTGGTCAAGAACCATCCGCTTTTCATACGCTTCAATTGCCAGAGGTCAATTATCGGCTCCAACGCCGAGCCAGCTTGGAAGATCTCTTTATCAAATTAACCGGGCGTGGTCTTAATGAGAGTCAGAACGAGTAGGAAGAATTTATGGACGATAATTATTTTTTGCAGTCGAACTATCTTGAAGCCAAGCCGCAAAGGTGGCGGCTAACGTTGCCAACTCCCTTCACTTGGGGTACTTACCGGGTCTGGCAACGCAACCGGGATGCCTTTTTACGGCGCTGGAAAACCGAACTATGGCCGCCCTTTGTCGAGACCATAATGACGCTGTTGGCGTTTGGATTTGGGATAGGGGTTTACATTCAGGGGCAAGTGGAGGGGATGAGCTATCTACAGTTTATCGCCCCTGGCTTGATAATGAGTTCGGTGCTTTTTACGGCTACATTTGAGTGTATGTTTGGTACTTACATTCGGATGAAGATTGAAAAGATGTTTGACGCAACCCTTGCTACTCCAATTACCCTCGAAGAGGTGGTCAGTGGCGAGATTACGTGGGCGGCTACGAGGGCGACGTTTACCGGAAGCTGTGTGTTGTTGGTCTTGGCTCCGCTCAATCTACTGCCGAATTGGTGGGTGGTACTATTGCCGTTGCTGGGTCTTATCACTGGCTTTATGATGGCAAGTCTCGCCATAATTGTCACTAGTCTAGTGCCTAGCATCAATGCCTTCAACTATTTTATCACTTTGGGGGTAGTACCAATGCAATTATTTAGCGATGTCTTTTTTTCGGTCTCGCAAATACCGGAAAACCTGCGCTGGCTGGTCTACTTTTCGCCCCTCTATCCCGCGACACGATTGGCCCGTGCCATTTTTGTTGGGCAGATGGGGCCGGAGTTGTTGGGCTATCTCCTCTGGATTAGTCTACTTTCGCTGGTCTTTTATAGCTTGGCTCTTCGCCTGATGCGCCACAGGCTGATAAAATAGATCAATGGGCCGCGCTATCCTAATTAGGCTGGGCAGGTAGCTCTATATTTGTGTATGGCTTCTGTTCCTCAGCTTCAAGCTCAAGGTAGGCCGCTTCCACATACTCCCGATCAAA
This sequence comes from Candidatus Chloroheliaceae bacterium, assembly GCA_013390945.1. Lineage (GTDB taxonomy): Bacteria > Chloroflexota > Chloroflexia > Chloroheliales > Chloroheliaceae > L227-5C. Next base: position 44,302 of record JACAUC010000001.1, read on the forward strand.
GCGGTCTACCTTGAGGGATGACGCAAATCCACGCTCGTTATCCACCATTAGTGCATTTCCCGGCATCCGACGCGCTATGTTACGCTCGGTTCCTTCCAATGCACCATCCATCTCTGTCAGGTTTTGATTTTTTCTGGTTTGGTATTACAACCCCTAAAGGCGGTGATTAAGGGGGTTTTGTACACTGCACAGGCTCAGTATAGATTAGTCTGAGAAATAGCTTATGTGAATGAACCTTCAAAATACCTATTTTTATTCCTCCAGCTTCACTTTGACTTCGGCGAGCAGATCAAGTCGGTTGCCAATATAATCCAAGTTAAAAGTAACATTATTTCGGGTGGGTAAGCTATCTGCCGGGTAGTTTACGCTAACCACATAATGTTCGCAGTTTTCCAGCAACCACTCACGCCATAAATAAGGGCTACCAGTCATTATTTCGGTGACAAACCCGGCTAAAGCGGCACCATGTCCTACCACTGCTACCGTTTGGTGTACCCCAGCTTCCGTTTGAATGATCTCCCACAATACCCTAGCGACGCGGGTATGGAAGAAGCGGCGAGTTTCGCCATCGGGCCAGCTAAACTCAGGGTCGTCCAAACGCCAAGCATGGAAGAGTTCGGGATAGTAATCCTTGATTTGGGTCAGAGGCAGACCCTCCATCTCTCCAAAATTCTGTTCTTTCAAGTCCTCTTTTACAAGTGGGGTTAACCCGGTCGCTTGAGCCAGTGCCTCGGCGGTTTGCCTAGCCCGACGCAAAGAGCTGACGTAAATCTGTTCGACTTTGTAGGTTTCCAGAATCTTGTCAGCCGCCGCCCTAGCCTGTTCGTAGCCCCTTTCGTTTAATTCAGGGTCGCCCCAACCTGTCAGGCGCATCCCGCTATTATGATCGGTCTCGCCGTGCCGCAACAAAACTAAAATTAATTTATTCATTTAGGTAAAAGCCTTCTTGAGTCTATTAGCTGTGCTACTCTATTAAGTTTCATACTCACTATTGATAACCACATACTCTTGGGTTAGGTCACAGCCCCAAGCCAGTGCATCATCCTCGCCAGCGTGTAGATCGAGTGTGATATAGACGGTTGGGCCTTTGAGGGCTTCCTGAGCCTCGGCTTTTTCAAAAGGTTGGGGTACACCGGCTAACATCAGCGGAATTTCACCAAAGTAAATATCAACCTTTTCGGGTGCAAATTTTGCCCCACTACGTCCTGCTGCCGCAATCACCCGGCCCCAATTCGGGTCACTGCCAAAGATAGCCGCTTTGGTCAGGTTACTCCCTGCGGCAGTCCGGGCTACTAGATGAGCCTCTTCCTTAGAAGCTGCCCCGCGTACCCAAATTTCGATCAGTTTAGTAGCCCCCTCGCCATCGCGAGCGATCTCTTTAGCCAGATAAACCATCACCGCTCTCAAAGCTTCTTTGAACTTGAGTTCATCTTCGGCGGAGGCCGCTTGACCTAGCGTGGGATTACCCGCCAAACCGTTTGCCAAGGCCAATACCGAATCGTTGGTACTAGTATCGCCGTCTACCGTGATAGCATTAAAACTCTCCTGTACCAGTTCGCGAATGATAGCTTGCAAAAACTCCGGGGTAGCCGCCGCATCAGTGGTGAGGTAGCAGAGCATAGTTGCCATATTGGGATGGATCATACCTGCTCCCTTGCACATCCCCCCGATAAGAACCTGCTTCCCACCCAACTGAAGACGAGCCACGCAGCGTTTAGGTCGGGTATCAGTAGTCATAATACAAAAAGAAGCGGTCAACCCTGCCGTCTCACCCTCGACTAACTCCAGTGCTGCCACGCCTTGCTGGATCTTGTGCATCGGCAATAAGTGACCAATCACCCCGGTAGAAGTGACTAATACTAGTTCAGGTGACAGGCCGAGTTTATCTGCGGTCAGTGTCGCCATTTCACGAGTATCCGCCAAACCTTGCGCCCCGGTACAGGCGTTGGCAATTCCGGCGTTATAGATCACCGCTTGGGCCTGACCACGCTGCACGACTGCTTCATCCCATAATACGGGTGCAGCCCGCACTAGATTGGTGGTAAAGACCCCGGCTACCGACGCTGGTACACTGGAGACCAATATGCCCAAGTCAAGCTTACCCTCGCCATAAGTTTTCAGACCACAATAGACCGCCCCGGCTATAAAACCTTGGGGTAGACATACCCCGGCGGGATGACCCGGCAGAAAATCAAAATCCGCTGAATAAACAGGTTCTTTCCTCATCGTCCTCTCTTTCTCATTTTAAATTATCGGTGGTTCTCTTCTAACTGAACCCGCACTTGATTGATTTGCTCCGATTTAAGCACAATCACCGTTCCAAAACCCTCATTTGTCACCTTAGCCAAAAGTTCCCGGAATAGCTCAAATTGCAAGGCCACTACTTCGCGACCAACCGGAGGCGGATCAATCCGAGCAGCATCACGGGCAGCACAAACCTCTTCGGAAACATCAAAGACCAAAAGCAGGGTAGGGTAGGAATAATAGTGGGCTAGATGCAACAGGCTCTGCCGGGCAAATTCTTGCAAGGCAGTACTATCAATAATGGTAGTGCAACCTAGTGCCATCCGCAACCGAGCAATGTGATTTACTAGCTCAAACGCCTCTCTATTTACGGTTTGGCTACGCATATCATCGCAAACTAACGCCCGACAACGGTCACTGGAAACCACGTAAGTCTCAGGAAAGTGCTGAGCTGCAAAGCTACTTTTGCCGCTGCCGCTTGCTCCGCACAAAATTACCATAATTGAGCGGGGCAAATGCAAGATGTTATTCTGATCTAAATAGGGGCTTTTTTCCTTCAAAATCCGCTTTACATTCTCCAATTTCTGTTTAAAATAGATCTCAAGCAAGAACTATTATATACCGCTTCTACCGATTTTCAAAGGTGCTGGCGCGAGAATAAGGGATCCGTTTTTTGTAAGGGCAAAACGTTGGAGTTTAAAACTCTCGTTTTGTAAATGTATACCATCTGTGTTAGACTTAGGTGGTATAGTGGCACTACTTTTAGACTTGAAAATAGAGATGTTGAGGAAACCTGTGGAGACAAGAATTTATCTTGATTTCGATCTACAAATCGAATCATACTATCAAGGTTATCATGCCGAGGTCTTAAATTCCCCGGCAGGTCCGGCGGCGGGGGATTTTCGGCTGCCTTTTTCTCAACTTGAGTTGGAGGATATACTTCTTCAACTAGGGCAAACCTGTTATGTTGAGCCTGAAGGGTTGGTTGCCACCAAGGAATTTGGCTGGCAGCTTTTCAATGCCATCTTTAGTGGCGAAATTCAACGCTCCCTAAGCCTTAGTATAAATGAAGCTTATCGTCAAGGGGCAGGTTTACGGTTCCGCTTATTCCTTGATAAAGCTCCCGAATTGGTAGATTTGCCTTGGGAGTATCTCTATTACCCTGCTTTCAACGATTTCTTGGGCCTCTTACAACAGGTTGCCCTAGTTCGCTATCTGAAAATGGACGAAGTTGTTTCATCTCTGTCGGTAGAACCCCCCCTTAGAGCATTAGTGCTAATTTCTAAACCAGACCAATATCCCCAATTTGAGGTGAAGAAGGAATGGGATGAATTGAATGAAGCCCTAAGTGAGTTACAACAAGCGGGCTTGTTGACGCTAGAACGGGTAGAAGAAGCTACCCTCGCCGGATTGCAAAAGCACTTACAAAAAAACGACTATCACATTTTTCATTATATCGGTCATGGTTACTATGACGTACTACTCAGAGATGGGGTGGTGGTGCTGGAAAATGCTGAAGGGCAGAGCCACCCGGTAAGTGGTCGGGAGTTAGGTCAAGTGTTGCACGAGCATAGTAGCTTGCGGTTGGCAATTTTGGATGCTTGCGAAGCGGCTCGTACTTCTCGCACGGATCCCTATGCGGCTACCGCTCAGAGTTTGGTGCAGCAAGGTCTCCCTGCCGTTATCTCAATGCAGTTTGAAATAGGTGATGCCGCCGAAGCGATCCAAGCCGAGGTACTTTATAGCGCGTTAGCCCATGGAGAGGGCGTAGATATAGCCTTGAGCAAGGCTCGGCAGTCTGTCTTTGCCAAAGGCAATGACGTAGAATGGGGTAGTTCAGTACTTTATCTGAGTAGTCCCAATGGACGACTCTTTGACCTGATGCCCCTAAATACCGAAAAACAGGTTGCCAATCTTTATCACAAGGCTTTGGTTGCTACCGAACAAGAAAAATGGGATACGGCAGTGGAGAGCCTACAAACACTCCTAAGACTTGATCCTAACCAAGTGGAGGCCCAAGAGAAGCTGAAGCAAATTCAGCAGCAACAAGAATTGGATAATTTGTACACTAGCGGTCAAAACCACTCTAAGGCAGGTCGGTGGGGCGACGCCATAGCAGTTTTGCGGCAGGTGCAAGGCATTAGGAGTAATTATAAAGAGGTAGAGACGCTCCTAAATAGTTGTGAAATCGAGTATGAGCGCACCCGATTCACCACACTTGAGCAAGAAGCTCAGCTCGCGCTTTATCGAGAAGAGTGGGATGTCGCTATAGAAAAGCTACAAAGCCTATTAACCCTAGATCCCAACCAAGTTGAAATCGCTGAGCGGCTCCATCAGGCTCAATCGCATCAACAATTAACAAAACTATATGCCACTGGACAGCAATATTATGAGGAGTATCGCTGGTGCGAGGCTCTGGAAATCTTCAACCAAATTCAAGCAATTGATAGCAATTACCAGAACGTGCGAACGTTGAGCGGGGTGTGCGATGAGGAATGTAGGCGTATAAAAATCACCACACTTCCCCAAGAGGCCCAAGCTGAGATTGATCGAGGAAATTGGACTGTTGCGGCCCAAAAGCTACAACAACTCCTCGAAATTGATCCCCTTCAGTATGAAGCACAAGACAAACTGAGCTATGTGCGTCAACAGCAAGAAGTAGGAAAGTTGTATCAAGCGGGCTATGATTCCTGCAAAGCAGAACGCTGGGAGGAAGCACTGGAATACCTCCAGCAGGTATACGACAAGGCGGGCAATTTTAGAAATGTGGAGGCCATTATTAGCAAGGTCAAAGCTAAAATTGCTGGAGCAATCGAAGAGCAGCCGCCTCAAATTACTTCGCTCTACGCCGAAGCCCAAGATGCAATTGAGCGGGAAAAATGGGCCGTTGCAATTGAAAAGTTCAAGACTATTCTAAATCTTGATTCCTCCCAAATCCAAGCAGAGACCAAACTAAATCAGGCACGACGACAGCAGGAGTGGGCTACGCTTTATACCACCGGCTATGAATATTACACCGCCACACGCTGGCAAGAGGCTTTGAAATGCTTCCGACAATTGCAGAAAGTTGCCGATAATTATAAAGACGTGGCAACCTTGATTCCTGAAATCGAGACCAAGCTAGAAGAAACCATTATACCAACGAAGAGTTATCTTGATTTCGATTTAGAAATAGTGCCTGCCAACCAAGGCTATTCTCTTCAGGTCATAAATGCCCCGGTCGAACCAGCCAGCAGTAATTTCCTAATCCCTTTTTCCCCGGTTGAACTGGAAAACCTGCTTTTTAACCTCGGACGTACTCGTTTTGTGACCAATCAGGAATTAGTTCCGACCAGAGAATTTGGCTGGAAACTCTTTAATGCGATTTTCAATGGGGAACTCCTGAGATGTCTTAGCAATAGTTTAACCGAAGCTTATCGTCAAGGTGTAGGTTTACGCTTCCGCTTGATTCTTGGGAAAACACCTGAACTGGTGGATTTACCGTGGGAGTATCTCTACTACCCCGGCATGGATAACTTTATGGGCCTTTTGCAAAAGACTACGCTAATACGCTACATCGAAGTAGCGGAACGAGCTAAGCACTTGTCAATTGAGCCACCTCTTAGGCTGTTGGTAATGATTTCCAGCCCAACGGATTACCCTAATTTTGATGTAGATTTAGAATGGATCAGGCTATACGAATCCCTAGCCGAAATACAGCAAGAGGGCTTGGTCTTTATGGAGCGGATGGAACGAGCCACCCTGTCCGAACTACAACATAAGTTAACGTTAGGTGAATACCATGTCTTTCACTACATTGGCCCTGCCTATTTTGAGCCAAATCTTAAAACAGGCGTACTAGTACTAGAGGATGAGGAAGGGCGAAGCCAACTGCTAAGTGGTCCAGAATTAGGAAAGCTGCTTCACAAACACAATACCATACGGCTAGTAGTTCTTAACATCAACGGTGCGGAAGGGGGACGTACCTCCCTAGCTGACCCGTTCGCGTCCACCGCTCAAAGTCTGATCCATTCTGGAATACCAGCAGTAGTATCTATGCAGTTCGAAATAACCAATGAAGCACTCTCTGCCCACACCGAGGCTTTCTATAACACCTTAACACAAGGACATGGGGTGGATTTGGCACTAAGTGAGGCCCGGCAAGCCGCCTTTAGCAAAGGCAACGACGTGGAATGGGCTAGTCCGGTACTTTACTTGAGTAACCCGGAAGGTCGTATCTTTGAGATGGCACCGTTAAGTATCGAGCAACAGGTCGCTGTACTCTCTAATAAAGCTTTGGCTGCTAGTCAACAGAAGGAATGGTCACTAGCAGTAGAACAATTAAAAGCACTTGTAGCCCTTGATCCTTCTCAGTCTGGAATAGCCGATAGTTTAATCCAAGCTCGCCAACAACAGGACTTATCAAGTTTCTACGCTAGTGGTTATCTTGCTTACGATGCCAAACGTTGGAAGAAAGCCCTAGAAGCTTTCCGACAAGTAGAGGAAATAGATAGTAACTATCGGGATGTGGGGACGCTTATACCAATCTGCGAGACCTCTGCCAGAGAGGAAGAGCTTGTTCTACTCCAACAAGCGGCTCAGGTAGCTTTTGACCACGAAGATTGGTATGGTGCGATTGAGAAATTACAAAACATTCTAGTAATTGACCCCTTCCTAATTGAAATTACCGAAAAGCTGAGTCTAGCTCAAAGAGAGCTAGACTTGATCCGACTCTATACCAGTGGACAGGACTCTTATAGAAGCGGACAATGGCACGACGCTCTGAGAGCTTTCTACCAAACCCGAAACCTTGACAGCAGCTATAAAGATGTAGCAAGTCTAATAAGTCGCCTTGAACAAATAATAGAGGAGGAGGAAGCCCAATCCCAAGCGACGACACTCATCAGTGAGGCCCAGGCTGCGCTTGAGCAGGAGGATTGGGTTGACGCAAATCAAAAAATCCAAGCTCTTCAGGCGATGGGGCCAAATTATGCGGGGGCGGCCTCAGATCTGCTAGAACATTACGAGCAACAACAACAACTGGCAACCCTCTACATCACTAGCTATGAACACTACAAAGCTGCTCGTTGGGAAGAGGCTTTAGAAAGCTTACGACAACTGCAAGGGATGAAGAGCCACTATAAGGATGTGGATAATCTTATCTACCAGATTGAAAGCGGGCAAGCCGAAGTATCTAAAGATCAATTTTCGGAATTGTATCCTGATGCACCACCTTATGTGTTGCAATCAGAAACAGAGGAAGAGGGGGTTCAAATGGTAGATTTGGGCGCATCTGATACGGCTCAATTCCGACCCTCTCCCGCCCAGACTTCTAAACAAGCGTCACAAGCGTCTAATACATCCCCCTCAAAGAATGTCAGATCGCACCAGAAGTCTAACCAACCTCCTTCGACTCCTAAAGAGAAGAAGAAGTTCGCCGAAGAGTTGCCAGTAAGGGTACTCTACTGTATTTTAATTGGCTGGTGGGTTGGCCTCATCTGGACAATCGTGGCTTCTCTTGTTTGCTTGCCCATCTTTTCTATCGAGACCGGGATTACTATGCTCAAAAGGCTACCGACTCTTCTAACCTTACGCCCAGTTGAACCAGTACCCGCCGCAGTTCCAGTCGCTCCTAAATCAAAGGTAACCGCTCCTCAACATAGCTTCTTCTTCCGATTCACCTATTTCATTCTTCTTGGTTGGTGGCTAAGTTTAATCTGGAATTTGATCGGATATGGTATGTGTTTCTCCCGTAAAACTATCTCAAACGGCTTTAAAAGGTTTAACCGTTTACCACAGATATTGACGGGGCCAAAAGATTTGGGTTATTTACGGCTCTACGTTCTTATGGTTATATGGGGTCTTGTGCCTTTAACCGTTATTATAATGATGATGGTAAATATGAAGAAGTAATTTAATTTTAATCTTTTATCAAAAATTAATAAATTTCTTCATATTACACTAATGTTTCACTTGCAATATTAGTGTAATTTTATTTAAGGCTTAATTTAGTATAATAAAGTAGTTTTGAGTTTATAAAATAACAATAGGCTGGGGTGCAGGGACTCGAACCCCAACTTACTGATCCAGAGTCAGCTGTCCTACCATTAGACGACACCCCAAAATTGCTTAACGGGTGCATTATACAATAATGCACCTTATAAAGCAAATTGGCCCATATTTTAGCCTCAAACGCAACCAACTGACTAAAGCACAGTTGGTTCTCCTTATTATTCACCAATAGGAGTAAAGTGGGTTCTATGGTGTGGCGGATTGGAGAGGCCAGCCATCGTGTTCCTCGATTATGCTGTCCACCTCAGCCATTAGCCTGCTGGTTTGGGCTAGGGCGGCAACGACGCGCAGATAATGCTTTAGGTCATCAAAGGTTAGCTTCCGGCCCTTGCGGTCTTTAAGCCATTTTTCACAGACCTGATAGCCGCCAATATGAAATTCCCACACTTCGGGTGGCACACCTTCAAAATATTGTTGCTTACTAATCCAGACCCGGCCCGGCTGCTGTAGCTTGCCAGTGGTCTCCCCAACAATCGGCTCGGTATATTTCACAAACTCGACTATGTTTTCCCCTTTTACTGGATAGCTAGGTGTGTCGGCTTGTGGCCCGGATTGCTCCATTAGATGAAGGCCCACTAGCTTTTCGCCTAAACCACAGAGGGCGCGGAATAGCTCAATTTGGCTCGTCAGGGGAACTCGCGGAAAATCTATCTTCAAAAACTCGGCGTAGCGACTGCGATAGGTAGGCGAATGAAACACAGCGTAAATGTAGTTGAACACATCTTCTGGCCCAAAGGTGGTTTGCAAATCGCCCTTGCCATCTTGGATAAAGTTAAGCCCGATTCGTTCGGTTATATCCTTAGTGAAAGTAGATGCAAGGTTAGGACGGCGACCATCGGGCGTGGTACTTGTTTCCTCCGTACCATCTAGCTTTGGCTTGGATTTGTCCGGGTAGAGGTAGAGTGGGGCTAAATTCATTATACCTTTGTTACTATAAAAAGCCCTATTATCTACCGGAAGTCGCGTTACTAAAAAGTGGCTATAGTTACCATCCAGAGCAACCTGTCTCATAAAAATTAAACCGAGATTTCCCCCGGCCAGCATGTGGTGCATTACCTCACTACGTGGTCTACAATGAAACCCTTTGGAATTTCCAGTGTAGTAGGTATAGCGAATATCAAAAGGACGGTATGAGATTGGAGTAATTTTAACTTTAGAAAGCCCTGAAGCTTTTAAATCCTTCTGAGCCATTGTAACCTGCCAATCTTGAGCATCCCCCCCTAAATTATACTTTTCCCTTGCATCTTCAGGTGGTAGTGAAGCAAAATCGGTAACAGTTTTCCAAACCTCCTCTTGACTCCAGTGAATAGTCAAGTTATCCCGTGAGGTGACAATGCCGATACTGTTAACTGGAAGCATCTCTGTAATCTTCCATCCCTGATTATATTCTTTCTGTAGATCAATATTTTGGGGGGAAAAAAGATAGAACGGAGATTGTGGTGCAAGAGGTTTCCAGTCAGTAGAGCTAACGTCGCCATCTAACAACTTCTGGTATTTTTCCTCACGCTTACCGTAAAAATGGGCGTGTTTTACCTTAGCATCTACTTTTAGGCTGCTACTTTGTTTTTTTACAAATATACCGATAGCTACGCCCTGTTGAATATCAAACACGTTTTGGTCGGGGGAACCATCAGGGCTACGTTCCTTCTTCTTGCTATTACCGTGTAAGTCTAGCAGGTAAATATCATCAAAGGTCTTCATCAGGCTTTGGCGCATACCCCTAAAGGTGGGATTATCCAAATAACCATGATTGGAGATGAAGGCCAAAATACCATAACCCGTTTGCTCTATGCGCCATTGGGCAAAGCGAATGAATTTTACATAGTCGTCATTCAACCATTTTGGGTTTCTCTCGCCTAATGGCTTGTTATCCACCATGAAATAACCACCACTGATTTTCCCTATTTGGCTGTCTTTGCCATGTAACAAATCTGCTATCCAAGCAGAATTGTTAGAGGAATGCCCAGAGTAAGGGGGATTGCCCAACACTACCATTACAGGGGCATTGTATTTTATGCCACTGGCGGCGTTAGCTTCTTCCACTAGCCACTCGGCAAAAGGCAACTTGCCGCCTTCAAATCCTTCTTCAAGAGTGTTGGTAAGATAAACGCGCAGGCGTTCGTTACTCTGGAAGTTATAGCCAGTCTCAGCCAAGAGCAAGCCCACTTTCAGGTGAGCCACCGTGTAAGGGGCCATTAAGAGTTCAAAACCGAATAGGCGGGGTAAGAGGTGTTCCGCAACATACCCGTCCCACATACCTTTGTTATTGGCGAAATTATTCTCATAAATATGGCTAATCACCGCATAGAGGAAAGTACCTGTACCAGTAGCCGGGTCTAGTATTTGCACTTTATGGGTTTCAGATGTTTTCGGTTGGTTCGTGTCAGCTTCTTTCTTAGAAGTGAGCGTTATCTTGGTATCATCGGCCAAACCCATTGGAAGACCAAAATCGGTTTTAAGCAGATGGTCTACACTCCGCACGATATAGCTGACCACTGGCTCCGGGGTGTAATAGACTCCGCGAGCCTCACGCATTTTAGGGTCATAAGCGGCGAGGAAGGTCTCATAGAAGTGAACCACCGGGTCTTCTTGTTTGGTATGTTTACCAAAATCTTTGAGAATGACTGCGGCATCCGTCCTGTTAAGCAATTCCGCCAAATCGTCTACAACCCAAGTAACCCGTTCATCTAATTCAGGGCCAGCGATGTAGCCAAACATCTTTCGCAGGAAAGGATTGGTTTTAGGCAATCTATAGGCGGCGGTCTCACGGGTAAAAGCTTTATTACTTGGATTGCTAAACCGGGCGGCAAAGAGGCCGTAGCAAATAGTTTGAGCGTACATATCGGCAAACTGTTCGGGCGTTAAGTCTGGTATTAAGACCTCGCGAAAGCCGATAAGCTGACTATGGAGTGAACCACCTTTGTCCTCGTCCTCAAAGGTGCGCTTAATAGTCTCTCGTGTAAGTTTGGCGATAGTTGCCATCCGCTCGGCTAGTTCTTTAGGATTGGCAACGGTTTGAACCTGAGCGTTAATGAAGGCGGTCAATAACTCTTTAACCTGCTCTGGCCCATTTGGTTCTAGTTTTAGTTTGCCACTTGCCCCAACCGTAGCCAGCCTACAAACCATCCGCTTTTCACCGTTTATATACCAGCGAAACTCCAGGTAGTCGGTTAGGATTAAGTTACTCAAACTTTCCCGGTAACGTTTTAGCTGGTCGCTCTTTTCGGTCTGGTCAAGCGAGACACCTACATCTTTGGCCTCGATATAGCCAAGCGGGGTCTCGTTACGAGTTAGGATATAATCGGGCGCACCACATTTAACCCGTTTCGGCTCGTTTGTAGCCACAACACTAGGAAAGAGGGTATCCATTAGTGCTTTCAGGGCCGGGCGGTAGGTGTGTTCGGTGGCATTGCCAAGTTTTAGTGCTTTCTCAATGTCGGTGTAATATTTGGTCAGTGTGGCATCTTTAGCCATCATTTTCTCCGTTTAAGCTGTTACCCAAACCTAGATATTTGCTTATGTCTATGAAATAGCCGACGCTGCTAAAATTTGTTACCGACTTATATTACCACATTACCAATAAAATTACAAGAACTTTATTGTCAAATAGCTTGTTGGTATAACGACAAATATGTTGTTATATAGAATATAGTAAGTGGAAAATATTTGGTAAATATACCTAAAGATTTCTTAGAGTTATTTGCCGTTCACTATGCACCTCAACTTAGAAATGTCCACATCTTCTATGTTCAGCGATAGTAGTTCTCCCTTCCTTATGCCACTGTCGAGAAAAAGGGAGATCATGGCAAGGTCACGAACACCGGGGAAGGTAGCCAGTTGCTCCTTACTGGTAAGTGCTACGAATATCCTCCTAAACGGGGCAACCCCATCGTGTGTCAGAAGGGGATACAGGGGCGCGTGGCCCTAAATAGGACGGGTGATGAAGACGTTAAACAATACACCATTTATTTATACCGTGTTTACTAATTTTAACCCACTTGTTTACCAGCCCTAGTTATGGTATAATGTGATGCCTGTAAATGCTCATCTGCTGTCCCAAAGCATTTGGTTTGGACAAAATTTAGGCTTGCCAAAATGTTATAATGCACTGGTAAAGTGGTACTTGGCAGAAAGTCGGTTCCTTACCCGGCTTGCTGGACTTATCGGATGAGCTTTTTGAATTGTCATGGTTTGGCCCCCACCCGGCCTGGAGATGTAATGAACTGCTTAAATATAATAAATGTTAGTGAGATGGAGGATTGATGTCTGGAAATTCGCTAGAAACCAACGAGGTCAATGCCCAACTGCACCGGACCCCTATTGCCATTATCGGGATGGCTTCCATCTTCCCGCAAGCTAAAAATTTGCAGGATTATTGGGACAATATTTTAAGGAAGATTGATTGTATTACCGATGTACCACCCTCGCGCTGGGAGATCAAAGACTACTATGATCCCAACCCCCGCGCCCAAGATAAAACCTACTGTAAACGCGGCGGCTTTATACCGGATGTTGACTTTGACCCGGTAGAGTTTGGCCTACCACCCAACATCCTTGAGTCCACCGATGTCTCCCAACTCCTCGCCCTAGTGGTGGCAAAAGACGCATTGGACGATGCGGGCTACAACGATACTCGAAACTTTAGCCGAGAAGAGATAGGCGTGGTGCTAGGCGTGGTCTCCGGCCAACAACTAATGCGCCCCTTAGTCAGTCGCTTGCAATACCCTATTTGGGAAAAAGTGCTGAGGAGTAGCGGCCTCTCCGACGAAGACTCCCAAAAGATTATCGCTAAAATCAAATTGGGCCATGTCGAATGGGAAGAAAACTCTTTCCCCGGTTTTCTCAATAACGTAGTCGCGGGACGGATTGCTAACCGCCTCGATTTGGGTGGCATGAACTGTACCCTCGATGCCGCTTGCGCTAGTTCGCTAAGTGCCGTAAAGCTGGCCCTGAGCGAATTGCTGGAGCATCGCGCCAGTATGATGCTTACTGGTGGCGTGGATATAGATAACTCGATCCTTACCTACATGTGTTTTAGCAAGACCCCAGCCTTCTCCAAAGGGGAGAATGTGCGAACCTTTGACACTGCCTCCGATGGTATGATGGCAGGCGAAGGTGTCGGTATCGTGGTGTTAAAACGCCTCGAAGATGCCGAACGGGATGGCGATAGAATCTATGCCGTCATCAAAGGTATAGGTACTTCTAGCGATGGGCGCTTCAAAAGCATCTATGCCCCTCGTCCTGAAGGGCAGGCCACTGCTTTGCGCCGGGCCTACAAGGATGCCGGATTTTCGCCTACTACGATTGGCCTAATTGAAGCCCATGGCACCGGAACCGTCGCAGGAGACTTGTGCGAGACGACCGCGCTACGGCAGGTCTTCACCGAGGCCGGGGCTGCTCCACAGAGTATTGCCTTGGGTAGCGTCAAATCACAGATTGGTCATACCAAAGGGGCGGCTGGCTCGGCTAGTCTTATAAAAACCGCCCTAGCCCTACACCATAAAATTCTCCCGGCTACCATCAATGTCACCGAACCCAATCCTAAACTTAACCTGACCGAATCACCCTTCTACTTGAATACCGAGACACGCCCTTGGGTAAGCTCGGCAGATGGCACTCCTCGACGCGCCGGAATAAGTTCGTTTGGTTTTGGCGGTACAAATTTCCATGTCGTTATGGAAGAATATACCGGGGAACAGACCGGAACGTACCGGGTTAATAGTGTACCTAAGTCCATTATTCTAGCCGCCGACACCCCTGAGCAACTGTTGGAGCGTTGTCAGGAAGTAGCGGGACAACTCCAAAAACAAGTGGCGGAGTATCAGCCGACGGATCGGTATCCTGCCGAAGATTATTTTGCTCAGCTTAGTGCTGAAAGCAAAGCCATAATTCCGGCGACTGCGGCTAGAGTAGGCTTTGTGGCTAACTCTTTGGCAGAAGCACTCGACTTGTTGCAAGCGGCTACTGATTTGCTCAAAAAGAAGATTCAGGAAGAAGCGTGGGAACATCCCAAGGGCATCTATTACCGTAAGAGTGGCTTGGATACTCAAGGTAAGGTAGTGGCTCTCTTTTCAGGGCAAGGCTCGCAATATTTAGAAATGGGTCGGGAATTGGGCCTTAACTTCCCGGAAGTACGTAGCACTTATAGCGCGATGGATAACCTCTTTATCAAGGATGGTTTACCCGCGCTTTCAACTACCGTCTTTCCGCCTCCGGCATTGACGCCAGCCCAAACAACGGCTCAGACCGCCGCTTTGCAAAATACCCGCTATGCTCAACCCGCTATCGGGGTTTTCAGTGCCTCACTCTACAAACTGCTCAAACAGGCCGGATTTCAGCCCGATTTCGTAGCCGGACATAGCTTTGGTGAGTTAACGGCACTGTGGGCGGCGGACGTGCTGGAAGAAAACGACTATCTCGCCCTAGTTCGAGCCAGAGGTGAGGCGATGGCCGCTCCAACCGATAACCCCGATTTTGATACTGGCACGATGTTAGCGGTCAAAGGCGAAATCACTAAACTACGGGAAGATTTGAAGGACTTTTCAGATATTACCCTCGCTAACCTGAACTCCAAAACTCAGGTGGTCTTGGCTGGTACGAAACCTGCCATTGCTAGAGTGCAGGTCGCTCTACAAAGCAAGGGCTATTCAGTGGTTCCGCTGCCTGTGTCGGCGGCTTTCCATACCGCGCTGGTGGGTCACGCCCAAAAACCTTTTGCCGAGGCTATCCATGCGGTAAATTTCAAGGCTCCCACAGTTCCGGTTTATTCCAATACTACCGCCAATCCCTACCCAACCGAGCCTGCCGCCATTCAGCAAATCTTGGGGCAACACATCCTTGAACCTGTCCAGTTCCAGCAGGAGATAGAAAATATCTACGCGGCAGGCGGTTACTTCTTTATCGAATTTGGCCCTAGGGATATTCTGACCAATCTGGTAAAAGATATTCTGGGCAATAAGCCTTATCTAGCGGTAGCGTTAAACTCTAGCCGCCAAAAAGATAGCGATCTCCAATTGCGGCGAGCGGTGATTCAACTGCGCGTGGCAGGCTTCCCCTTGCAGGACGCTGACCCTTATCAACAACCTGTTCGCAAGTCTACTCGAAAACGCAGTATGTTGAATATGCGCTTAAACGGTAGCAACTATGTCAATCCGCAGACGAAAGCTGCTTTTGAAAAGGCTTTACAAGACGGTCATCACATAATATCGAATGGAGTTCATCAAGTGGAACAGACTCCCGCAGTTCGCCCGGTAGAACAAACTCCCATAATCCGCCCGGTGGAACAACCTGCTACAGTCCGACAAGTGGAACAGCCTCCCGTAGTCCGGCAGGTGGAGCAACCTGCTACAGCCCGACAAGTAGAGCAACCTACCGCAGTCCGGCAGGTAGAACAAGTTCCCATAGTAACACCTGTACAATCAGAGCAGGTGGTGGAAGCGGTTCCTCAGTTGCAAGCCCTGTCCGGGGTAGATTATTTGAGGAGTCTGGAGAGTGTCGAACGTGGCCTAGAGCAGTTGAGCAATCACCAGTCTAGTACAGTACAGGTACATGGGCAATACCTGAACAATCAGGTGGAATATACCAAAACCTTCTTCCAATTGATGCAGCAACAGCAAGGGCTGTTGTTGGGTGGAAATGGTCGCCCCCCAGTGACTCCACCACCGGGGGTGTTGGAGAGTTTGGAACGGGGCATGTTGCGCTTCCATGAGCATCAGGCCGATACCCTGAATACCCATGCTCAGTACTTGAACAATCAGGCCGATTACTCCAAAAATTTCTTCCAGATTGTGCAGCAGCAAGCCGGTCTCCTGCAAGGTAAATCGGCTGACAGAGCAGCCTCCCACAGTACTGCCGCCAACAGAGCAATTTCTAACGGTTCTGGCTCGAATGGCTCAGCCTCTCACAGTAATGGCTTACCAGCGTCGGCTAGGGTAGTGGAACGTTCTATCCCGGCCAGCCCTAAAGCAACTCCGGCGGCTATCGCGGCCCCGGTAGAAGTGGCTAAAGTTGTGCCAGTAGAAACACCCAAAGTGGTTCCGGTAGAAGTGGCTAAAGCTGCTCCAGTGGAAACTCCCAAAGTGGCCCCGGTAGCAGTAGCTAAAGCCGCACCAGTAGAAACTCCTAAAGCCACACCTGCTCCACCTGCTCCAGTGGCTAAAGTAGTTGCCCCACCTGCTCCTCAAAAAGCGGCTCCGGCGCAATCGCCTACCCTAGTAATAGTGGCTCCTGCTATCTCAGTCTCCGTTCTTTCGCGCAACCTGTTAGAAGTGGTGAGCGAAAAGACCGGCTACCCGGTAGAGATGCTAGAACTGGAAATGGACATGGAGGCCGACTTAGGAATCGACTCGATCAAACGGGTAGAGATCTTAGGGGCGATGCAAGAACGTTTCCCCGAACTGCCACGTATCAACCCGGAGGAACTAGTCGAACTACGCACCTTGGGCCAAATCACCAATCACATGATTAACAGCCTTCAAGAAGCCACCGTCTCGTTGGATGCTGCTCCGTCAGTTGATACTGCGTCAGTCTTGTTGGATGCTGCTCCGCCAGTTGATACTGCGTCACTCTCCCGAAACCTACTAGAAGTAGTGAGCGAAAAGACGGGCTACCCGGTGGAGATGCTCGAACTAGAAATGGACATGGAGGCCGACTTAGGAATCGACTCGATCAAACGAGTGGAGATCCTAGGGGCGATGCAAGAACGTTTCCCATCCTTACCCCGGATAAACCCGGAGGAACTAGTCGAATTACGCACATTAGGCCAAATCACCAACCACATGATTAACAGCCTCCGAGGAACGGTTTCGTTGGATGCTGCTCCGTCAGTTGATACCGCGTCCGTCCCGTTGGATGCTACTCCGTCAGTTGATATTGATCCAGCCTTCCTTTCCCAAAACCTACTAGAAGTAGTGAGCGAAAAGACAGGCTATCCGGTGGAGATGCTCGAACTAGAAATGGACATGGAGGCCGACTTAGGAATCGACTCAATCAAACGAGTGGAGATCCTAGGGGCGATGCAAGAGCGCTTCCCATCCCTACCCCGGATAAACCCGGAGGAACTAGTCGAACTACGCACATTAGGCCAAATCACCAATCACATGATTAGCAGCATCCGAGGAACGGTTTCGTTGGATACTGCTCCGCCAGTTGATACCGCGCCCGACGAAGACGAAACCGTTTCGCGGAGTCTAGTTCGGCTAAAACACCTCCCGCCACCCGACTACTTAGAGGGGAGTCTACCGGAGCAATACGTCTGCCTCTTAACCGATGATGGCACAACCACCACAGTAGAATTAAGCCAAGCATTAGTTGAGCAGGGTCAAAAAGTAGTCGTTTTAAGCTTTCCGCAATCGGTGATTGCAACCTGTTTGCGCCTACCCACGGAGGCCAAGCGGGTAGTCTTGGAAGATTTGAGCGAGGTAAATTTGGAGCAAACCCTCAAGATTATTGCGGAGAAGTACGGGCCAATTGGCGGGTTTATTCACCTCAACCCCCCCTCCTTCCTGAATCAAAAGGGTGGTATCCCGTTCCTAGACACCGAGAAAGATTTGGTCAAGCAGGTCTTCCTGATTGCCAAACATCTCAAAAAATCGCTCAATGATGCCGCTCGAAAAGGTCGTAGTTGCTTCTTCACTGTAGCTCGGCTAGACGGACAATTTGGCCTAGGTCAGACTAACAGTTTTGGGGCTATCGCGGGTGGCTTGTTTGGCCTAACCAAGACCTTAAACCTAGAATGGGAGCGCGTCTTCTGCCGGGCATTAGACCTAAGCCCTGACTTGGATGCTAGTCTAGCCGCCAAACATATTCTAGCCGAACTCCATGACCCCAATCGGTTGTTGGGTGAAGTGGCCTACAACCTAGAGGGACGGTCTACCCTGATCGGTGAAAAAGTCTTAGTAGGCGGGAGAGATAGATAGGATAGATGGATAGCAAGAGAAATCAAATAAATCCG
Source organism: Candidatus Chloroheliaceae bacterium (assembly GCA_013390945.1). GTDB lineage: Bacteria > Chloroflexota > Chloroflexia > Chloroheliales > Chloroheliaceae > L227-5C. The sequence goes on from JACAUC010000001.1 coordinate 62,549, forward strand.
TCAACTGTTTTTGTAGTCAGCGGTGGTGCCAGAGGTGTCACCGCTAAATGCGTTATTCAGTTGGCGCGACATTACCACTGCAAATTTATTTTGTTGGGACGCTCCCCGGTAGCTAAAGTTGAGCCAGCTTGGGCCGCACCGGATCTGACCGAACCTCAATTGAAAAAGCGGATTATGGAACACCTCACCGCTCAAGGTGAGAAGCCTCTACCCGTAAAAGTGCAGAAGTTATTGAACGCTTTTTTAGCCAGTAGCGAAATCAAGCAAACCTTAGATGCGGTTGCCGAAGCCGGGGGGCAGGCTGAATATCTCAGTGTGGACATTACCGACAGAATAGCGTTGCAACAAAAGTTGGCTGAAGCAGTACAACGCACTGGACTAATCACCGGGATTATTCACGGGGCCGGAAACTTGGCGGATAAGCTGATTGAGTATAAGTCGTCAGAAGATTTTGAAACGGTCTACTCGGCTAAAGTTACTGGCCTGAAAAATCTGCTTAGTGCTATTTCGGTTAGCCAACTAAACTACCTAGTTCTCTTTTCCTCGGCGGCGGGTTTCTTTGGTAATGCAGGTCAGGCCGACTATGCCATTGCCAATGAGATACTCAACAAGACGGCCTATCTGGTTAAGCAGCAGTATCCCGCTTGCCATGTCGTTTCGCTGAATTGGGGGCCATGGGATGGTGGAATGGTGACACCTGCGCTAAAAGAGTTTTTTGCCAAACGCAACATTGAGATTATTCCCATCGAAGCCGGGGCTAACCGACTAGTGGCCGAACTCTCCCCCGACAATCAGGAGATAGTGCAGGTCTTGATGGGAAGTTCAATGGATACGGGCGAAGTGCAATTTGACCCCGAACTCCGCACCTTTAACTTGCGCCGGACGCTGACGTTGGAAGGCAATCCATTTCTGTACGATCATCGGATTGGCGGTAATCCCGTTTTACCTGCAATCTGCGTTATCAATTGGGTGGCTAACGCTGCCGAACAACTTTGCCCCGGCTATAAATTTTTCAGTACCGAAAAGAGCCGGGTCTTGAAAGGGGTAGTTTTTGATAATTTGCAGGCCAGCGAATATAACCTAGAACTAAAAGAAATTGCCAAAAATGCAGATGAAATTCTCTTTGATGGGACAATCACCAGTAAGAACGACAAAGGTAAGCTTTTCTACCATTACAACATCCAGCTAAAACTTCTACGTCAGATTCCAGTGCCGCCACCCTATACTGGATTTGAACCCCGGTTTGACCAAGCGGTACTGCCCGGCGATGTCCTCTATCAAACCGGTGTTCTGTTCCATGGCCCTAGTTTTCAGGGAGTACGCCAAGTCTTGAATATCAGCCCTGACAAGATGACTACCGAATGTTTCTTGCCAGCCGTTCCTGAGAGGGTACAAGGACAATTTCCGGTACAAACCTTTAATCCTTATGCGGTGGATGTTCAGCTTCAGTGCCTCTTGATTTGGGCGCGGCATTTTTATGAGGCGGGTAGCTTGCCTCTGAATATCCAAAAGATTGAGCATTACCGGACTATTCCCTTTGACCAGACTTATTATGCTTCAATGGAAGTGCAGAGTAGTAGCGAGACTGGACTAATAGCCACAGTTATTGCCCATAATGCGCGAGGCGAAATCTATACCCGCATTACCGGAGCCGAGGTGACGATTAGCAAACGACTCAACGGTCTCTTTACGGCGGCTAATCCGCTGACGGAGCAGCCTCCCACAGTGGAGCAACCTCCTACGGTGTTCGTCTAATTTTTAAGCCAGAGTGGAGATAATGGTGGAAGACAAATCAGAAATTCCTCTAGGGCCTAGAAAATTGGCGATAGTGGGAATGGATAGCTGCTTTGGTAGTTGTGAAGGATTGGAAGCTTTTGGGCAAGCCATCTATACCGGAAATCAGGCTATCTCTTTCCGGTGGCCGGGGAAAGAAGGGGCAAGTCCCTCCTTCTCTCAGGAAGAGTTGCTTTTTCAGGTAGCCGATAATGCCTTGAAAGATCTATCACCGGACGGAACCGCTTCTAACGTGGCGGTGCTAGTGGTGGGAGGTGGCTTTGGTAATCAAGCGCAAGCTGCCGAAGCAGATAGGTTGGCTAAGGCAATTGGCACAAGGTGGGGCTTTAGTGGTCCTTGCTTTGGGGTTTCGGCTAAAGAACAGGCCGTCTTTAGGGCTTTGGATGTGGCGCAATGGCTTTTTACCACGCGGGAGATAGAGGCAGTCGTTTTAGGTGTGGTGGATCTAGCGGAAGCTAACTCTAGGCCAATGAAAAGTGCAGGGGCAATAGTCTTGAAACGCTATGAGCAGGCGATTGCACACCAAAATCGAATCTATGCCGTGATTGAGGCTCTCAGTTTGGCCCAAGATCCGATGGAGCAAGGCTCCTTTGTCCCAAATGCCCAAGTTGTAGCCGGGGTTTGCCAGCAGGCTTTTAACCAAGCGGGGGTAAATCCGGCTGAGATTGGCTATGTGGAAGTTTGTGGTAGTGGTTTGTCTGACGAAACTGAAGCTGAAATCGAAGGGTTAAACCGGGCCTATCAGCTACAGGTTGGCCGACTGAACTCGGCGTTGGGTAGTGCTACCGCCAATTTTGAACCTGCTTCTAGCATCTTGGAATTAGCCAGCCTGATTAAAACCACGCTATGTCTCTACCACCGCTTTATTCCGGCCTTACCCGATTGGAACGGCCCTCAGAAGCCGAGCCTCTGGCAAGGTAGTTCATTCTATGTGGCGGATAGATCCAGAGCGTGGTTTTTGGAAGATGGTGCTACCCGACGAATAGCTGCCCTCAATGGGTTGGGACGTGAAGGTGGTTACGCCCATCTGATTCTCTCGGAGGAGGTCAATCAATCTGCTCCTGACCGCGACACTGACTATAACCTTTCTCAAGCGCCCTTTTATCTCTTTCCCCTAGCGGCAGAGAGCCGAGCCGGGTTGTTAGAAGAGCTTGAGACGCTCAAGCAGCAGCTTCAAAATGAGGTGGATCTACCCTCAGTAGCCCGACAAGCTTTTGTCGCTTTCCAAGCCCAAACCCAAGCGACTTATGCTCTGGCAATTGTGGGCAGTGACCGAGGCGAAGTGTTGGGAGAGATTCAGGCGGCTCTAAAAGGGGTAGTTATCGCTTTTGATAAAGCGGGTGAGTGGAAAACACCGTTGGGTAGCTATTTTACCGCTAAGCCGTTGGGCAATATAGCCAACGGAAGTAGCTCAGTTGCTTTTGTCTATCCCGGTGCTTTTAACTCTTTTGTGGGATTGGGTCAAGACCTCTTTCACCTTTTTCCTCGAATTTATGATAAGTTTGTCAACATCACTCCCGAATTAGGCATGGCGTTGGGCGAGAAATTGCTCTATCCCCGTAGCCTCGAAAAATTATCAAAGGAGCAACTGGAGAACCTCGAAGCCCAACTAGGCTTGGATCAGGTGACAATGATCGAGTCGGGAGCTAGTTTTGCCGTCCTCTTTACCATGATTATGCGCCATTACTTTCAGGTGCAGCCTAGAGCAAGTTTTGGTTATAGTATGGGCGAGACTAGCATGTTGTGGGCTATGGAAGTTTGGACAGGTGGCGGCTTGGGTTTGGCTACTTTCCACGAATCCCCACTCTTTCGCACCCGGCTAACTGGCCCTAAAGAGACCGTGCGGGAGTTGTGGGGGTTAGAGCAGGCGAATGATGATTTTTGGACTAACTATTTTCTACTGGCTCCGGTGGCTAAAGTTAGGGAAGCTTTGAAAAACGAGGAGCGGGTTTACCTCACCCATATCAACACGGCCCAAGAGGTGATTATCGGCGGAGCCAAAGAGGGTTGTTTGCGGGTGATTGAAAAGCTGAAGTGCCACTATCTGCATCGGCCTGTTAGCTTTGTCCTTCATTGCGAGCCAGTACGGGCCGAATATGAGGAACTGGTTAAACTACATACTTTCCCCTGCCGGGATATGCCGGAAGTGGCTTTTTACACTGCCGCCGATTATCAGCCCCTACCGTTTGACTCGACTAGCCTAGGCCAAAAAATTGCCCAAATGATTTGCCAGCCGCTCGATTTTCCCCGGCTAGTCAACCAAGTCTATGACGATGGAGCCAAAATATTTGTGGAATTAGGCCCAGGTAATACCTGTTCGAGGTGGATCGGTAAAATTCTGCGGCACAAAGACCATGCCACCCTTTCGATCAGTCAAAAAGGGGTGGACGATCATATCTCTATTGTTAAGGTGTTGGCTCGGCTCCTAAGCCATCGAGTACCTCTGAACTTAGCACCCTTGTATGGTCACGTTCAAGAAAGGTCTAACATAGATTTGGCTACTCCTCCACTTTATCCTGATGAACAATTTCAGAAATTGAGTGAAAATAGTGAGCTTGCCACTAAAGCTCACGCCACTTTTTTGCAAGTTCGGCAGGAAGCCTCCCGCCAAATGAGCGAATTACTGCGACTTCAAACCCAACTCGTCGAATCGTTGTTAGAGTTAAGTAACACAGATGAACACAGAGAACCACAGAGAACCACAGATAATTTTATAGATAATACCCATACCACGTGGGATGCCGCTCCGTCGGTTGATCTTCCCTCGTGGGATGCCGCTCCGTCGGTTGACCTTCCCCCGTTGGATGCTGCTCCGTCGGTTGATCTTCCCTCGTGGGATACCGCTCCGTCGGTTGACCTTCCCCCGTTGGATACCGCTCCGTCGGTTGATCTTCCCCCGTTGGATGCCGCTCCGTCGGTTGATCTTCCCTCGTGGGATGCCGCTCCGTCGGTTGATCTTCCCTCGGTTGACGCTCTCTTCAATGAAGAACAACTTAAAGAGTTTGCGACGGGTTCGATTGTAAAATGTTTTGGATCGGAATATCACGTTTACGATGGGCGGCGAGTGCCGCGTATTCCTAACGGCGACTTGATGCTGATGAGCCGAATTTTAGAGCTTCAGGGTACACCTCACGATTTCAAAAATACGGCCAGCATTGTAGCGGAGTATGACGTACCGGAAGATGCGTGGTTCTATACCAAAAACGCCTATCCGTATCTGCCCTACAGCATGTATATGGAGAACGCCCTTCAGCCCTGCGGCTTTCTGGCGGCTTACTTGGGGAGTTGCCTGATCTATCGGGATATAGATCTCTACTTCCGTAATCTGGATGGGCAAGGCACGATTCTGCGGGATATTGATCTGCGGGGCAAAACGATTACCAACCGGGCCAAACTCCTCGCTACTTCCGTCTTTGAGGGTACGGTTATTCAGCGGTTCGAGTTCGAGGCACTACACGCTGGTTTACCTTTCTACAAAGGAGAAGCGGTCTTTGGCTATTTCAGCCGGGAGGTAATGGCTAATCAAATCGGGCTGGATGGGGGCAAAGATATTCGGCCTTGGTTTGAGCAGAAGAATATAAACGGGTTGCCTGCCGTCAAAATTGATCTACATTCGGCGGCGGCTAAGGAACAATTTTACCAACTAGACCCGGAAAAGCCCTATTATCGCTTGGCTGGGGGTCAGCTAGATTTCTTGGATGAAGTGCTGATTATTCCCGGAGGTGGGAAACACGGGCAAGGCTATATTTATGCCAGCAAGGTAATCAATCCGGCGGACTGGTTCTATACCTGCCACTTTCACCAAGATGCAGTGATGCCCGGTTCGTTGGGGCTGGAAGCGATTGTTCAGGCGATGCAGACTTACGCCCTTCAGCAAGACCTAGGTAGTAATTTACGCTCCCCTCGGTTTGGGCAGCTATCTAAGCAGTTGATGCCTTGGAAATATCGCGGACAGATTATTCCGGCCAACAAAAAGATGTACCTCGAAATACATCTGACTGGAATTAAAAAGATTGACGGGAAACTGACGTTGCTAGGCGATGCTAGTTTGTGGAAAGATAATATAAGGATTTATGAGTTCAAGCAAGTTGGCCTGTGCTTGTTTGAAGCTTAACAAAAGGACAAGAGTAAATGACTAAAGTTGAAGATAATGGCCTTCATTTTACCGGAACTGCCGGGAAACACGCTTGGAAGGGCAATCTGGATTCTGTCGCTTTTGATGAAGCAGGTATAAAGGCAAGGTTACTTAACTTGGCCCAACCCTGTTACCTCGTTAAAGCCGAAGGACAACTAGGCTTTACCAACGAAGGACGGTTGGATACTGCGTCCGTCTCGTGGGATGCTGCTCCGTCAGTTGATACTGCGTCCGTCTTGTTGGATGCTGCTCCGTCAGTTGATACTGTGGAGGCTCTTTTAGTTGCACCACCTCTATTACCGGAACAGTTGGGCGATCCCGAATTTCTAGCCTTTCACAAGGTAAAGTACGCCTACACCGTCGGCTCAATGGCGCAGGGTATTGCTTCCGAAGAGATGGTGATTGCCCTAGGGAAGGCGGGAATGTTAGGTTCTTTCGGAGCGGCGGGATTACCCCCGGCCCGCATTGAAGCAGCTATTCGTCGGATTCAAGAGGCACTACCAGAAGGGCCGTATGCCTTTAATTTGATTCACAGCCCTAGTGAAGAAGCCCTCGAACGAGGAGCAGTGGAACTATATCTTAAATATGGGGTTCACACCGTTGAAGCCTCGGCCTTCCTAGACTTAACGCCCCATATTGTGCGTTACCGGGCCTCTGGTTTGAGCCTGACCGCCGATAACCAGATTGAGATACAGAACAAGGTAATTGCCAAGCTTTCGCGGCGTGAAGTTGCCACCAAGTTTATGCAGCCAGCCCCAGCCAAAATCTTGCAAGAGTTGGTGGAAAAGAAGCTGATTACCGAACTACAGGCAAGCTTGGCTGCAAAAGTACCCATGGCTGATAATATCACGGTGGAGGCCGATTCGGGCGGTCATACCGATAATCGCCCACTGGTGGTGCTTTTGCCTTCGATCATCGCTTTGCGGGATGAAATTCAGCAAAAGTATCAGTATCAGCGTGAAATATTGGTGGGAGCCGGGGGTGGTATTGGCACTCCGGCAGCAGCATTGGCGGCCTTTATGTTGGGGGCGGCTTATCTGGTGACAGGCTCGATCAGTAACTCCTGTATCGAGTCCGGCACTTCGGCCCATACCAAAAAGCTCTTGGCTCAAGCTGAAATGGCCGATGTTATCATGGCTCCTTCTGCCGATATGTTTGAGATGGGAGTCAAGGTGCAGTTGCTCAAAAGGGGTACTCTCTTCCCGATGCGCTCCCAAAAACTCTACGATTTGTACCGATCCTATAATTCGATTGAGGAGCTTCCAACGGAAGAACGGGCGATTTTAGAGAAGCAGATTTTTAGAAAGAGTCTGGATACCGTTTGGGATGAGACTGTCGCCTTCTTCAACGAACGTGATCCTGAACAGATTGCACGAGCGGCGAATAATCCCAAGCGAAAAATGGCCTTGATTTTTCGCTGGTATCTAGGGCTATCGTCGCGCTGGTCTAACACCGGAGAGAAGGGCCGCGAGATGGATTATCAAATCTGGAGTGGCCCGGCGATGGGAGCCTTTAACGATTGGGTACGTGGCTCTTACTTGGAAGAATCGAATAACCGGAAAGTAGTCGAAGTAGCTTGGCACGTGATGACTGGAGCCGCCTTCTTGTATCGTTTGCAAAGCCTGAAGCTTCAGGGCTTGCGACTTCCGTCTCGCTACGGTCAATACTATCCCACTCCGCGCTAAGCTGACTTAAAATAACGCGCTGTAAGCCTTGTCTTTTCAAAGGCAGTGGTTGGGCGCGTTTATTGACCTTTTGACTTTGACAGCCCCTAGGTGATATGCTAAAATTAATTCTTGGTATTATAATATTTTAATACTTGGTTCTTTGGAGTTCAATCCTATTAATTTTACAAGAGGGTCTACAAAATGTTTAAAAAGGGTAATCCTAACAACTTTTCAGGTAGATTAAGACCAGGGTTTAAATACCCTAAAAGATTTCGGGCTTTAACCTTTTCGGTTTTGTCACTAATTATCCTTAATTCTATTTTAACTTTGTCTGATTTGCCTATTATACAGGCAGCCTCGGAGCTACTTCCTACCGCCAACACTTGGCAAAATTATGGCAGCTTGACTAATATCCCTCCGGGGAACCGTTGGCGGCATGTGAGTGTGTGGGATACTGCCGATAATCTGATGATTATACACGGTGGTTTTAATAATGGTGGTTCCTCATTAAATGATACTTGGAAGCTCGATCCTAAGACTGGAATATGGACTCAATTTAGTCCTAATGGCGGCATTCCACCAACTCGAGTCAATGGCTGTGGAGTATGGGATACGTTACATAATGAACTCTTGGTTTTTGGTGGCAACAGTTATACTAACCCCACAGGTACTACAAATGTGATCTGGAGTTTTAGTCCTAGCTCTAATAGTGGAAACGGTACTTGGAAACAATTTACCCCCGCTGACCCGAATAACATTCCACCAGAAGCGCAGGCTATATCCTGCACTTGGGATTCCGGTGCAAACAAAATGTTGGTCTACAGTAGTGGTGATGATCGAGTTTGGGCGTTTGACCCTGGGGCCGGGACAGTTGGAAGTTGGATTGAATTGACGGCCCCTAGCGTGAATTCTTGTGCTACTGCACCCGGCATTCGTCTTCAAGCCAATGTCGTATGGAATCCGGAGTTAGGCCAGATGTTAGTCTGGGGAGGCCAACAATGTAGTGGCTTAGCTTATTACACCGATATGTGGAGCTTTAATCCCGGTATTTATACCACCGACGGTGGTATCTGGACACTGGTGACTACGACTGGATCAGTGCCACCCGGACGTGACCGGGCGGCGGCTGTTTGGGATCCTACCATTAATCAGATGGTAATCTTTAGCAGTGACGATCATCTTAACACTTTGCCCTCCTATCAAGATCTCTGGAGTTTCAAACAAACTTCGCTCAATACTGGGGCGTGGACAGATCGTACTACTACTATATTGGGAACAATGCCTGCAGGCCGGGCTGGTCATAGTGGAGTTTACGATTCCCTTCACAACCAGATTCTTTACTTTGGGGGAAGTCTTGGTGGCGGTGCTAATAATACCAGCGAATTGTGGGGGCTAGGTCCAGCCTCTTCGAGTTACAGACTGAAGTTTACCACTTCTCCAAGTACGCCCTTATTTAATATTCAGGCTGGTGACAAAGTTAATGGTGGCCCTTTGCAAATTCAGTTAACTGATGGTAATGGGGTAAATATCACCAGCCCAATGGATATAACCGTAAATTTAAGTGCTTATCCTGCTCCGGCTACTAATTATGGATTCAGCACTGGAACTGGTGGGTCATTTAGCCCTACTCTTACGGTTACCATTCTTTCTGGCTCATCGGGTAGTTCGGGTACTTTCTACTATTCCGACACGCGCTCTGGTTATGTGACTATTACCGGACAAACTAGCAGTGTCAGCAGTACTAATGCCGTACAAGGCGGAACAATTACGCCTAGTACGGCAAGTTCGCTGGAGTTTACAACCCAACCTACCCAAGGGATACCAAATTTCACGCTAAATCCAGCCCCTCAAGTCTTAGTGCGGGATACCTATAATAATATCGTAACCAACGCTACCCATTCGGTTAGCCTGAGTTTGAGCGGGGGCGACCCGGCGGGAGTCCTAAGTCCTACTAGTACGAATCCCGTTAGTACCATAAATGGTGTTGCCAGCTTTAACAATCTAGCGATCACTTTGGGTAGTACTACACCCTATACACTTACCGCCACTCTGAGCGTTAATGGTAATAACCTTTCCAGAGCAAGTAACGCCTTCTATGTCTGTAGTGCTACAAATGGCTTAATCGTCAATACCTTAGCTGATACTAATCCGGGAACTACCTGTGTAGTAACTTTGCGGCAGGCTATTACCCAAGCCAACACTAATGCTGGTGCTAATCAACCGACGGCACAGCGTATCGTTACTTTTGTCAATAATTTAACCGCCGCACCAGGGGATGACTTGCCCACAGTTCATTTACAAATTGATCCCTTACCTGATCTAGCCATAGGTGTACAAGTGGTGGCTACTTGCAATGTAGATCCGATCACCGCACGTGGTAAACCAACCGTGGCAGTAGATGGTTTTGATCTCAATTTCGCCGGGTCAGGTTTCATCTTAAATGCGGGAGGCAATGCTGCCTTAGCTTCTAAGAATCGAATTACTGGCTTGGCAATTGTTAATTTCTCAAATTATGGTATTGATATAAGTTCGATGGGAAATATTGTTACCTGTAACTATATTGGTACTGTTAATGGTACAACAGCTAAACCTAATTTGGCTGGCGGGATCAATATAACTGGCCTAAACAATCAGGCTACTTTAACTACTGATGCTTATAACTTCATTGGTGGCTGCACTGGTCTTGATTCAGCCAAAGAACCAGCCGATACGGTCTCGGTTTGTAACACTTTAACCGCTCCCTCCAATGGCAACTTAATAAGCGGTAATGGTATGCTACCTACTAATAATATAGCAATCGGTTTACAGGCCACCGGTCCAGGCGTTAAGAATTATCTGGGTTATAACTACATCGGATATGCTGCGGATGGCAAGCTTTTTTTGCCCAACACTGGCTCAGGGGTGGTTACTACGGTGGATTTTCGCAATAGAATCGCTCGCCTAGTGATAATGCGAAATCGCATTGCTGGCTCTTAGAGCTAGGTGCTAAGGCGAAATCTTCTCCAGTAGTAGGGGTTTATTGAATAACCAGTTGATCCAGTTTACATAAACCCGCCGTAGGCTGGCCTCATTTCGGGCGTATGCAATACGCCCCTACTCCGAATTTTTGAGAAGATAAGCCAAATCAGCTTTAAAATTAGCAAGAAATAGGCTTATACCTAATTTGACAGAGGAAAGATAGTGAAAGTTTTATTTATTCATGCACATTGGAATAGTTCGGCTGAATACGGTGTACATCAATTATTAGCTGAAAATGTAGACCCTGAACTAATTGATTGTTACTTTATATGGCAAAGTGATACTCAAAATCCCGCCAATAATAGAGGAGCAAAACTTGCTAACACTGGGCGGAATTTCTTTTTTGATTTTGGGCGTGATTATAACTTATCACCCCAACCCTCCACCAAAAAAAGAGCTTTTTTATCGCTAAGTCGGTTACCCGGTTCCCTTCTATTTCTTTTAAAGAAAATAAAAGAAGTAGAGCCTGATGTTATCTATACTTCTCAAGCCAGATATGATCTTTGGTTAGTTTCCCTTATCCGACCCTTCATTAGAACCCCACACTTTTTGCATCTACACTATACTCCGGGCCCATGGTTGGGGAGCCACGCTTTTAAAACTTTACTTAAGGCTAAACATATAATTGTGGTCTCAGATTATATCCGAACGAAAGTGATAGAGTGTGGTGTGCCGTCCGAGGTAGTAGAAATAGTATTTAACTCTGCAAACATAGAACGGTTTTCTATACCAAAAAATGGATCTTTACGTCAAGAGTTCGGATGGTCTGTGGATACTCCAGTAGTTGTAGCCGCTGGCAGACTAGTTGTAGGGAAGGGATACCCTCTTCTGATAGAAGCTTTTAAGAAGGTAGTAGAAGAAATACCTAATGCTCAACTGGTAATATGTGGCGAAGGTAGCGACGAAGAAGCACTGAAGCAAAAAGTGGAAAAGTTGGCTTTGAGCCAGAACATAAAATTCTTAGGCTACCGAAATGATGTACCTTTGATATATGCCAATGCCAATGTATTCTCTCTTCCCACTGAAATGGAGCCGTTTGGCCTTGTTTTTGTTGAAGCTATGGCTTCGGGGCTACCGACGGTAGCATGTCGCTCAGGTGGCGTACCTGAAATAGTTGTGGATGGTGAAACGGGACTGTTATCTGAGTTGGGTGATGTCGTGGCTTTAGCTAACAATTTACTCACCTATCTGAAAAATCCGGCACTAGCGGAGAGTGTGGGAAGAGCAGGCAAAGAGCGGGTCTTCCACTATTTTACTCCAAAACAGGTTTCACAGAAATGGGCTGAGATAATTTATCAACGTTTAAGGTGAGGACGTATCAGCTTAGCCGTAACCGCCTAATCTATTGGGAACTACTCCGTCAAGCGATTTAGATATGTGCTATAATTTCCCTGTTAGCACGTAGCTTAGAAATAATGGTACGTCTAAAAGCATAGCCTAAGAATTTCAACAAAATCTTTTAACAGGTTTTTTAAGTCGGCTTAAGAAGAGATTCGGGCCTATTTGTTTTTAGAGACTATTATAATTAAGGGAAGAGAAGGAGTTAAAAGCTCTTTTCGCTGAAGGAGCATTTCATGACCGATACAACATTCCAATCAGATACCGTTCCGGCTAGTTTAATCAAATGTCCAACGGGTATCAATGGGTTGGACGAAATTACAGGTGGTGGTTTACCACAAGGTCGTCCTAGTTTGATCTGCGGCGGCACTGGCTGTGGCAAGACTTTGATTTCTATGGAGTTCCTTGTCCAAGGAGTACTCTCCTTTAACGAGCCAGGTCTCTTTATGTCCTTTGAGGAGACCATCGAGGAGCTTGGTCAGAATGTAAGTTCGCTGGGCTTTCATTTGAATGATCTGATTGCCCAAGGTAAATTAATTGTAGATCACGTCTACCTTGAACGCTCGGAAATCGAAGAGACCGGTGAGTATGACTTAGACGGTCTCTTTATTCGTTTGAATTATGCCATTGATCGGATTGGGGCTAAACGGGTGGTGCTGGATACGCTGGAAACCCTTTTCGCTGGACTATCTAATGAATCTATCTTACGCTCTGAAATTCGGCGGCTCTTTCGCTGGCTAAAGACCAAAGGAGTGACGGCGATTATTACCGGGGAGCGTGGCTCTGGTTCTTCCTTGACTAGGCAAGGTCTGGAAGAATATATTTCAGATTGCGTGATTTTGCTCGAACATAATATAACCGACCATATTGCAACCCGACATTTGCGGATTATTAAGTATCGGGGTACAGTGCATGGTACGAACGAATATCCCTTTCTGATAGGTGAAGAGGGAGTCTCGGTCTTGCCGATAACTTCTGCCAATCTCCAACATCAGGTTTCCACTGAACGAATCTCTAGTGGCGTAGTTGGTTTGGATGCTATGCTGGAAGGAAAAGGCTATTACCGGGGTAGCACAATCTTGGTTTCAGGCACTGCTGGTACTGGTAAGAGTAGTTTGGCGGCTTTTTTTGCGGATGCTACCTGCCAAAGAGGGGAACGTTGCCTCTATCTGGCCTTTGAAGAATCAACTCAGCAGATTATAAGAAATATGCGCTCGATTGATCTGAATCTGGAGCCTTGGATTCACCAGCAACTTTTACACTTTCACCCTAGTCGTTCGACTATGTACGGCCTAGAAATGCACCTAGCCCTAATTCATAAGTTAATACAGGACATTCAGCCCACCGTAGTAATCCTTGACCCTATCACCAATTTCTTAACTTCTACTAATAGTGCCGAAGTACGGACAATGTTAACTCGTTTGATTGATTTTTTGAAAATTCAGAAAATCACCGCCTTTTTTACTAGCTTGAATACTGGAGGCAGTTCCCTAGAACATACTGAGATAACTATTTCCTCCTTGATAGATACTTGGTTGGTGTTGCGTGATATTGAACTCAACGGGGAGCGCAATCGGGGTCTCTACATAATCAAGTCACGGGGAATGAACCATTCCAACCAAATACGTGAGTTTTTGCTAACCCATCATGGAATTGAGTTAGTAGATGCTTATCTTGGCCCGGCCGGGGTCTTGACCGGATCATCGAGGGTAGCCCAAGAAGCTCAAGAAAGATTGGCAGAACTAGAACGCCAGCAGACACTAGTCCGCAAGCAACTCAACCTTGAGCGGAAACGTCGTACCTTACAAGCTCAGATTGAGACTTTGCAGGCCGAACTTGAGGCCGAATCAATTGAAGTTCAGTACTTATTGGAGCAAAAGCACCAACAAGAGGGACATTTGGCAGAAGAGCGTAACGAAATAGCTCGCAGTCGCAGAGCTAACCTTGCTTGAAGCTGCCACCGCAACTTTATGGCTAAGATCTAATGGAGAACGGATTTTATGATGCCTATCTCGGAAACCGGAGACAATCCTGAGTTCTGGGTATTGCGCTTGTATGTAGCAGGCCAGACCCCTAAATCCTTGACCGCTTTTGCCAACCTGAAGAAGATTTGTGAGGAACACCTAGCAGGCAAATATCGCATCGAAGTAATTGACCTGTTGGAACAACCCCAATTGGCGCAGAGCGACCAGATTTTAGCCATCCCGACGTTGGTTCGGAAATTACCCGAACCAATTCGCAAAATCATTGGTGATCTCTCTAATGTGGAACGGGTATTGATTGGATTGGATTTAATCTCTCAGCATTAATAGTTTAACGGAAAATAAGTTTAGTAAAAAGCAAATTTTAAAGTTTTTATTAATATGATAGAACCAAGCGAAGAAGAGTGCCTAGATAAGGGTGAGCCAACGGTTTCCGAGACGAGTGCGGAGGATCCCTATATTTTACACCTCTATGTAACCGGAACCACTCCGCGCTCTACCCAGGCTATTTTGAAGACCCAACACTTTTGTGAAGAACATCTCCACGGTCGTTACGAACTGGAGGTGATTGACATTTACCAACAACCAGAGCTTGCTAGGCAAGCCGAGGTTATTGCAGCACCCACCCTTATCAAAAACTGGCCGCTTCCCTCCTATAAGTTGGTAGGCAATCTATCGAATCTAAGCCGTATTATGGTGGTGGAAGATTTATAGCCAAAACTAGCTAATAGAGTCATACCATATTAAGGTGAGCTTATGTACAGCGAAATCAATACAAAAGAGATAAAAATAGAAGAGAAAAACTGGCTACAGGAAAAGAAGGTTCTGTTGGCTCGTTTAGCCGAAGCCGAAGAGACTTTGCAGGCCATTCGGAACGGAGAGATTGATGCTTTGGTGATATGGGGTAAGGATGGCGACCAAATTTTCACCCTCAAAGGAGCAGAGCACCCCTATCGTCTCTTTGTGGAAGAGATGAATCAGGGTGCCGTTACCTTAACCACCGAAGGAACCATCCTTTATTGTAATCATCGGTTCGCTGATATGCTGGGTATCTCCCTAGAATATATTATTGGTAACTCCTTCTTTCCTTTTGTTAAACCAGACGATCTGCCCCTGCTCAAGACGGTATTGGAGCAAAGTAGCCAAGAATGTTGTAAAGTTGAATTGTCACTCCAGACCCGCAACGGTAGTCTACGCTCCTGTGAACTCGCTCTTAATCCTATCCTAATCGAGCATCTTAAGATGATTTGCTTGGTAGCCACCGATTTGACCAGCTATAAACAGGTCGAAGAACAACTCAAAGCCTCACTATATGAAAAAGAAGCCTTGTTGAAAGAAGTGCATCACCGAGTCAAAAATAACTTACAGATAATCTCTAGTTTGCTCAAACTGCAAAGCCACAGTGTTCAAGAACCCAAAACGCTGGCCTTGTTTAGGGAGAGTCAAAACCGGGTCAAATCAATGGCCTTGATCCATGAAAAACTCTACCAAACCAAAAACCTATCGCGCATAGATTTTGCCGAATACATTCAAAGCTTGGTAACGCACTTATTCCGTACTTACCGGGTAGGGCTAAATAATGTAAACCTTACCGTCAAAGCCATTGATGTCTGGCTAAGTATGGATCAGGCTATTCCCTGTGGTCTGCTAGTTAATGAACTAATTTCAAACTCTTTAAAATATGCTTTTCCAACGATAGAACCACCGTTAGAAAAGGGTGAGATTAAGATTGTGCTGGAAGTAGTGGTTAAAGAGCAAAACTGGTTTAGTCTACTAGTTGAGGATAACGGCATCGGCTTGCCCTTAGAAGTAGACCCTTACCACAGTAATTCTTTTGGAATGGTTTTGGTACGAACCTTAGTGGAGCAATTGGATGGTCAGATGGAATTTTCTAATAATACTCCGCAAGGTGTAAGTTTTAAATTCTCTTTTAAACTTCAAAATAAACGTTAAAAGTATCTTCTCAATAGGTAGTGGTTGTAGGCTGACCTATTGAAACCAATAAAAAAGAGAGTGCCGTCTGCTCTACGGCACTCTCTGGTTTAGGAGGATTTCTAAATAGAAGAATATAAAGAGGAGTTTGAAGAAGAATAATAGAAGAGTAATGATGTAAGATCTGCTAAGTTTTTATCTGACGCTGTACCAGATCATTGCTACAGTCTTCTTACATTAGTCTGTAAAAGTTGAACCAACTTTATTCTTTGAACTATATAGCTTGGAAAAGGTAAGGGTTGCTTCACGATTTCCCTTGTGCTACAATTCTTTAAGCTCAGCCTTTACCTCTTTATTGTATAGAAAGAACATTACGAAAAGCATTACATTCCGTAGGGTTTTGGCTAATTCTTGCTACTATTTTGCAACCCGGATTCTAGAGACCCTAGGCAGTGAGCGCAAAATATTAATAAAAATTATTTAAGGAGCAGTGCAATTTCCCGCGAAGGATTATATCGTTCCAACCATTCATCGGCTTTAGTTATCAACCACCCGCCCAAATTTTCTAAGAGACTCAACACTTCCACCAAATCAGAGGATGGCTCTATGGCAAGCTCTACTGCCCTAAGCATATTGTTAGACTGGGTGGGAAAATACTTAATAAAAAACTCGTAGCACAAACGAATATCCTTGCTATAGGCTCGCTCGTCCAGCATCACCAGAGCAAAACCACTGCGGATAATGCTCTTCATAGTTCGGCGACACCAATAGAGGGTGTTTTGGGGATCGGTACTACTTTTTATTTCAGCGATGGCCCTATTAATGTCCCGTTTGATTTGGCTAAGATGGTCATTGGCGACAAACTTATCTGGTCTGTAGTTGGGAAACTGAGGGGCAAGATTTTCTCCATAGAGACAGACTGCTTGCGTTTTTATGAGGAAGCCTTGGGTAGAGAAGCGGTGGGGAGTTATTACCTCGGCAGAGGGAAAGAAATTAAACTCGGCTTTAGTGATGCAGGGATGGCTTTCAAGGATCGCATTGCTCTCCGCTTTGATCTGAGCTAAATTAAGTGCGGGTGGTTCACCAAAGGTAATGGCAAAAGTATCCACATCTGAAACGCCCTCTAGTGCCAATCCTCTTGGAATTGAGCCTCTGAGGTAGATACTATGGATGCTGTCACGCGCATATTTGAGGTAGGTCTCTTTTACCACCGCTACTACCGCTTCGTAAGGGGGGACTATTTTTTCAGAGCTGGCATCATTTACCAGAAACCCATCCTCGTCTAATTGCCACAAGCGGCCTATATCTTTCAGGATTATAGTCATATTTTTCTTAAACTTTGGAAAACTCTAGTCTTTTATTGGAGGCCATTCCAGTTACCTTGCATAATAGCATAAATCCTTCGAAAGTGCCATTGTCAGGCTGGGGTGCTGGGGTGTAGCTTATACTACCACCTGATTTTTGGCTTTATGCTATTTTGTTAGCAAACTAAGGCTTTTACTCAATAACTAAAAGAGTATCTTCTCAATAAGTAGGGGTTTATTGAATAAACCCGCCGCAGGTTGGCCTCGCTTTGGGCGTATGCAATACACCCCTACCCCGAAATTTTGAGATGATACCTAAAAGAGACCGGAGAGGAAAAGGTAGCCTATTAAGTATGTATACCCTAGAACAACTTGAGCGTAAAGCCAAGTGTAAATGGACAATCGTGCAGTACATTGGTGCGCCCCTTCAAATACTAGTTTTCTTAATTAGTTTGGGCTTTGTGCTTTATACCTTCTTTGTTAGCGATGAACTCTTTGGCCTTACTAACGGGATAATTGTTTTTAAGGTGCTTTTTCTTTACTTTATGTTTATAACGGGGATGCTGTGGGAAAAGGAGGTTATAGGCAAATATTATCTGTCGGCAGAGTTCTTCTGGGAGGATGTGGTCTCCACATGGGTCTTGATACTTCACACTAGCTATGTAACTGCGCTACTTTTGGGGGTGAAAGATCACAAGACCTTGCTGCTAATAATTCTAGTGGCTTATGTAAGTTACGTCATTAATGCTATCCAGTACTTCATCAAGGTTATGCGTAACAGGGCTTCCCAACAACTCCTTGCTCTCCCCAAAGATTAAAGGGTCATCTCAATAGGTAGGGGTTTATTGCATAAACCAGCCGTAGGCTGGCCTTACATTGGGATAGGATCTAAAATTTAAGCTATCTAACCACCTAGGCGAGCAGCAATTTCCTTTAATTGTACTACTGCTATGGCTAATTCGGCTTCTTCACGAGCCACCGCTTGCACTCCACTACGGGCCTCGCGCATAGCCGCCGTGATGATTTCTCCGGCTTCTTCCTGCTTTTCGGTTAAAATTTCGACGTTATGAATACCTGCTTCAGTTTGTTGTACCAGTATCAGTGCTTGGGAGAGTGCCACGCTAGTGATGTTAAGTTGATCTGAGACCTTGTTAATTTCTTCGGCCATCTCCAAGTTACTACGACGCAATTCTTGGCTTTGTTCTTCTACTTCCCGCAGCATCTTGCGAATATAGCGACTTTCGGCCTTGACTCGTTCAGCCAATTCGCGTACTTCGGTAGCAATTACCCCAAAACGTCTGCCTACTATACCTGCCCCTGCTGCCTCGATAGTGGCGTTGAGGGCTAACAAGTTGGTTTCTTCACCCACTTCTTCCAATACGGCTCCTACCCGTCGGATTTCAGCCAACTGTTCTAAGAGCGTATGTCCCGCCACCGAATTTTGGTGGGCCGAATTTGCCAGTTGATACATCGCTTTGGCGGCTTGAGTTACTTCCTCTTGGCTTAGCACCATTTGGCCTGCTGTAACTTCGGCTAGAGCCGAAAGCTGATGAGTTTCCAAAGCAATTTGTTGGGCCGCCTCGCCCACTTGTTCGGCAACTTGGGCCGTCTCTTCTACCATATTGGCTTGCTCACTGGCTTTTTGGGCTTGGGTAGTAACGCTCTCGGCTAGGGAACCGACCGCTTGTGAAATTTGCAGGGCATTTCGGCGGCGTGAAACCGTCAGATAAGTGTTGGTGAAATTAAGAGTACGGATCAAGTCTTCCCATTCTGGACTACTGGCACGGAGGGTAGGCGGAGTCTCTTTTAAATAGTTGCTTGGGTGGTAAAGAACTGGAGCGAGGCACTCTGCCATTGTCTCTACCAAATTATGTTGCTGAGCATCAAAGGCATTTCTGCTAATATTACCAACATCAAAGATGGCTAATATTCGCGTGGCTTGGCCCGATACGGTATACTTGATGGGAACCAGTAGTTCGGAAAGAATTGGTACGTTTGGTACATGATACATCTCAGGTTCCCGCGAGGTATCGTTAATCAATACAGTCTCGCCTAGACGATGGCAGCGCCCAATCAGGCCCACTCCAAAAGGCTGATGGTACACTCCCGGTTTGAGTGGTTCAATAAAAAGTCCCTGCCGGGCGATGCTTCGATATTGCTGGCGGAGGGGGTCTACTAAGAGTACTCCGACATCACTAAGATCGAAGAAGTTGTGCAGGCCCAAGGTGATCTCGTCTAATACTGCCCCGATTAGCATTTCATCATGATTGCTATTATGTTGCTCTGGGCGAGCTTCGAGCGAGGCCATGCAAGAACTGGTAACATCATAAACCAGAATCGTGAGCAATTCTTTTAGTAAGGGCCGAAGTTCAGTTTGAACTCCGCTCGTAAAGAGTTTTATAAATGGCAAAATTGTCATTAGCTCATGTTATTCTTTTGGATTAAGCTTTGCAATTCAGTCTAAGCTTTTAAAGTAACGTTCTTTAATTAAAATAATACAACATTTTGGCCCACATTACTATATACATTCCGTAGTAATCTGGTTAAAGACGAACCTCTTTTAGGGCAATTTCTCTCTTCTTGGCGTTTAGACTAAAGAGGTAAGAAAGGCAAGCTGAACTTGTGTTAGATTGCCTTATCATCTCAATAGGTAGGGATTGTAGGTTGACCGCAAACTGGGTCAATTGGTGGTTCATTCTGGGCATATGCCATACACCTCTACCCCAAATTAGTGAAAAGATACAAATTCAGCCTATTGCCAAACCTGTTATTTTTATTTATAATGTACTTCGCTAATCGGTCAAATATTTATTTCATTTAATTTAGGTAGGAGAGCTATGTTTCCTATTCTCTACCAAAATGATGCTCTGGTCATTTATACTCATGATTTTTTTACCGTGTTGGGCTTACTAATCGGCTTGGCGTTATACTACTACGAGTTGCATCGCCGCGAAATGCAATCCTACCAAATATTCCTGATTTCAGTAGCCGCGATTTTTGGTGGTGGGCTAGGCTGTCGCTTGATTACCGCTTGGGAGCATCTCCCCTATTACACTAGCCAAGGCGACGTACCCTTTACCTACCTAATAGCTCATAGTGGCAAGAGCATCATTGGAGGTATCGCGGGTGGCTATCTAGCGATAAAGCTGAGCAAAAAAGCCTTACACTATAATATCTCTACCGGAGATTGTTACGCGGCAGCAATACCGCTGGCTATGGCAATCGGGCGCGTGGGTTGCTTCCTCTCCGAATTGCCTTTGGGCAAACCCACTGACCTACCTTGGGGTATCGCTGCCAGCGAAAGTGCCGCTCAACACTTTACTTCCTGCCCCTTCTGTTTGCAAAAGCAGCACCCCACCATGATTTATGAGATCATCTTCCACCTCTTAGCCTTCTTCCTGATTTTACGTTACCGCCATCTGGTGAAGGTGCAAGGTGATACGCTCAAAATCTATTTGTTGGTAGCGGCTATCTTCCGCTTTTTGGTGGAATTTGTCAGGGCCAACCCGATGCAATTTGCTGGGCTGACCGGGCCACAGATTGTACTGATTCCGCTTACTAGCTTGCTGGTCTGGTACTTTGTTCGTCAGTGGCGACGTGGTATTTACCAGATGCCACCTCCGCCCATTCCAGTTCGGGCTAATTCGCCACTTCAAGCGATTATCATTCCAGCAAAAGAGGAGTCTTGAAATGAGATCGGACATTGTAAACTATATTCGACAGAATATAAATATTTATACTCGTCAGGCTATCGAAGAAGAACTAACCCAGCATGGCTTTAGTCAGGAAGAGATTCAAGAAGCGTGGGAGAAGGCTAGTAGTATAAATGGTAATGGTGTGGAGAGAAAACCCGAAGATAATAAAGGGTGTTGGGGAACTTTCTGGAAATTTTTCCTGCTTGGCCCTCTGATAATTGGCTTGGTTTCTGGTATTTTAAGTCAAGTTAGTCCTTCTATAGGAGCGATTATTGGTTTAACCCTATTTGGGTTTGAATTAATAGGTGGGATTATTGGCACTATTGTTTTTTGGAAAGAACGGAATGGAATAGCTAAGGGATTATTAGCAGGTGTTTTATCTTCGATATTGTTATTTTTTATCCCACTTTTTATAATTGGTGGCATTTGTACTGCTATCGGTTCTTTTAGTTCTTTTATCAGTTCTTCGTAATCTCTTGATCCGAAATATGGAGATGATACGAATTGATCCCTTACTTTATTGTGGCCGGAATTTGTACCGTAACGCCTAAATAGGAATAATAGAAATAAAATGAGATCAGAAGTTGTAGACTATATCAGGCAGCATCGGCTTATTTACAGCCGTCAGGCCATCGAGGAAGAATTGACCAAATACGGCTTTAGCCCAGCAGAGATTGAGGAAGCTTGGTACGAGGCTAACCGTCTCGAAAATATTCCTAACGTGGAACCTAAAGCCAGAGACCACGAAGCGGGCGAAGAGGTCAACCGTCGCGAAGCCGAAACAAATAGTAGCTATATTGTAGCTTATCTCAGACAGAACTGGACTATTTACAACCAACGCGCCCTCGAAAAAAAACTTAACAGACAAGGCTTTAGTCAGGAAGAGATAGAAAGCGCATGGGAAGAGTTGCTCCGTAGCGAAAGAGAGACCAGCGGCAGCTATGAGGAGAGAAAGCGCAAAGCGAATAAATGGTTTTGGTCTACTTTTTTTGGTTTTTTTCTAGGTTGCCCGATAGTGATTGGTCTGATTGTTAGATATTTCAAAGATTTTACGGCGGCTGGAAATGCTTTCGTCATCTTAGCCGGAATTGCGTTGGTAGGTGGGATTATTGGCACGATTGCTTTATGGGGTACACGGAGGGGCGTAGCCAAAGGGTTGTTAGCAGGTGTGCTATGTTCAATTGTATTAGGTTTTATCCCCATTTCTATAGTTATGGGAGTCTGTATCGTTACTAAAGGTCCTAATTGGCATCCTTAAACTATTATCTCAATAATTCGGAGTGGTAGATATATGGCACTTTTTGGTTTATTGGAGCATAAAAAATGAACAGGGAAATTTTAGATTATATCAGAAAAAACATTGCTACTTACAGTCGTCAGGCTATCGAAGAAGAACTACTCCAACATGGCTTTAGCCGAGAGGAGATCCAAGAAGCGTGGGAAGAGTCCAGTCGCATCCCAAGTGATGGTTTTAGCCCCCAAGAGATGGATAAGTTTTGGCTTATTTTTCGGCGATTCTTTTTGGGAGTTCCTATACTCCTTATTCCATGTTGGATGTTAATTCTCATGGCTTTTAAATTTGATAATAATAATAGTTGGAATGCTTTCATAACGTTATTCTGGTTTGTGCTAATAAGCGGTCTTATTGCTTCGCTAATTTTATGGAATAAGCGGAGTGTCGTAGCTAGGGGATTGTTAGCGGGAGTATTATGTTTGTCGGTAGTAGGCTTTAGTTCAATTTTTATAATCACAGGAATATGTGTTAATAGCAGTCGGTATTAACAATAATTGTGTTAGTTAAAGGAAAAGTATGCTTTCACTCAGACCTTACACACCCTTGCATATGGTATTGACCGTCTGCGGTTCCTGTTTTCAGGAAGACCCGAACCGCAAGATAGATTATGCCACCGATATTTTGCAGGGCAATCTGATCCTGATGGACGGAAAAGTCTATCTGCGCCGTCACTGCCGCCGAGGGCATGGCGAAGTTATCAGCCTCTATGAGGAGGATTATGACCTATGGGAATACCTACAACAGTGGCGCGTACCTACCAAAGTGATTATTCCCGACACTCCCGGAAACCTATTGCCTATTCCCTTGAACTATATGCACGGCTTGGGCGAAGTGCAGACCCAGCACAGTTGTATCCTCCTGTTGGATATTACCCAAAATTGCAACCTTAACTGCCCAACCTGCTTTACAACCAGTAGCCCCGGCGTAAATAAGTTTGTACGCTACGAACATATTATGCGTTCGCTGGATACCGCCATCGAACGCGAGGATGGGCGGATTGATGTGCTAATGTTGAGCGGCGGTGAGCCGACCGTTCACCCTGAGATTGTGGAGATTATTCGGGGAGCCCTTGACCGCAAAGTTACGCGGGTAGTCTTAAATACCAATGGGGTGCGAATTGCCAAAGACGATAAGTTAATCTCTGCCCTAGCAAAAATGCGCGACAAACTGGAGGTTTACCTGCAATTTGACGGCTTTTCACCCGAAGCCCATCTCTATCACCGGGGCGAGGATTTGCGCGAGGTTAAAGCCGAAGCGGTGAAAAGGTTGGCAGCAGCGCGAATCTTCACTACGCTAGTTATGACAGTTGCGACAGGGGTGAACGATAGAGAGGTGGGTCAAGTCTTGCGTTATGCCTTTGAAACCGATTATATTGGCGGAGTTTCGTTTCAGCCAGTCTTTGGCTCAGGCCGGGTAAACCCCATAGACCCAATGAACCGGGTAACTACTACCGGAATGTTAAAGCTGCTAGAACAACAAACGGATGGATTGGTTGTGCCACAGGATTTTATTGCCTTGCCTTGCAGCCATCCTGATTGCTGTACGATCTCCTATTTTGTACGCGGCGATGAGGGTCAGCTAAACTCGATTCCTCGTCTGCTCGGCCTTGAGCAAATGAAAGCAAACTTGGGGCTGGTCTCTAACCGAATCGCCTTCCCGGAGGCCAGCGAGACGATCCGAATCGCTTTAACCGGGATGATGAGCGAGACTACCACGATTACCCGCCCTGAACTGATAGACTATGTGCTGAATCTGTGCGAAAATTGTGACTTAGGACTAAACGATTTTGTAAAGAGTGTAGGACGGTTGGTGTTGAAGCGTGAAAGTCCCATTGAGACCGTCACCAAACGAATGAAGCGGGTTACAATCAAGTCTTTTATGGATGCTTGGACGCTCAATGTGGAACGGTTACAGCAGTGTTGTATTCATGTCGGAACCACTGCTGGAGACTCTAATTTTGCCCGTGTGCCATTCTGCGCTCGTCAACTCTTCAGCGAATTACAACAACTAACTTCGGCGGGGCAAGTAGGTGCTACCGAAATTGTCGTACCGCTCAAGAATAAGGGGAAAGTGTTATGAGTGTAAATCAAAAATTTCAACCAGCGATACCGAGGATTACAGGCATAGAGATGACTCGCGCCCAGAAGTACGAACGGGTGGCCTTTACCTTTTGTAAGCTTGGCACTACTGGCTTAATCTGTTGGGCCTTGACTCCACCCTTGTTTGTGTTGCTGATGGCACTGATAGCTATAAGTCTGTACATCAAGGGTTTGACGATGGGAGTAAACCGCACTCGTTGTTTTCTGCGAAAACCTTTGCTTATTATCGGGTTCTGGTCGCTAGTGGTGGTAGCCGATACCACTTGGCTAATCTATAGTCAGCCCTTCTGGTAATTCAGGTTTTTCTCTGCCCGTGAAGGCTTAAGTCGGGATTAGAAATCCCTCCTACAAGTGTGCGGATTTGTAGCTTAAGTCGGGATTAGAAATCCCTCCTACAGGAGTGCATATTTGTAGGAGGGATTTCCAATCCCGATTTGTTCCCTACA
>JACAUC010000010.1 GCA_013390945.1 Candidatus Chloroheliaceae bacterium
TTAAGCTCTATAGTCGTTCACATTAATGATAAGATTAGCTTGACGCTTATGGGTTAAAACCGATTGAGTTTAGCCCCTTGCAAAGGCCAGCCTACGCCATATATGATTTAGTGGGTTTTAACCCACTTTAGCTATTAGATCGGACAACCAGTTGACATTTATTTCCGATCAAGCTATCCGAGACCAGTCTACATTGTAAAGCCAAAAGCCCCGATTTTGAACCTTGCCTAAAGACCGGAAATTTATTTTTGGCCTATGTTTCGATGAAATCTATTTTACCACACCCCTCACCCACCTTTAAGATGATTAATCAGTATTGAATATGATTGGCAACAAGCCCTGCGAAATAGTGAACCACCTGAAATACAAGGCTGTTTCTTCCCGATAGTCAAAGAAGTGGCTTTACTTTAGGGGCTGTGCAAAGTATTATTAAGGGGGTAAGAATCAACTTATTGGCTTAGAGGCGGCTCAGGAAATAAGGATGGCAGGCAGATTTTCGGTTAATGTGCTGGCAATAATTCCAGATAAACAGCGGCGGGTACTGTTGATGCGGTATTCCGAGAATGGTGAGTGGACTCTGCCTAGTGGCTCGGTGCGTAATAACGAAAAATTACAGCAAGCCTTGATCCGTAACGTGCAAGAACGGACTGGCCTGCATATCGAAGTGGTTCAGCTTTTTGAAACCTCTAAAGATGATAACCAACATATAATAAATTACTTTTTCCACTGCCATGAGATTGGTGGTATACTCACCCTCTCGCCTTGGGCCGTAGAGTTTGGCAGCTTTAGCCTAGAAGATATTCCGGCTAACATTGATCCTCTTCTGCGGAATCGTCTCTTTACCTTCTGGCGTGATCCCCGACCTCGTCTTGAAGAGTTACCAGAACTGGATCTGGATCAAGAGGAGGAGACTACCCCTTCTACCGCGCTACTGGATAATGTGGAGACTACTCCTTCTACCGCGCTATTGGATAATGTGGAGACTAGACCAACTAATTTACCGAAACCGCAAGTGACCGCACTAAAGTCGGTGCCTGAAACCGAGCCGAAATTAGTAATGGAACCAGAGAAGAAGCGTCCGCGCCGCTTGGTGTGGTTTGGGCCGAGCCTCATAGTTCTTTCCGCTCTATTGCTCTATTCCATTACGCGACGCGGTTATTTTCTGGCCGATGATTTTATTAGTCTCAATCAGCTTAATTTTAAGTATACTACCTTCGCGGATAACTTGGTTTGGTTTGGGCGTGATTGGGGAGTCGGCGTAGCTTTCTATCGGCCTTGGGTTCGACTCTCTTACTATTTTGAATTTCTCTTCTTTGGGAATAATCCGGCGGGCTGGCATCTCTTTTCTACCGGATTGCATACCTTTAATAGCCTGTTGGTCTATTTGTTGACCCTGCTATTGGTGCGTCGGTTCGGTATAGCGACTTTGGCCGGGTTGATCTTTGCTTTGCACCCAATTCATACCGAGCCTGTCTCTTGGATTAGCGGTCAGACCGACCTGTGGGCTACCTTTTTTACCCTAGCAACTACCTGCGCCTTCGTTCGGGTACGCCAGCTTGAGAAACAGAAACGACCCCACAGGAAAATCTATCTGTTGGCCTTATTTAGTTTTATTATGGCTCTTTTTTCTAAGGAGGCGGCAATTGTTCTGCCTGTCGGGTTGTTGGCCTATGATTTTGTCAATGGCGGCTTGGATCGTTTGGCCTTAAAGCTCCATAATAAAGTGGCTCCCCCCGGTTCCGGTTGGCTTGGTCTATTGCGTTACCAAGCTCCTTTCTGGTTGTTGTTGTTAGGCTATTTTGGCTTGAGATTGGCTTTGTTCAATGGGTTAGGCGGCTATGAGACCGAAGCAGGTCAGTTACCCAATTTTGGCCTCTTTCTAAGTTCCTATTTGCATTGGTTGGCTCTGCCTTTTGGTTTGGGTGGTACAGACGGTCTAATTTTGTTGTTAGTAGTAGTAGCGTTTCTGGTTTTAGCTGGGGTGCAAGAGTGGGAACGCTTCCGGTTGAGCCAGAGTGAAGCGGTTCTCATCACACGATTCGTACCCACTTTTTGGAACCTACGTACCGCCGGATATGGTCTAGCTTGGGCCGCTATTTTTCTTTTACCTACGATATTAACTGCTCCGTCGGAGCGTTTTACCTACTTACCAAGTGTGGGTTTCGCCCTCTTTTTGGCAGTTTGTCTCACGCCTTTTGCCCCATTTCTAGTAGCAGAAAGGACAAACGCGGTGCGTCAAGCTCTAATCCGGTTTAGGGGCTACTTTGATCTGAGTAATATGCTAAGGGTGAGTACGTTTGCCGTACTGTTGATTACCTATTTTGTTACGGCCAATAGCCGTATTCACCAATGGAACGAGGCTGGAGATACTGTCCACGAATTGCTAGATCGGACAAAAGAAGTTATTCCGGGGGTGGTAAACTATAGTGTTTTTATCAGTCAAGGTGTACCAGAGAGTGGGACAGCGGCTCTGATTTTCCGCACGGGCTATCCTGAAGCAATCCAATGGCTCTATCGGGATGCAACGCTGGATGCCCGGCGGGTTCCGCACTTCCCTATTGTTGAAGCACATCTTGATCGGACTATCTTTCTACAGTACTTGCCCGGTAAAATTATCAACCATTTGGAAATTGTGAAGACGCTGTTGGAGCGCAATGCAAATTTAAAGAAGGAAAAGAATTTTCTTATTTGGGATTTTACCAGTCCCACGCTTGGCAATAGCCCGCTGGGCAACTGGTCTGAGATTAGTGGACAAGGTGTGGTGGTGGTGACGAATGGAGTACTACAACTAACCGCACCCGGCAGGGCTGAAATCCAAAGCTCAGGAATCAACCTACCTGCCGCCCAACTTGGCACGGTTGAAATCACACTTAGGGCTTCTCCTCGCGTTGGTTCTGTTAGTCAAAGCTATAAAATCAGTGCAAGTTGGGAACCACTTTCTACAGGTGATTCCCGCGCCATTCCTGACATACTTGAAGTTCCTTTTGAAATCAAAGCCGATGGTCAGTTTCACACCTATCAGATCAAGCCTCCTGTGGTCGAAAATTACAACTATACCGATACCATTGCCTACCTCCAACTGCACCTCCCAGCAGACCTTGATAATGTTGCCCTTCAAGCCGTCCGCCAAAACTCCATCCCAATCAGTTACATCAATCTAACCAGTTAGGCTAACCGCTAGGCTTAGTAATGTAGTTCTTAATGTAACTGAGGCATAATTAAACTAGTTAGTTTGGACTTGAGCTAGGAGCAACCGCTATGATTTCCACCAATATTTCTTATTCTATTCCTGATTATAAGGCTTTATTAATCAATGAAAAGGCGCGAAAAACTCATCTACTTATCGTTTTTTGCCGTATTGCCCTTTGTACGGAGATTACCGCCGGTCTATTTATCATTGTGGTGAGTTTGGTGAAGCCCGTCGAACATATAACCCCTTTGCCTATGTTTTTGCTTATCCTGACTTCTTTGGCAAGCTATTGGCTGGCCCATAAGGACTATTATCGGTCGGGTAGTTGGCTTTTAGTAGTCACTATTGTAATGGGTTTGGCTCCTAGTAATTTCCAATTTGGTTTAAATTTACCCTTGAATATTCTATGCCTGATCCCGATTTCTATTGCGGTGGTCTTAATGGAATCGTGGTCTACCGCCATAGTGACTGTTATTGCCATGGTGATGAATATAGGGCCAGTGATTATGCAAGAAATTTTAAAAGTCTATGAACCAGTTCCGGTGGGTCGGACAATGTTATTAACTGCCAGCCTCTTTCTGACGATCCTCACTATCCCGGTTCTGCTGGCCTTAATTATCATTCCAGCCCGACAACAGGCATTGGCCCTTCGCCGCCAAAACCAACAACTTATTAGTGCCTTAGATGAATTGGAGTCTCGCCAGCTAACCAGCCAAGAAGTTAGCCAGAAAGTGCTGCAATTTTCGGCAGA
Organism: Candidatus Chloroheliaceae bacterium; assembly: GCA_013390945.1. Classification (GTDB taxonomy): domain Bacteria; phylum Chloroflexota; class Chloroflexia; order Chloroheliales; family Chloroheliaceae; genus L227-5C. Next base: position 3,942 of record JACAUC010000010.1, read on the forward strand.
ATTGAGTGTTACAGCCCATCAGCAGGCCAGTGGTAGCCAAGAACAGGCTGCGAGCCTTGCTCAAGTCAATGCTTCGGTTTCCGAACTTACCTCGACGGCCATTCAGATTGCCGAACTAGCCCGGCAAGTGAGCGGTTCCACCGAGACTATGGAAAAGGGGAGCCAGCAAATTGAGGCCACGACCCAAATTTCGGCCAATCAAAGCCAACAAGGTACACTGGCAGTCCAGCGTACCATCAAGGTGAGCCAAGAGGTAGCTCAGCTTTACCACCAGCTTCAAGCTACCCTCAACGAATTAAATAGCAAAAGTAATAATATGGAACAAATTTTGGAGTTGTTGAAAGCGGTAGCGGCAGAGACTCATCTACTGGCCTTGAATGCTTCGATTGAGGCGGCAGGGGCAGGCCAATATGGGGGGCGGTTCAAAATAGTGGCGCAGGAGGTAAAGCGGTTAGCAAATCGTTCTCAAGAGGCCAGCCAACAAGTTGTGGCAATTGTCAGGGAGATTGAGGAGATTACCCTCAAATCGGTAGTCGGGGTAGAGACGGGCTATCAGAAGGCTCAGGAAATGGAGCAAGTGGCGGGTGAGGCCGGGTTGGTGATTGAGGAGATGCGGCACGTCTCCTCTCAAGCCCAAGAAGAGGCCCGCATTATTAGCCGGATAGCACACGAAGTTAAAGAGTTAACTGAAATAATCAAAAGAACTACCTTCCAACAGCATACTGCCAGTGAACAGGTCTTAAGTGCTATCTCCGGGGTTAGTATAGTTGCCAAACAAAATGCGGAAGGAAGTGTTAATCTCTCTTCCAGCGTACAATACTTGGAAGGGATGTCTCGCGACTTAACTATGAATTTGGTGGCTTAATCTTGAGCGGCAACGCTACTATAAAGCAAGTGCCTCCTTCCGGCGGAAATTCCACCTCAATTTGACCACCATGTAACCCAATAATTTGTTGGCTAACATATAACCCTACCCCTAGACCGGAATAGCTTTTTTTATGAGCTTGATAGAAGAGTTTGAAAATCTTTTCCCGGTGTTCCGGTGCTATGCCAATGCCTTGATCTTTGACCGCTAAGCGTATCATTTCATCAGGAGTTCGGGAAAGAGTTAACTCTACCAAGCCTCCTTGTGGACTATATTTAATGGCGTTAGTTACCAGATTAATTACCACCTGCTCAAAGCGTACCGGGTCAACTAAGGCCATAATTGGCTCAGTCGCATGTAGTATCAGCGTATGCTCGTTGTTACCAATCTGGATTGCCGCCACTACCTGCTCCAAGAGGCTTTTCAGTTCGGTCATTTCTACTTCTAACACGAGACCACCCGCCTGCCATTTAGAAAGGTCTAATAAGCGTGAGACCAATAGGACTAACTTGTTAGATTGCTGGTTAATAACGGTCAATGCCCTATGTAACCTAGCTGGATCAAGTTCACCCTTTTGTTCTAGTTGGTGGGTGAGCAGTTGGGCGTACCCACTTAGACTGGTGAGGGGAGTTTTCAATTCGTGGGCGGCTACCATCAAAAACTCTTCGCGGACGGCTATCGCCTGTTGTGCCTCTTGATAGAGACGGGCATTATCTATAGCGATTGCTGTCCGGCGGGCGATTTCTTCGGCAAGAACCAATTCGGTTTCGCCATAATAGTCATGCGTGTTAGAGACTAGATGAAGTACCCCACATGCCTCTCCGCGTACTAGCAAGGGGAGACTCAGGAGGGATTGAGGATTCAAGCTCTGCAAATGAGTTTGAGCCAATTCAGCTAGAGTCGTTTCTAGGAAGACGGAAGTCGCTTGGCCCGTTTCCAGCATTTTTTGGATTAGGTCAGGATTAGGGGGGTAGTGTAATAAAGCCTCACGCAACTCTTCTTCTATTGCCGGATCACGGTGGGCTACGCCGAGGCGTTGTAAGGGTTCTACCAGTTCCACCACACACCAATCAGCCAGTGCTGGTACTATAAGGTGGGCCAAGTTTTGCAGGATGGTGGTATAGTCCAGCGAAGCGGCCAATACTTTGCTGACTTCAGCCAAAAAGTGTAATCTTTCGGAGTTTCGTTTGCGTTGCGTGATGTCTAGGAAAGAAGAAATACAGCCTCTAGTCTTACCCTCTTCGTCAAAGAGTGGGGCCGTCGAGGTTAGGTAGCTAATGGTTTTGCCATTCTCATAGACTATATCCACTTCCACTTCGGGAAGTTCTACACCTTTAGCCGCCGATTGCTGCATCGGCAATTCTTCAGGTGTTAATTCCCGTCCATTTCGGCAGACCTTGTAGAGCGGCGTTTCCTCTGGAGGGGCCGTCACGGAGCTATTGGCTCCTTGAGGTATACCCAGCCCTTTATAAAACATCGGGTTGCCTCGGATAACCCGGCACTCCGGGTCTTCGGCAATTGCCAGCCCAATAGGGGCTAAGTCTAGTAGCGTTTGAAGCTCTGTAACCTTTTGTTCCAGACGGCTATTCAGCATACGAATCTCTTCTTCGGCCTTTTTTAGTGCGGTAATATCATTAGACGAGACCACCCCAGCCACAATCTCTCCCGCGCTATTTCGTACCGGAGCGGCGTTCAGCAGCATCGTACCCCAAGTACCATCACCGCGCTGGAAGTCCAACTCTTCATTTAGGGTTACTTCTCCGCTAGTGATAGCGCGAGCCAGCGGCCAATCCTGCGGTTGGTAGGGTTTGCCATCCTTATGAAAACCCCTATAGCCCCCATACTCCTCAATACTTTCTGCTGGTATCGCCTCGTGCCGCCATATTTCCCCAACTTGGCTGTTTTCTAAGGTAATTTTGCCCGAAGGAGCTTCGGCGATAGTGACACCGAGAGGCATCTGTTGTAAAATCGCTTCCAAGAGGTTTCGTTTGGCTCTAAGTCGCCCCAAAAGCTGCTGGTGCTCCTGCTCTTCCCGGTAGCGTTGGGAAATATCCCGAAAGACCAGTACCGCTCCCAACAGGTTATTGCTGCTATTGCGAATAGGCGCACCATTATTCTCAATGGGAAGCAGACGACCCTCTTTGGTGAGTAAAAGGCTATGATTAGCTAGTCCCACTCTAAGCCCCTCTTCCAACACTTTTTCTACCGGATTAGCTAGAGGCTGGCGGGTAAGCTCACTAATAAGGTGGAACACGGTATTGATGGGTTGACCTTGAGCCTCCGCTTCTTTCCAGCCAGTCAATTCCGCCGCCACCGGATTAAGCAGTGTTATGCAACCCTTAGCATCGGTGGCAATCACTGCGTCTCCAATGCTGGCTAGAGTCACCTCAAACCACTCGCGTTGCTCTCGCAGAAGGGCTTCTACTCGTTTACGCTCGGTTAGCTCCTCTTCGGCCTGCCGTAGTGCCATTCGCAGGATGTAGATCAATAAACTTGCGAAGAGGCTACCTAAGATAAAGGCGGTCAGATTGAGGAGGTTGCGAAATCCAAGATCCAAAGTGTGGATAGGTGCGACAAAAAAATAATCACCAATAAAAACACTTAAAATAGCGGCAACTAGCCCAGGCCCAATACCACCACACCAGACTGCCAGCATTATGGCCGGGAAAAAAACCACGAAGGGAGTAGTGGGGTTTTGCGGATCGTCTGTCAGTAGAATCATACCATATTTGAGTAAGGTTGATACCAAAACTAAACCTAAAGCTAACCCATAGCGGCAGAGGTAGGCCGATTGGGGTAACATCGGAAAGAGCATTTGCCTTACCACTATTGCCCACCAAGTTGGTTTTAGTTTGATTTGGTCTCCCATCGCAACTCTCTATTTCTAGTAGGATCAGGTTAGCCCTATAAAGCTATCAGCCAAGCGTATATATGTAGGACTAGGAAAGGCGAAACTGTAGAATATTGCTCTATTTTACCACAGGTTTAGCGGTAAAGCACTTTTGGGTGTAGCTTTGGGTAAGGTAGTCGGAACAACTTAGGTACTAATCATTAATTAAAATATTAACAATGAAAATCACCCTTTTGGGTGGTTGAAATATACCCCAAAAGTAGATATAATGAGGTCAGTAAAGTGTAGCTAATGCACTTTATCAAGCGGAGAGTCCCTTCTCCGATGGTTGCGTTAATTTCAGTCAAGCTTGCTCTTTACAGGCACAACTGGAATGAAGGCGATCATACTATGTATCTATTTTTAAGCCCCAATTTAATTAATCCACTTCACTTCACTCATTCATAAAAAGACAAAGCGGCGAGTTTAACCCTCTTGCCGCTTAAATATTATAATCAACTTCAGGTTGCTAACGGGGTAAAAGCTGATCTACGAGGGCAACACTCTGGCGGGCATCGTCACCAAAATAGGTATGTCCTGCAAAAAGAGTGTGTAACGTGGGTTCTTCAATAAAAGCTCGACCGCCATAGGCAAAAATGAGTTCTGGCAAAAAGTTAGCCCGTACTTGTTCAATTGTAGGTTTAATCTCCTGATTTAGCATCAAGGCACTTTCTGTTCGGGCGGCACTGAAGATTACTAGGGTTGGTTTAAGCCGCCGTAAATCCTTTTCCAGATCCACCGCTGGTACGTTTTGTCCCAAATGGATTACTCGCCGCCCATGTCTCCGCAGGAAGAGCGTGGTGATGATAATGCCTATTTCATGGAATTCATACGGTCCACAGGCTGTGAGCAGGAGGGGGCCATCTTTTACGATAGGCAACGAGTCGAGCATACTATTGAGGCGGGTACGACAAATATTGCTGGCGAAATGTTCGGTAGCAACCGTCGTTTCATTAAGCATCCAGAGTTGTCCTATTTCAATTAACACTGGCTGGATTATATCAATACAGACCGCTTCAGGAGAATATAATCCGATGGCCTCCGCAATAAGTTGGTCGGCTCGTAATTCGTCAAAATCTAAGAAACTCTTTAATAATTCTTGGATTAAGACGGCAAGTGACCGCACTTCATTATTTTGGGTGGCTTCGATAGCGGCATTAGGGCTTCGCCGTCCATTGGTCTTACGACCCTTAGGAGTGGTTTTTAGCTCAAGCGGGAGACTATCCAGCAAATTAGTTTCCGATTGGGTTAAAAGGAGGGTACTAGCCTGACTGATAGACATCCCTTCTTCTAGCCGATGTTTAAGCCAAATTATCCGGTAAATGTCGCGTTTGGTATAGCGGCGATGACCACTTTCGGTACGCTGTGGAGCAAGGATATTATAGCGTTTTTCCCAAGCTCGCAGGGTTGGTTCGGTAATACCGGCCATGTGAGCAACGGCTTTGATGCTATAAACTGGAAAATCAAGAGCCGACTCAATCATAGAGGCTACTTCCTATAACTCTATACCTGTTAAGGTAACTAAACAATAAGAACAGGGAAGCCTGAATTTACCATGCCACTTGAAATTCACGCTTTCTTAACTATCTTATTATTAATTATAGCGATGATTCGCAGGTTTGTCAAGCTCTTGTTCAAGTTTTTAGCTTAGCTAAAAGAGAAAGGGCTATTTTTAGGAGTAGCCCTTTCTAAATCGGTTAGATTTGATTAACCTAAGATTAGACCCGTTCGTCCATAGGGATATAGTGTTGATCTATCGGGCCAGTGTATTCAGCGCGAGGCCGGATAAGTCGGTTGTCGGCATACTGCTCCATAATATGAGCCAACCAACCAGAAATGCGGCTACAAGCAAAGACCGGGGTAAAGAGTTCAATCGGAATACCCAAAATGTAATAGGTACTAGCCGAATAGAAATCCACATTGGGTAGCAAGCCCTTCTCTTTGCTGACCACATCATCAATCCGGGCCGACATTTCAAACCAGCGGGTCTCACCTTTAAGCTTGCCTAGATTCTCGCTCATCCGGCGCAGATGCTTGGCGCGAGGGTCCCCATTCTTGTAAACCCGGTGTCCAAACCCCATAATTTTCTCGCGATTGGCTAAGGCATCTTCGATGAACTGGTCAATATTTTCCATTGAGCCAACTTTGAGGAGCATCCTCATTACCGCTTCGTTCGCACCACCATGTAACGAACCTTTAAGAGTAGCGATGGCACTGACCACCCCGCTGTGCATATCGGTCAGGGTACTAATCGTCCCACGTGCAGCAAAGGTAGAAGCATTTAACTCATGGTCAGCATGAAGCACTAGGGCCATATCAATCGCCCGGATTGCAATGGGGTCGGGTTCTTTACCGTCCAACATGTAAAGGAAGTTTGCCGCAATTGAAAGATCAGTGCGTGGTTCGATAAGCTCTAGGCCAGCGTTGGCCCGATCAATCGCCGCCACCACGGTTGGAACTTGGGCGGTTAGGCGAATGGCTTTGCGAACATTAGCATCGCGGGTCAAGTGAGCCGTATCAGGATCATATAATCCGAGTGCCGAGACTGCCGTCCGCAGGGAATCCATTGGATGTGCATCTTTGGGGAAGGTTTTTATCATATCCTGCACTGGCTTGGGTATGCTGGCATTGTGTTGGAGCCGATAGGTAAGGTCAGCTAGTTCACCATGGTTAGGAAGTTTACCATACCACAGCAAATAGACTACTTCCTCATACGAGGCATGTTCAGCCAACTCATCAATACTAATACCACGATAAGTTAGCACACTTCCGATAATCGAGCTTATTCCAGATTCTAGGGCGACAACACCTTCCAAGCCTTTAGAGGCTTTTTTCTCAGTTTCATGCTTATCAACCGTCATTGGTTCTTCCCCTTCTTGTTAGCTTCTGTCTCAATCTGAGAGCTATTAAGAGCTACTGTAATGAATTAACTTTTTATAAAGTAATGAAAGCAACCTTAAAACCACTGGTTTACTTCCACACTATCCGCTTAAATTCACAACGCTGGGCGGGTCTTTCGCGCTTCTAATAGGGTGATTATAGCGCAAAATTGCACCTATTACAAATTTGGATAACTTGCTTAGCCCACTTGCACTTATACCCTAAATTATGGTATACCGTAACCAGAAACTTTAGCAATAGGGCTACGTCACTTAACCACCCACGCTGCCCTTCAACTTTAACCAGTAGTTCGTGAGAACAACCGCCACAAAGGATAAGGAAACTATGCCCCAAAAGAAATTTCTCTCTCTCACCTGTCCAGTTTGTGAAACTAAATTAAAGCTAGTCGAAACGATTACTTACGTGGTCTGCCCCAGCTGTGAAGCCGAATTAAATGTAACCAACGACGAAGGAAAGGATCACCTAGAGTCGGTAGAAACCGCCGAAGCCGCCAGATTTAGTCCACAAGAGCGCGAGCTAATTTTGATAAACGCTAAAATTCGGGCAAAAGATGATCGTTATGGTATGGGTTGTGCGATTGCAACGCTAGTTATTGCTGGATTAGCCTCTATCTCGATGGTCTTTGCTTTGGATTACCATCTAACCTTCTTGCTTGACCTCACGGTGTTCGGTTCACTGGTATCGCTAGGTCTAGTCTTGGTACTATTTACTAGTGCTAGTAACCACAAAACCCAACCCCTAGCGCGTCAGCGCGAGCAATTGCTGACCGCGATAGGTCAGCCGAGTGGTGCAGAAATTCAAGACTCTAAGGCTTGAAACCCTCGCGGAATTTGGGCATACTAACGCTCGATTCGCACATCATCAATAAAAGGCCCACTATAATTTGGAAAAACGGGGGAACCACTACTGAAACGAAATCGGATAATTACGATTTTGCTTTTCCACTTGCTCAAATCCACCAACATATCCTGCCAGTTGGAAAAAGCACCACTGGTATTGAAAGCCGCCTCAAAATCACGGCCCGATTCGGCTACCTCCACCCACAAACGGTCGCGCCCGGTAGCCTGAAGCTCATTATCAAACTGACCACTCAGCCGAAAGCGTAGCAAAGGATTTTGGGTACCACTCAACTCTACTGGACGGGCCAATGTAGCAGTAGCATTTAGATTGGCCTGATAGCCCTTTTTACCATCCTCGCCTACCCACAGGCTATGAGTACTAGAAGCAGCCAATTTAGTAGTCAGGTGCCAAGGGGCTTCCAAAATCCAGTTAGCCCCAGAAACGGTATCAAAGTCGTCATCAAAGATCACGTTGGGCGGCAGAAGAGGTTTTAAACTAGTCGAGCCAAGACCAGTCTCACGGTCGGAAGTGCTAATGTTACCGAATAGTAATAACCCGGTCAAGATCAATCCTACTACCGCAATAATAACTAGACCTAACCCCAAATTTTTAAGCCGGTAGCCTGAGACATAGGCCCACTCCCGTGCCGACTCTTCTTGGTTAAGTTCAAACTCTTCCCAGTTATAGCTTGAGCCAGACGGAGGTGCGTCCTCTTCGCTTGTTGGTGGCGTGGCGGCAGGTGCTTCCGACCTAGGGCCGGGACGAGTACGACGAGGCCGCACATAGCGGGTGCGACGAGAAGGCCGGGCCGGGAAGTTAGCGTGGTCATATTCGGCTCGACGCACCGGGTCACTCAGAACCACATAGGCCGCGTTAAGCCCTTGCATACGGCGGGTAGCTTCTGGGGTGGGATTGAGATCAGGGTGGTATTTCAGGGCCAACCGCTTATAGGCGGCCTCAATTACCTCCGGTTCGGCTTTTGAACTGACCTGGAGCGTCTCATAGAAGTCTGCCGTAGCACTTTGTTCCGGTTCACGTTCGGTTTTGGGTTGCATTGGCCCGCTCACTTCCTTCCCTAGAAAAGCTATACTAAAGACTGCTTCGACAAAAGGGCTCAAACCTCGGCGATTAAAGATTAAGATAGGTTACGAACATCTGTTCAAAGCAATTATAAAGCCCCTTGACAAGGCTGTCAAGGTTCAAATATGCTCCGTAATAGTAATAGTAAACGGATCCTTTATAGAATGCCCAAATCTTGTAGGATGCTGCGCCAACTGGTTGTCGTCAGTTGATCTTGACCTACCACTACTCTTGTCAGATCGGGACTTCGCAACAGCCCTAGACGGAGCGGGTGTGAGTCAAATTTTTGCGTAAGCTATTGCCAAACCTAAAGACCTGCCTTTAGGGATGACCCGACCGGAAGGCCAGCCTGCATAAATTTCCGGTCTTACCCGGATTCTAAAGCTAATAGCCCCGCTTTTGAATCTGTGTTAGCCATTGGCTGATTATAATTTTGTATAAAGCGATTTAAGTCGCTGGTAAATTTCGCCGTAGATGGGATAGTAACGGTGATAAATGGCTTGGGTAAGCGGATCTGGGGTTAGATGGCTGGTGACGACGATAGTGGCATCACAGGCGGCTGGTACCGAAGGCCAGAAATTAACCCCTACTCCAGCGAGGAGGGCCGCACCGTAGGCAGGGCCTTCGCTGGCATTGACCGTCACCACTTCGCGCCCAAACACGTCGGCTTGAATTTTTCGCCAGAGGAGACTCTTAGCACCGCCCCCACTCGCCCGAATTTCGGTTACGGGCAGGCCCATCTCCAGCAGAATCGCTAGACAATCTTGCAGGCTATAGGCTACTCCTTCCAAGATTGAGCGCACCAGATGCGCCCGTTTGTGGGAGGCAGTCAGACCGAACCAGACCCCTCGCGCTTGGGGATTCAGAAGGGGAGTGCGTTCACCCATTAGATAGGGCAGGAAGAGTAGACCCTTACAGCCGGGAGGGGCGTTATTAGCCTCTTCGGTCAGTAGTTCGTATATCTCCCTATTCACCTTTTGGGCGGCTTCCTTTTCCAGTGGCCCGGCTATCTCATCTCGGAACCAGCGCAACGAAAGACCCGCTCCTTGGGTTACCCCCATAACGTGCCACGCCTCGGGTACGGCGTGACAGAAGGTGTGGACTCTGCCACTGGGGTCACGAAGCGGTTGCTCGGCGTAAGCAAAGACCACCCCACTTGTCCCAATGGTGCTGCTAACCAGCCCCGGTTGAACAATGCCATTCCCAACGGCCCCTGCCGCCTGATCGCCCCCACCGCCTACCACGGGAGTGCCTGCCTGTAGTCCAGTAGCGGCGGCGGCCTCTGCTGAAATCTGGCCGCTTACCTCAAATGATTCATAGACCGGGGGTAGCAACGAACCGTCAATTTCGAGCAGGTGTAAAATCCGCTCGCTCCAACGTCGGTTGGCTACGTCAAAGAGCAACGTGCCACTGGCATCCGAAACCTCGGTGGCATATTCGCCCGTGAGCTTGTAGCGGATAAAATCTTTGGGCAAGAGGAAGTGTGCCGCCCGGTTAAACTGATCCGAGCGATATTGGCGTAACCAGAGCAATTTAGGGGCGCTAAAACCGACCAACGCAGGGTTTGCCGTCAACTCGATTAGCCGTTCCGCCCCGACCGTGTCGGTGATATAGTCGCACTGCTCTTGGCTACGCCCGTCGCACCAGATCAGCGAAGGGCCAAGTACCTCGCCCTGATCGTCCAGCAAGACCACACCGTGCATTTGGCCCGACAGCCCGACCGCTTTTATCTCAAAGGCTGTACCGAGTGTGTCATATCCCTGTTGGATTGCTCCTTGCACCGCCTCTATTGTACCGCGCCACCAATCTGCCGGATCTTGCTCGGCCCAAAGGGGCTGGGGGGTATCGAGCGGATATTCTGAGGTTGTTCCAGCCACTACCCGGCCAGTCTCACCCTCTATCACAATGACTCGTGTGGCTGTAGTGCCAATATCAATGCCCATAAAATAACTCATTACGCCTGCTCCTCTCCGCGCCTTATAGTCCTGACGAAGTAAACCGGAAAGTAGTAACCAAAATCCTTCGGTTGCTATTATAATAGCAATAGATTCAGAAACCTACAACCCATTAAGGGATAATTGACTAATGGCACTTATAAGCGGATGACTTTTGATTTACAGGATCTTTTAGCTGACCCGCCGCCTCTGTCGGTAACACCGTTAATTAAAGTGGTGGGGCTAACCAAACGCTACGGCAAGCTAGTGGCACTAGACGAGGTAAGCTTTGAGGTAGAACCCGGTGCTATTTTTGGCTTTGTGGGGCCAAATGGAGCCGGTAAGACTACTACGCTTAAAATCCTAGCCACGCTCTTAGACCCTAGCGAAGGGTGGGCCACCATTGACGGATATGATGTGACGCGGCAAGCCTCCAGAGTACGGGATGTAATTGGCTATATGCCCGACTTTTTCGGGGTTTACGATGATCTGACGGTGTTGGAATACTTGGATTTTTATGCCAGTACCCAAGGTGTGAAGCACCGGGGCCGGGAAAAGCTGTTACACGACTTGCTTACACTGGTAGATTTAGAGGGTAAACGTAACGCTTATGTCGAGAGCCTTTCGCGGGGTATGAAGCAAAGGTTGTGTCTCGCCCGTTGTCTAGTGCATGATCCTAAAGTTTTGCTACTGGATGAGCCTGCTAGTGGTCTTGACCCTCGCGCCAGAGTGGAGATGCGCGAATTGCTCAAGGAGTTGCAGCGTATGGGCAAGACCATCCTGATTTCTAGCCATATTTTGCCCGAACTGGCCGAACTTTGTACCCAGATAGGTATTGTAGACCATGGGCGATTTATTGTAGGCGGAACGGTGGCGGAGGTACAACGTCGGTTTGGGCGCAAACCTTTGCTGCGAATCCGCTTGTTACCACCCGACCCGTTGGTTCGTTCTCAATCCGAACAATTGGAATTGACCCGCAATCTGCTGAATTTTCGGACTGGTACAAAGGCGCAGGTAAATGTAGCGCAAGGAGAAGTAGTGACGGTTTTCAACGGTAATGATTTCGACTTACGCCAACTATTAGTGGCCCTTATCAAGGAAGATCTGCCCATTATCGGTTTTAGCCTCGAATATAGCAACCTCGAAGAGATCTTCCTTGACCTAACCGCGCTAAAGCCTATGTAGGAGGGATTGGAAAGTCGGCTGACCGTCCTCCTATAGTGGTTGGTGGAGATACAAGGATGGCAATGTTATCTAAAGAGTTTCGGCTACGGATGCGGGGTTGGCGTTCGCTGCTGATAATTACGCTTTATTTGGGTTTGCTAGGGGCGATTGGGCTGGGAACCATTCGGACTATTCGAGACAATGGCGGAAATAGTGGTCTAAATGCGGCTGCGATTGGCCCCCAAATTTTTGGGGCGTTGGCCGAAATTCAACTAATTATGCTGGCCTTTATTACTCCGGCCCTAACCGCAGGAGCAATTGCGGGCGAGAAGGAGCGGCAGACTTACGACTTGCTGCTGACGACGCGCCTTTCTTCAGTTTCAATTGTGTTGGGTAAACTGGTTACTTCTCTGGCTTACCTCTTTTTGCTACTTTTACTTTCGCTGCCGCTCTTTGCAATGGCCTTTCTCTTCGGTGGTACCAACCTGAATCAATTGGGGCTAACTTTTCTGATTCTGTTGGTAGCGGCCCTCGCGATGGGGTCACTCTCGCTGCTGGTCTCTACCCTGATTCGGCGAGTACAACTTGCCACAATGGTCTCCTATGTGTTGGTTTTTTCCTTGATCTTGGGGAGTGGGATTTTTGCCAACCTGATATTCAGTCCACCTTCTTCTAGTGTAACCCTATCGCCTTTTGAGGCTCCTCCTGCGCCACCTACCCTGACCTACCTTAGCCCATTAGCGGCTCTTTCGACGGTGGTGACTACGCCTTTTGGGGCGGCAGTTTCGATTCCTTTTCTACCCCTTCCGACTGGCTTGCCTGACTACTATTTTAGTTACTCGAATTATAATACTGCCTCGAATTATAAGGTGATCTATGGCGCAAGTGGATCGGTCAGTTATTTGCCTAATTTTTATAGTCTGCCTTTGATTTGGCCCAGTTATCTGGCGATTTATGCTTTAATTATTGTGGGGTCTTTTTCGCTTAGTGTGCTGTTGGTGCGTCCGCGCCGTTGGTGGCGATCAGTAAAGAGGAATAAGTGAGCTTATCCAGTAATAAAGGCAAAAAGGGTGTAAACCCGAAGAATAGTGGCATCCTCTCAATAAATTGGGGTAGGGATGTATTGCATACGCCCAAAATGGCGCGGGTGTATTGAATAAACCCCTACTTATTGAGAGGATGCGTACTAGCGTATCCTTTGAGTTACTTTCTTTTACTAAGTGGTTCCTTTACTACGTTCTTCGTAAGCTAGTTTGAGATATTGTGCGCCGCGCTGTGCCTCACCTCGCGCTAAGAGAGCCTCGCCATAAGAAAAATAGGCCATACTGAGTAATTCAGTATCGTTACCAGCTTTTAGAAGTTCGAGTGCTTGGAAAAAATAGCCATCGGCCTGAGAAATATTGCCTTTCTTCTCACTAATGCGGGCCAGCGTTAGAATAATCTCACCTCCGGCGCGTTGGTGGTAGTGCGGTGAGTTTTTGAGTGCGTATTTTTTGGTTTGGTTGGTACTGCGCTCCAGAGCGACTCGCGCCTCGTTAGCGATTTGCTGGGCCTCTTCGATCCGGTTTTGCCTTAGATAGAGATTAGCCAAGCTGATGAGTGCCGAAATATTGGCGTTGGTGGTGGGTTGTAGGGTGGAATTTTCCAACGCGGCCCGGTAACACGCCTCTGCCTCCTCCCAGTTGTGTCCTGACCCATAGACCTGCCCAAAAACCAGCCGTAGATTAGTTACTAAACGGCTGATCTCGACCGTTTCAAGGGCCGCGCGACCATCTTCAATCGAATAACGCGCCGCGATGTATTTCTCTTCGGCGGCATATTCGGCAGCAATTTGTGTTCGCGTCTCAATTAGGTCATGAATAGAAGCGACCGAACGTGCCTCTGCATCGGCCTCCTTGAAAAGAGAACGTGCCGCATCGTGCATATCCAGCGCACTATAGACTCTGGCAAGGTTGGCATAAATCGAAAGTTTCAGGCTAACATCCCGCACCTGCCCGGCTTGAATCGCGGCTAGGCCAGTGCGGTGTTGCTCTTGAGCTTGGATATACTTACGCTGGTGAAAGTAGATTTCGCCTACCAGATTACGTACTCGTTCTACCCATTCACTTTCGTCCATTTCTTCCCATTGGGTTTTACTTAGCTCAAGTTTAATTAGAGCTTCCGAATCACGTTGTAAATTACTTAGCGCACGTCCCTCTAAGTAGAAAGCCTCTGCCACCTGTTCTTCGCTGAGACGCTCTGGGTCTAGCTTTTCAAGCTCAGCGAGTGCTTCCTCATCGTGTCCTCCAAGTCCCACGAGCATTTGGACACGGGCAAAAGCGAGCAAGGTTTGTTGGGTCTCTACATCGGGTTCAAGTGTTTCCAGAAAGGATGAAGCGGGTAATTGCAAGCGTCGCGCCAAAATACGCAACGCCTTGATTGATGGTTGTATTTTGCCTAGCTCCACAGCCGAAACGTAACTCTTGGAGAAGGTGTCGCGGGCCAGTTCATCCTGAGTCATTTTACGTTCCAACCGGGCGGCCCGTATCCGCTCACCCAGAGGCAAGCTATCCATATTAGTTACTCCATTAGGTTTGGATAAGCCGCACGAGTGCGGTATAATAAGGAACCTAGAACATCTCTACCTGACAAGGTAACAGGCCAGCGAGTGCTTATGCCTGCCAGATGTGAAAGTAAAATTTTTAGCTTAAATGACCGATCTCTAGCAGCTCTACAAAAGAGTAGTAAGCTCTAAGGAACACAATAGAATTTCATTCCAAGATAGAATCTAGCAGGTGAATTTTTACTAGAATTTACCCTGTTAAAGCTGTTGCTATCAGCCAATTATATTTTAATATATATTAACAGCCTTTGTCAATTGCAAATAAGTGGGAAAGCGCACAATTTTATGCCAAATATGTTTTTTGACGAATGACCCTTCAATCTCTGGAGAGTATTTTAAAGCTGAACCTACCTGCTCAGCAGGGTCACTTTATTCAAGAATTGGCTACTCGCCAGCCGGTTTTTGTATTGACCGTAGCTTATAGTGCCACCGTACAATTGCCCGGAGTAAGTGGTGCTGGCACTACGGCGGAATTGCGCGAACTAACCGCAGCGGCGGATGCTGAAATCTTGGCGCATGGTATGGCACGTTGCCTGCCCGGTGGCGTTCCATCTAATCCGACCGGGGCACCTGGCCCCTCGATTATTACGCGAGCCGCTTTTGACCTGCTTCCTGAGCTAATTTATCTTTGTGTAGACGCGGGTTTGAAAATAAACGCCGATGTACCAGGTTTGATTCGGCTGGATGGAGCTGGCCCCTCTGCCGAAGTGACCACCGGGCAAGCCCTTGGTGCCGATGCCACCCGTGCCAGTCGTCTCTTTGAGGCCAGCCTAAAGTTGGGTACCACCTTGGGGCAACGCTATGGGAAGAGCCACTATCTTATTCTGGCGGAGAGTGTGCCGGGCGGAACTACCACTGCGCTAGGACTCCTGCTGGCATTAGGTCTGGATGCGGAGAGTCGCGTAAGTAGTTCTATGCCGGATAATGCCCATAACTTGAAATTAGAGGCAGTAGAGACCGGACTAAAGGCGATAGGCCGCCGCAAAGGTGATTTTGCCAATGACCCCTTAGCTGGAGCCGCTGCGCTAGGAGATTCGATGCAGCCAGTTGTCGCAGGTTTGGCCCTGGCTGCGTCGGCTTATTGCCCGGTTTTGTTGGCCGGTGGTACTCAAATGGCGGCGGTGCTGGCACTGGCGGCGGCCTTGCACCAACAACCTCCTGCTGGGTTAGAGAAATTTTTGAGCAAAGATAACCACTTTTCCAATATAGGACTTGCTACTACCCGTTGGGTTAGTGCCGACCCCACCGCCGATTTAGTCGGATTAGGCCAAGAGATAGAGCAACGTTTTGGACCTCTCGCTTCTCCCTATTTTTCCGCTAACCTCAATTTTGGATTGTCTCGTTACGTTCCGATGCAACTCTACGAAGAAGGCTACGTTAAAGAAGGCGTGGGTGCTGGTGGTGCAGCCATCGCCGCAATGTTAGGTAGACAACTCAGTGCTACCGAACTACTCCCCCCTATCGAGCGGGTCTACGAGCGGATAGTCTTGGGTTTCATCAAGTGATTTTCCCTTATCCGGCTCTGGAGAGAAGGATTGTATTGAATACGATATGTGGGAAAGCGGCTCCGTCCAGCGATAGATTATTACCGGAATTTGGTATCTTCTCAATGAGTAGGGGTTTATTGGAACCAGTTCACATAAACCCGCCTCATCTTGGGCGTATGCAATACGCCCCTACCTCGAAATATTGAGATGATACGGAATTTGCCGCTCTTTAAGAAAGATCAGCCCCTTCTGCCTCTCTAAAGAGGGTTTAGGGGCTGTGTAGTTACTCTAAAATTTCTCCTATTCAGTGGAGTCGCTAAAACTACTTTAATCGGGTTGGAAATTGAACCATTTAAGGTAACTGGGTTTCCCGCTCGCCTGATTGCCATATTTGGTTAAATTAATCACTTGGGCTGGGTTATAGCCGTCGCGGTCAATTAATACAAGGCTCCAACTCTCGCTCAGATAGGCGAGTCGGGTTGGGCTGATTGAGAGGGTAGTCTCAATCGGTTTTGGTAGATCACCGTTTGTGATGGCTATTTCCCCGCTACCGTTATAGTTGAGAATTTTAGCATTACTTATATCATCTCCTGATAATAGATGGGTAATGTCCAGCCAGCGTTCCAAACTAAAGGGTAAAACAGGATCGAGACTAGTAGTACGGCGCAACTCAAACCGATTACTGGGATTGGTAGCATCTAGGGTAGCATAGATATAATCGCTATTTTCGCGACTGATGTAAAGTACTAGATTTCCGTTCGGTTGCCAGCCCAAAAAATCGGCGGCATTAGTTGCCAAGGTCTTACTCTTCTCATTAAGGCTATCGTTGGTAAGCTGCAAATCTACCTGATAGAGCTTATGCTCGTTAGTATGAAGATAGGCGAAAGTACCAGAGAACTCATTCTTATTTGAGGCAGGTGTACCACTAAGGGATGACCATTCAAAAGAGGTACAAGTGGCAGAGCTACCAAAGTTGTCGGCTCCACCTTGGTAGCAGTAGTCAGTAGTGCCATTTACTAGTTGGGCCGAACCGTCGGTTTTATCTAGGCGTATGAGATAGAGGCCCGAACTCTCGCCGCTTTGCCCAATCAGCAACAAACGTCCATCCGGTGAAACGGTAGGGTTCAACAAAGTGGTGTTGTTAGTACTATAAAGGGTTTTTGGTGAGGCGTTGGGGTTAGCAATATTGTAGAGTAAAATAGAGGCAGTATTGTTCGAACCATTGGGTACTAAAACACTCACGATCAGGTTAAGACTAGTCTCTGTGCCACCTTGCCAAGTATAACCGTAAAGCCTACTATTTGTCGGTAGGGGTAATTCTAGTGGGGTAGCGGTACTATTGAGTGCTACTACGCTAAAGGTAACGTTGTTAGAGGTTTCTTGGGCGATAATGTTAGTGAAAGCCATGTAATTACCGTTTGGTGAAACTTTATGGCTGACTATATTATAGCGTGGCCCTAGGGTGCTACCGTCACCGCTAATCGAAAACATATTGAAACCGACAGGCCCGTTGGTCTCTTTGCCTGCCGCCAGCAAGCGGTAATCGCCTTGGGGTTGGCTCGTTAGGGAGAGCGTAGATGGCCCTAGGCTGGTACGCCAGCGATAATAATGCTGTCCAATATTGCCCATTTCGACTTTGAAGGGAGCATTATTGGTGGGCGTGTAAGTTAGGGCGCGACGCTGGAAAAGTTGGATCAGCACCTGCTTATTCTGTCCACCGATTTGAGTGTTGGTCCAGTAAGGCTCGCTGATGGGGTAGCCCAACACATAAACCCAATCTATACCGGCCCCGGGATCAAAGCCACTTTGCGGCTCATTCATCCAGTTCCAGAAGACATTTGGGATATTGTGGTTGGTATCGGAGACGTAGTAGGCATAATTTACGCCCAAATTGTTGCTAGTCTGACTTAGGTTGCCGTTGCGGTCTAACTGGTCAGTTACCACCGTATCGGCACCTTTGGCTGGGGCGGTATGTTCACCGGGCGAGAGCGTTGTAAAGGGAGCCATCGAAGCATAGGTCGGTGTAGTGGCACTAGTTGGATCGCCTGCGACGGGGATATTGGCTGGAGCGCAGGGTAAGAACGAATTATCCCCAGTTTGCAAGGCTCCGCTAACTAATTCTTTGGTTAGTAAGCCGTTGGTCACATAGTAGGCACTATTCTTATCGCCGTTAGGATCATTAATCTCCATGCGGCTTTTATCAAAATAGAGTACCTTGCGGTGTCCATTAGGAGATTGCAAATAGGTTTCGCTGGTATGGGCGAACGACTCTGGTCCCCAAAACCAACTCCGATTAGCTCCACCCCCCGCTAAAGCTTGGTCGGTGCGGCTCCAGACCTTTTGAAAAGCCGGATCGGAAAAAATCCCCGCCGCCTGAACTGGAGTAGACCAGCAAATTAGCAGGGGTAACAAGAGGGTTACTACTATAGCAATAATTAAAAGTTTTCTTCCAATTCGAGTAACGTCGTTCTGAGCGATCAAATCAGAAACCAAAATTAAAATCCTCCTATATCCAAATTGAAAAATCGGGCAAAACCAGAGGGCTAACGGAGAAGAGCAACTGAGGAGATGGTAGACCGGGTGAATATATGGTTATGTCCCGCTCCGATCTTGGGCAATAGCAATAACGCTACCCACTGACCGCCGACTAACCGATTATACTCTATTTAAGAAAAATTGCCAAAGTGATACAAATTCATCCTTGAATATTGTTTCTCGGCTCAGATAAGGCAGATAAAGAGGCTAGTTAGATGAAAACCTTGGTCAAACCAAAGACACCAACCCAAGCTATGCTCGGCAGGCATCTTATGGCACTTCATCCAATCCATCACTATATGTGATCCCAAAAGCCAAGGTAGTTGCCACCATTGGTAAAGGTGCAGCATATCCAAGGTAATTAGACACAATAGTGTCCAAATTGTTGCATGGACGAGGAGAATGAAATTGTTGTGCGCCTTAGTTTTAGCCAAAAACTCGGTTTGCATCACATAATCACCAATGAGGTGAGCTAATATAAGGTAAATTATAGGGCTAAGCGTGAAAGTCATCTTAAAAACCCTTTGTATATAAGGTCTATCTCTAAATTTAGTTATCTATCGTTGGTAGGAATAGGGTAAGTATTGTATTCCTACAAAGGTAGTATAATACAGCCACAAACCGACTGCTATGATCCCTATCACTACAAGCTGGTAGGATTTTCCCCTTCAGTGAGAGCCTTTTAAGCCGCTTTAAGTTTAAACTTACCCGGAAATCTGTTAAAATGAGGTAATTCTTTCTGAGCAAATAACTAATTTTCACATGAGGATTTTAGCTTGCGCTTGATCGGGCCATTATTTGAAGGCCAATTCTTATCCAATTCTAACTTAAAAGCTCGAACCGGCTGGCTAAAATTAACAGGATCTTCTGGTAGAGTGGGGCTGCCGTTTTTGGTAGGCGGAGTTATTCTGGTCTTGGCTTGGCTAATTGGTTTGGGACGTGATTCCTTTCTAATAGATTTTGGTGCGGATAACCGACTGGATCTGGTCTATATACAGACCGAAGAGGGCGGCTTTTTTAACCCGGAAAAGCAACAAGGCGAAACTCCCTTCCCTAACTACGATAATAATTATCGTTGGACAGGGCGTATTTCTTATATCAATTTACCTTGGCCGCTCGATGCCACCCCTTTAAAAGCTACTCTACGGGCCACTGCGCCGCGCCCTGACCGTTCCCCTGATGAATCTGGTACTACTCTGACTATAAGTGGTCTGCTCAATAATAGTTCCATTGATTTAGGTAAATATCCACTAACCGGACTATATGATGGTACTGAGCTTACCTTCCGTTTGCCCGGCCACCTGCGTCCCACTTTGGAACGCTTCCGGCTACGCTTCGAGTCGAGTGAAACTTGGCAACCAAGTAAAAGCGATACCCGCAACCTTTCGGCTCTTTTCTTTAGTTTGAAGCTGGAGCCGGACTATGTTGCTTTTGGCTGGCAAGATTGGCTGGCAAGCTGGGTCCAGCCCGGTCTGCTGGCCTTGCTTACCTTTACCACTTGGGGGTTGGCAGGTCTTTTCACCTCCCGGCAGGGTTGGCGGTTGGCCTTAGAAATAATGGCTGGTCTGCTTTTGTTGATTAGTCTCTTTGGTTGGCCGCAAGCTGCCGAACCTTTCTATACCCCTTGGGCCTTGATTTTATTGGCGGCTTGGGGGTTGCTCTGGTTGGCGGGTCGCTTTGCCGATCAAGCACCCTGTTTACCTGCACCCTTTGTCTATGCCGCGACTCTGCTACCGGGTTTACCTTTGGCTCAACTTATCTTTGGGCGGCTTGAACTTACTTCCCTTTCTAACGGTTCGGTCTCAATCGCGCTCTATTTTGGGGCGTTGCTGGTCAGTCTGGTTGGGTACCTCTGGTTGCGACACAAGTTTGAATTGATCTTTAGCGGAGCCTTTTTGCTGGCGGCAGCTCTTATCTTTATCTACACCCACTGGCAGGTCTACGCCTTCAACCTCTATCGAGGGGCCGACTTCCGCAATTATTATCTTGCCCTGCTCGATCTGGAACAATACCATACTCCGCTCTATAGCTTAGAAGAGATGGCAACACTACCCGGTCAGGCTGTGCGAAGTGCCCCGATCTTTGCGGTTCTTTTTTGGCCCTTGGCTCGTCTCTTTGGGCGTGACATAAATATGGCCCTACTCTTTTGGCGGGTTAGCAATGAATTGCTACTTCTGCCTACGCTCTTGATCTTTGGGCAGGTCTTTGGAAGGTTTAGGGCTGGGCTAAAGCTTTGGCCTGCTATGCTCTTCTTGGTTCTCAGTTTTGGTCAGTTGGCCGAGACTGCCGCCTATGGTCAACAGAATTTTATGCTGCTTTTCGGACTGGCTCTGTTAGCCCTGTGGGTAAAACAGCACCGCGACACCTTGGGGGGAATGGCCCTTTCGTTGCCAATTTGGGTGAAACTTTTGCCAGGCATTTCGGTAGCCTTTTTTCTGATAGAGCGACGCTGGCGAGGTTTGGTGGGTTTGGTGTTGGGGGCGTTGCTAGTAAACGTCCTAACAGTAGCGGTGGTGGGCTGGGATAACGTCTGGTTTTATTTTAGCAAGGCGATGTGGAGTGTGAACGAGCCAGAGTTAGGTATTAGCAATCAGTCATGGTGGGGTTTTATCGGTCGGTTGGGTGTACACGAGGTAAAAGGCGATTTTGTGGGCGGCTATCCTACCCACTTGGCTCCTCTGGGATACTTAGGAGCCTTGCTAGGAGTAGGGCTAACCCTATTGATCCTGTGGAGAGCAAGGGGCGGTGATTGGCTTCACGATCAGTTGAAGCTGGGTGCGTTGGCCCTAGTTGGGTTGTGGGTTCCCCCTTTTAGCTGGATGCACTATATAGTATTGGGATTAGTGGCAATTATGGCACTGCTGGTGGTACTTAGTCGCGAGGGTACTCCGCGCTCTCATCTGATAATCTTTGCTTTGGCCTATGTCTTGCTGGCCTATGGAGGTCTGCAGGAGTTTTTCTTCACTCAAGCGGCAGGTTTGGCCCTCTTGGGTAGCAGCTACCGCTTCCTCGCTACCTTCGCGCTGTGGGTGCTTAGTCTCTGGCTATTGTGGCAACCCTCCTATAAATCGTTAGTTGCTCCTTCTATTTGACAACTCTGTTATTGTAGACTATAGTCTACAATAACAGAGTTAAGATCGTTCAAAGCTAAGGGAGGAAAAGAGCTTTGGTATTTCGCATTGTTGATTTATTCTGTGGTTGTGGTGGGTTATCTTGTGGTTTTGTTCAGGAAGGTTTTGAGATTATGGCCGGTATAGATACCAACACCATTGCTTTGAAAACTTTTTCTCAAAACTTCCATAATGCTATGGCTGTCAATGCAGATTTAAGTCTATTAGATCCCGCTGATTTACGGGCAAAGTTGCGACTAGAACCCGGAGAACTTGATTGTTTAGTGGGTGGGCCTCCTTGCCAAGGCTTTTCTAAAAATGTTCCTGCGGCGCAACGATCCTTAAATGATCATCGCAATCGTCTAATGAAAGTATTTCTCTCTTTCGTAAAAGAATTTCAACCACAATCGGTACTGATTGAGAATGTGGCAGAGATATTAAATGCTTACAATGGAGTTGTTTCACACGAAATCTTGGAAACTTTGGAAAATATGGGTTACAAGGCAACGGTGAAAATAATAAATGCGGCTCAATATGGAGTACCACAATTACGACGACGTGCTTTTTTCTTAGCAAGGAAAATAAAGCCAATCGTTTTTCCATTACCTAGTTATCAAACAAAAAGCGAGCCTATTAATTTACAACCTGCCTTTGATTTATTTGAGAGTCGCCAAAAACCTTATGTAACGGTCTGGCAGGCTATCAGCGATTTACCTTCTTTATCATCAGGAGGAGGAAACAATCCCATTGAATACCAGACCCCACCAACTTCTGATTATCAGAGTTTAATGAGAAATGGAAACCAAATAGTATACGATCATGTAGCCCGTTCTCTTACCACAATACAGCTAGAACGGATTAATTGTTTGGGTGAGGGTGAGGGTATGGCCCAACTCCCCGATCATCTGCGACCTCAAAAAGGCTATAGCGGTGCTTATGGACGGCTCTTTCCTCAACAGCCTGCCCGAACAATAACTAGGTGGGTGTTTCATCCTGGGTCTGGTCGATTCTACCACCCCTATGACAATCGTGTTATTACTATCAGAGAGGCGGCTAGATTACAGTCTTTTCCTGATTGGTTCATCTTTACAGGAACGTATATTCAGAAAAGTCATCAGGTAGGAGAAGCAGTCCCACCTTTTCTTACCAGACAATTTGCTAGGTCTATAGCTGATGCTCTAAAGGAGTAATTCAGGTATAGTATGAACAAATTTACCTACTTCCATTCTCTTAGGTTCGATCTGTATTCGTGTAGCATTGGGAGGAAGAGTAAGACATTCAAAAAGTTGAGTCTGACTATGATACCACTTTAAGGCTGGGCGACCATCAAGTTTTTGCTTCGCTTGAAGCCCTACGAACTTTTCATTACTCCAAGCCCATTCAAAATCCTCTGCTTTGAACAGGGCGAGTGGTCGCTCAATATAAATATACTGTTTTCTATCAAGGCTTTTGATTAAGATAACTAACCGTGCCTCTTCCACTGACTGTTCTCTCATATCATTTAGCACTTTATCGTTCCAATGTTTTGCAATTGCTCTTCCCAAATCAGCAGGGGGTGTTTGTAATGAGAGTTTTTCGGTAAATCCTAATTGCTCAGATTTCCCAAAAATGCTGGCTCGTTGAATAACAAACTCAAAATTGGCATTTTCAGCTAAATTTGTGCATTGTAATGCTTTCAAAGACCATCCAATCTTGTTAGCCTTATCTACCGCATCAAAGAGAGATTTTGTTTTTCCCTTTTGGGGTTTTGGAGCAGGTTCTTGACCTGTAGGTCTACGAGTTCCACGAGGTAATTTCTCTCGTCCCCAAATAGGTAAAGGGTCAGGGATGGATAGCTGCTTTATGTAGTGGAAAATAGATTCCCAGACAAAACCTTCGATGTCATCAACAAAGGGAACGGCCCAAGTTGCTTTAAGTGCCTCTTCCAATCGCTGCACTTCTTCGTTAGTTAGGCTCATATAGTTCTGACTCCATCTCTTGTAGTAGTAGGTGAGCTTTGGTGTTCAAAGCATTAGCAATTTGAAGAAGTGCTTTAAGTGAAGGAGATTTCAAACCACGCTCAATTTGGCTGATATAAGTGCGATGAAGATCAGCACTTTCCGCTAACTTTTCTTGTGAGAGCTTGAGTTGTTGGCGATGGCGCTTAACAACGTTGCCAAAAATCTCTTCGGCTTTTGAACTATACATAGGCTATAGCAAGGTTTATGAGGAAAATGGTTCAACCCCCTTAATTGAATAAACTAGCTGAAGAGTCGCTTCATTTCCAAATATTGCGTAATGTTTGGGTCATTGGCTCGGTCGGGTGGGCGAACTGGCTGATAGCCTTCGGGCCGGACTTGTAATTTGAAGACGCTCTGCCCAATAATGATGGAATTGCGGGGCTGGAGCGGATACGGTAGACCTCGGCTAATCTGGCGGTCATTGACCATTACTCCGTTGGTGCTACCCAAGTCAATGATGCTAAGCTGACCATTGGTAGGGTCTAGTTGAATTACCGCATGATAGCGCGAGACTCTTGGATCAGTTAAGACAATCACATTATCGGTGTTGCGCCCGATGGTGGTTCGTTGCTTGTCCAAGATGATTTGCTCCCCGATTTCTTCACCACGCTGCACGATCAGGAAAGCTTTAGTTTGTATACCCGCATAAATATTCATAATATTCCCTCAAATAATCAGCCGACGGAGCGCGGCCAGCCGAAGCATCCCACAAGTTAACCAAAATCAACCAATTTTTCTGCTTAGTACCTTACGTGCCGAAAGGATGGACCAAACCAAGAGTGCTGCTGGAGGCAAGATTGAAATTAAGATCGCGGGAGCCTGACCGAAATTTGTCAGGGTTAGGCCCGTTCCTAGCACAAGATTGGTTGTTGTCAACGCCACTAACGCAAGCGGGCGAGGGCGGCTTGGAATAACAAAGGCGGCAATCAGTCCTAACCAAACCAACGCGACGATAATGCCGATTAGGTCGGAGGTGAATAAAATCCAAAGCGTAATTAGCAGGGCGGCTTGGGCGTAGAGAAGTGTACCTAACCCGGCCCAAACCCATTCTATCCCGGAGAGCTTTCCACTGCCCAACTCGGTTTGGTTATCCGCTAATTTCAAGGCTAGGTCAGCCGCCTGCAAGTCGGTGGCACTGACCAACCCATTATAACTGGTCAAGAAGTAAGACCGCTTATTTTCGCCGGGTAAATCTTTGAGCAATTCCGTACTGCTACTGATATTTAATTGCTCGGCATAGCGTAATTCAAAGCCCGCGATGCTCTTTTTAAGGGAGAGTTTGGTATCAGGTTGCAAGACATAAAGTTGCGTGGGTAGCACCCGCTTGGTTGCTAACGTTCCATCGGGGCCATAGGCGGCTAGTCGCCAAGGATAGATCGGTTCCGGGGTATCAAAGGTCAGTACTACTGGCTGAGTTTTACCCGCGATGATCGAAGGGCTACCACTTTCGGTAGGGGCGAGTTTTGCCAACACAAAAAACCAGCCTGCTGCCAAGTAGTCTTTCATCGCCTCGGTATTGAGGGTGGTGGTAGTGTAACCGTTGGCAGTGGCCCACTTGCTCAAAGCGTTTGAGGCGGTTCCGTCCTGCGACGTGACTGAAACGACCGATAGATCAAACGCGCCTATGCGCGTCTGAGAAACCACCGTTACTCCGCCGGGAGGAGTTGCTTTATCAGTACTGCTACCAACGGTATTAGCTCCTTTTGAAAATAAAGGATCGTACAACTCCTCCAAATAGTTCTTTTTAGTTCGGGTGGCTTGGCTGAGCCGAGAAAATAGTTCATCAGGAGCCGGGGCGACTTCAGGCTTACCCGGCACAGGCATCAGCCAGCCGAAATTCTGGACGCTACCCTGATTTACCCGGTAGTTAAGCTGAATCACCAATCTCTCCCGCCCACCTCCTGACGGCTGCGGCTCGTAAATTAGGGCTGCCGCTAGGCTTTCAGACAGCACGTTGGAGCCACTCTGCGAAAGTAGCCCTCCGCAAGCCAAGGTCAACTCCGGTGTGATTAGAAATATTAAGATTAAAATTAAGAATAGTTTCATATATTTTATAGTTAATTAATAACTATAGGCTACCTGTTTCGATCTTTGCGCCATTGAAAGACGAAAATAAGCACTAGACTGACCGCCATAATTAGCCCCAGCATTTCCCATTGAAAGGTAACGGCTACATTAAAATCAGCATCACGTGTAGGTATTAGATACCAGTCGGGTGTTTCGTATTTGATTCCCCCATTGAAGAGGCGCTCGATTTGAGTGGCCTGTTCCGGTGGCGGTCCGTTAAACCGGAGCCGGGGCGAAGGAATACTATCTAAGTTGGTTAATGTCCCTGTAGCATAGTAACCCCACTTAGTTGCCATAAAGTGAGAAATAAAGCTACCAACTGGCCCCATCTTTTCCAGAGAGACTATCGCTCCACCAAAGATAATCTGAGGAATGAGGGCTACTGGCACAAAACTGGTGGCCCGGTCGCTATTGCTGGTTAAAGCGCTTATCAAGAGGCCCAGCGTCACCCCGGCTAAAGCGGTCAGCATAAGCGTTAGAAAGATATAGAATAGCGTTTCTAGCGAGTTCTGGCCTAATCCTAGCCCGGCCCAGACAATTAAGAGTAGGGTCACGATTTGCACCAGTACCAGAAAACCTTGTACGGTCAGCTTGGAAAGGATGTAGGGCAAGAGTTTTAGACCGATGCGCCGTTCTCGGCGATAGATAGCACTCTCCTTTACAATTTCACGGGCGGAATTGCTCGTCCCAAACCAGATAGAGACAATTGCCAACAAAAACATCAAGGTTTTAGCTTTGGCAAAATCCCCGCTTGCGAGATTCAGATCACTTCGGCTGAAAACGAGAATCAGCATCAAAGCGATCAGGGGTGCTTGTAGGAGCAAGATTGCCAAGTATTTGCGGTCGCTAATCAGTGTTTCCCAATAACGGGCGGTCAAAAGCCCGAATTGTCGCCAGAGTTGGGCGATGCCGTGTTGTTGTTTGGTTACTCGCCGGAAAGTTACCATTGGACCCTGCCCGCTAGGAGTGGCGGGTAGCGTCTCGTTTAGACCAACACCATATTCTGCGGCTTGGGCAGCGATGGCATGGAGGCGGGTAGCGACGTTGTGGTGGTAGTAAGACGAGGCTTGGAAACTATTGGCCCACTCCTCCGGGGTTCTCTCGCTTTCCAGCTTAATATAAATCTCAGAGAAGCGGCTAACCCCAAAGTAAGCGAGAGCCTCGGTGGGTGTGCCATAGAAGGCTACGTAACCACCACGTGCTAAGAAAAGCACTTGGTCGCATAACTCTACGTTTTGGGTAGCGTGGGTAATCAGAATAACCGTGCGTCCCTGATCGGCCAGCTTGCGTAAGAGTAGCATCATGCGCCCTTCTAGGCCGGGGTCAAGCCCACTAGTTGGCTCGTCCAGAAAGAAGAGGCTTGGCTTTGAAAGCAGTTCTGCCCCAATGCTGACGCGCTTGCGTTGTCCCCCACTTAGCCGATGGATGGGTACATCTCGGCGACTGGTCAGGCCCAAATCGTCCATTACCTCTTCCAGCCGAGCTTCAATTTCTTGGGGGGTGGTATCTTGGGGCAGCCTTAGCCGGGCGGCGTAATAGAGTGCTTTATAGACGGTGAGTTCGGCGGGAACAATATCATCCTGTGGCACATAGCCGATGATCGAACTATAGGCTTCCATTTGAGTGTAGTAATCGCTGCGGTTGTAGAGTACTCCTCCCCCAGTAGCAGGGCGTACCCCACTGATTGCATCGAGTAGGGTAGATTTGCCCGTGCCGCTACCACCCACAATTGCCACAAATTCACGTGGTAAAATCGTAAAGGTGACATTCTGAAGCAGAGTAGTACCACCTGCTACCCGCTTATTTACCCCTAACACATCTACCCTTACACTCTCATCATCTTGGTTACGGTACAAAAAGCCGTGCCTGAACATAAAGCGATAAGGTCCAGCCAAGATAATATCGCCATCATTAAGTTCGACTGGTGTTTCACTGATTCGTCTCCCATTGACATAGGTTCCGTTAGTGCTACGCAAATCGCTAATGTGAGAGGTTGTATTGATGTGAGAAGCCGCTCCGCCCCCTTGGCTCACAATTTGGAAATGTTGGCGAGAGACTTGTGGATTATCCAGCACCACATCGTTCAAACCCGGTTCGCGGCCTATAACGGTGGTGGCGTTCATTTTCAACGTAATGTTTTCGAGACCTGCCGGATTTTCGGTAGGTGGCGTGGGTGGAGGCGAGAAAGCAGGTTGGTTGGAAGCGGGAACCATTGTGGGTTGGTTGATGGACTGATTAGAGATCAGATGGGTTTTGGCTATTGGAGGAGTTTGCCATAGGAAGGCCATCCGCACTAACCCAATGCTAATAATGTCGCCGTGACGGAGTGCCGCCCGCTTTACCTGTTGGTCGTTCACATAGAAGCCATTGGCACTTCCGGCATCTATCGCGACATAACCATTACCCTCGCGTTGAATCTCCAGATGGCGGCGGCTGGTTTGGGGGTCGGAAATTACAATGTCGTTGTTGGCGGAGCGACCTATCGTGATGACCCGCTGCTGTAGCGGGTACTCGCGACCCTGCTGCTCACCGGAAAGCATCGAGAGACGACCTGTTGCCTCTACTCCACCTGGCCCATTGCTTGATACTAATCTCTGTTCGCTCAAGGTAACTTATTCCTTACTGCTTGGTTTTATCAACTCTGATAATAGTGGTTGGCGCATCTTCGGGATCAATGTCAGGTTCTATCGGCTTGGCAACTTCTTTCGGTGGAACCTGTGGTTGCGCTGGTTTGTTCCACCCTGTTCCTTGGCTGCCATAAGTACCATAAGTAGCGATTCGAGTTACCGCATCTTCTTCGCTATCGCTTTCTGGCACTGGTGGGTTGTACTGCCCGTAATTGCCGTATTGCGGAGGGGGGTTGTATTGTGGGGAGATCTGTTCTGGTACTCGACCTATAACGGTTAGCGCGTCCTCTTCAGGGTCTTTCGGAGAGGTATTAATATAAGGCGGAAAACCTCTGGCGATTGGTGGGTCAAAGCCGAAAACGGGAGGCCGTTTAGCTGGATTATCCTCCGCTATGTCAGGGCGTATTAGGTTTTCCTGCTTTTGCAGCTTGGATGCCATGCTATCATTGATAACGGTCGCCTCGGGATTATATTCCGGTATGACCGGGACTTCTTTAACTGGTGGCACAGCGTCGTAGCTACTTGCGGCGAAAATGCTTGGCACAACGGGTGGTGGCACAGTGCCGTAGCTACCTGCGGCGAAAGAGTTTGGGGCAACGGGTGGTGGCACAGCACCGTAACTACCAGCGTCGAAAATGTTTGGGGCAACGGGCGGTACTAGTGGTTCGGGAGGTGGTACAACGTCGTAACTACCTGCGTCGAAAGTATTTGGCGCAAGGAGGGGTGCGGCAAAACTAAGTGCTGGTGGGATGCTGGTGGATGGTGCTACAGTCGCCGGACGAACTGGTAATTTGCTGGAATCAATATAGCTCAAGACATTTTGCCCCACCCGAATAATATCCCGATTTTGGAGGGTATAGGGATCGCCTGGTTCTAGGGGGGTATCGCGGATTTGCACCGGGTTTTCGCTGCCGAGGTCAATAATGATCCATTCACTAGCCCGTTGCTTTATTACGGCGTGATAGCGTGAGATATACGGATCGTCAAACGAGATGTCATTATCATCGCTGCGTCCAATCGTGGTTACCGAATTTTGTAATTCATAACGCTTGCCAATTTCCAAGCCACGCTGCACAATTAAATAAGTAGTCATAATTTTTCCTTTGTCCCTAAATTCTTTTTATCTACCTCGTTGTTAAGGGTGTAACAGAGAGGTTGCTAAACATGGCAAAGGCTGCACTACCGCCGCTTTGCCCACCTTTGAAAAGCCCGGCGGTAAAGCCTAACCGCCCACCGGGGCGAATATCTTTAAGAGCGATTGTCCTTAAAACAGTCTCACCGACTCGTAACCGAATGTAGGTTGCAGTAGCCTCCACACTAAGGTGCTGCCGATTATTCGGCAAAGTTTTTGGATTAAGGGCTACATCTTGGCTCCAATCCATCAAGGCCACCCAACCCGTCTCCTTACGTTTTAGTAGGGCGTAGCGGTCGCCTGAAACTAAAAAAGTATAATAATCTTGAGGTGCTTGTTGCCAGAAGGTTAGACCGTAAAAGATGGCAGGGTCAACTTGCAAGGGCGCGGCTTCAAAATCGGCGCGAAACTCCTCAAAATTTTTTTGCAAATAAGTATCCCAATTTGCTTGGCCTGGTTCTCCGGCCTGAATAAAATAGGCGTTCAGTCCCTCTGGTAACTTGCCATAGTAGCCTAGCATATTGTCGGGTAGGCCACTATTTAAGACGCTGAAATTATCTTGAAAAGGTGGCCCGATGGGTAACGCTCCTAAAAGCTCAAGTGGACCACGCTGGGCCGCCGAAACCGGGCCAAGTTGTACTCGGCCAAAGCCGGAAGCTGGATTACGCACTACCGGAACCGTCGCTGGTCGCAAAGCATTGAGGGTTAGGTAATGGGCGATTTCGTCGGTGGTCAGCGTGGGAGCGGCACTCCATAACAGGGCGGCGGTTCCCGAAATCTGGGGGGCGGCGGCACTGGTTCCGGCAAAAGTCCTTTCACTCCCTAGAGTTTGGGTAGTTACCCGGCTTGGCCCCGTCAATTCCGGCTTGGCTCGACCATCTGTTGTAGGACCCCGCGAACTGTAATCCTCCAACTTATTATCACGCCAATTTACTGCCCCTGCACTTATTATACCTTGTGCATCGGCTGGTGTCGCTACACTTCCTTCGGGCGTACTCTCTTCCAGAGAAGCATTATAGGCGAAGAGATCAAATTTTGGGAGGGGATTGGCGAGCTTACCGACTACCCGAATTTGGAGATAAAAGACTTGACCGGGGGTAGTCCGAAAAGGTATTAGTTCGGTAGGAGGTTTTGGGCTACTACTACCCTGCTCATTGCGTGAACTGGCAAAAGGTTGCTGGTTGGCATCGAGGAGGTAGAGATCAAGGTTAGTTTGGGGTTGTTCCCATTTTTCGTTCCAGCGCAGAGAGACCCAAGCCGAACTGGACGTGGCCGTTAGCTTGAGGGTTAGCCGCTGGTTGGGGCCAAAGTGTTGGATGCCATTTGCCTCTGCGTTAAGCTGAGCGGTATAGTGAGATTGACCATAATTACCCACCGAGACCACTGGCAAGGCTCCTTGCCGTCTGGCCCGTTCTAATTGTTGTGCCATTTTAGAGCTACCATCGCCCTGAAAGAGTCCGGCCCAACCTAGTGAGACTTGGATAATTTGTACTTTGTTTTCCAATAGCCAATCTACGGCTTGGGCAAAACCGATTTCATTTTCAATGGGAGCCAAAAAGAGGCTGGCCTCTGGAGCTAGGCTATGTACTATCTCTGCTACTGCTACGCCGTGAGTTTCGCTTCCTTCACTGCCACCAAAGCCGAAAGAGCGAAAAGTAATTTGTCCTGCCGGGGGTAGGCTACTCCCTAGCCCGGCGCGATAATCCTTAAAGCCGCCATCAATAATGCCTACCTTGATGCCCCGTCCCTTAAAGCCTGCCGCTTGCCACTTATCGGCTCCGATTACGGCTACGCCCTCATTGAGACTGCCCACCAAACTTAGAGTACTGACCGAGGTTAGCGGGTTTATACCGCTCCAGTCAAGGGTTGGTCCTAATAGTACCCGTAACTCGCGCACCTCTTTAAGAGCGGCTAATTCCTCCAGAAAATCCCGATTGGTGGTTGTACCGCTCACCGTATTGACGTACCCGGTAAATTTTGCTAGGTTTACGGCTACGGCAAGTTGATTGCCATAGTTTTGATAAACTTCGCCACCCATTTGTTGCAGTTTAACGGTAACGGTTGGTATCGCACTGGCCTCGCTTAAAGTCAGGCCAAAACGTACTCGATCCTGATCGTCCAGCAAACCCTTATTATGGGCATAATCGCGGGTAGCTTGGATACCCCCGATCTGATATTCGGCCAGCAAATCGCGCAGGAGCGAATCAATTTTGCTACTATCCGCAATTTGAAAACTTGGGGATGAAGTGGGTGTGTTAGTAGGACTATCCGACCCACATGCCAGAAGTAACAGCACTAACCACAGAGCAACACAGAGTAGCACAGCTATTGGTTTTTTTTGTAGTTTAGCACTCTTCATCTGAGTTACTCTTGATTTACTCTGTTGGAGACCGCTCCGCCGGGTGATTTGCCTAACTGAGCTTAGTAATAGTTATTACTAGGGTTGAACCAGAATCGATGGCTTTCAAATCAACCCTTATATTTGATGTATTTGAAGACGATACCTTAGAGGAGTCTTCTACATTCAATGTTACTGTCTCTGGTAAATTATTTTCGCTAGATTCAATTGTGATATTGTAGAGACCTGTTCCTAAGCTTTCGCTTGTCTCGAAGGTTTTATTATCAATCTTATTAAATTTAGATTTCATACTTACTAAAGGCGGGTTCATTACAATACTATAGCTCCCCGAACTGAACTCTTCCAAAATAACTTGAACTTTTTTTATTTCGGTTAATTTGATAGAAATGCTGTTTGACGTAGTGGTTGGGCTGACGCTAGTAGAAGGTGCTACCGTTGTTACGGCTACGGTCGTCGGGTTGGTACTGTTGCTGGTACTGTTAGGCGTAGTGTTTGGGCTGACGTTAATCGTAGTCGTTACCGTTGTTACGGCTACGGTCGTCGGGTTG
This sequence comes from Candidatus Chloroheliaceae bacterium, assembly GCA_013390945.1. Taxonomy (GTDB): domain Bacteria; phylum Chloroflexota; class Chloroflexia; order Chloroheliales; family Chloroheliaceae; genus L227-5C. Next base: position 36,083 of record JACAUC010000010.1, read on the forward strand.
GTACTGTTAGGCGAGGAGACTGTGGTACTTATTGGTGTGCCGCTAATCTTGTTAGTGACAGGCAAAGTAACTGTGGCTAGTACTGGTAAGGTGGTGCTGTTGGTAGCGACAGGCGAAGAAGCGACCACTACCGACGGAGTTGGGTTGGTGTTACTTGAGTTGGTGATTAGCACAACTGTTGCGCTTACGCCTACGATTAGCAATAATAGCACCAGTCCTATTAGGGCAAAGCTTCCCCCTCTTTTTTTCTTGGGCGGGGTATTGGGTTGGGTATTTGTGGGGTACTTTAACTGGATGCGCTCAGTCGGTTGAATTGTTGGAATAGGATTGGGTTTGGTTGGGGCATTACTGAGGCTGACAATGGCAGTGGTAGAGTCGGCTTCATCCTCATTCTCATCATTATTAAATCGGTTAGTTAGCGTTGGGTTGATTTTGGGTGGCGCATAACGAGTTTCGCGACCATTGAGAATGGTGGGTATGGGCTGATCTAGGTCAAGGAGACCAACTAATAACACGCTAATATTGTCTACCCCTCCCCGTTCGTTTGCCAAGTTTATCATAAATTGGGCGGCTTCTTTCAGCGAATTGGCACTCCCGACTATTTTACCGAGTTCGTCCTCGTGGACGGAACCGTGTAGCCCGTCGGAGCAGAGTAGCAACACATCGTTTACCTGTAGCTCGCGTTCAAAGAAGTCGGGCTCTACTTCGGTGCGATGCCCAATGGCGCGGGTAATGACGTTGCGGATCATACTGCGCTCGGCTTGCTCTGGCGTGAGTGCGCCCATATCAATTTGATCTTGTACTAGGGAATGATCGTGCGTTACGCGCTCTATCAGACCTTGGCGGATCAGGTAGGTGCGACTATCGCCCACATTGCCTACCACCACCCGATTACCCTTAACTAGGGCTAAGGTGAGGGTAGTACCCATTTGTCCCCGTCCGTTAGACAGACCTGCTTGATGCACTTGGGAATTAGCTTCTTTTACGGCTTCCAGAAGATCGGTTCCAAGGTCACCACTGCGTGGCCCATTGTAAAAACGGTCGAAGAGGGTGTGAACAGCCATTCTGCTGGCAACCTCGCCGCTGGCGTGGCCTCCCATGCCGTCAGCAACCGCATAGAGGTAGCCATATTGCTCTACCTCATAATTGTGCTGACCACTGAAGAGTAGGTCGCCTAGATAATCTTCGTTATGATTTCGCCTTCGCCCGACATCGGTTAAAGCGACTGGATCTAGCTTAATCAAAGCTTTCCTCTTACCAGATGCTAAGTAATTTTAGTTCAGGTGTTGGGTGTCAGATGACGGGTGAGGGGTCTCAAATGACGGAGAGAACTGCTATCCGGCACTATTCGACACCTGCTACCCCACGTCTAACACTCCTCGCCCGTTATCCGCTACTCCACCTCAACGCAAGGTTAGTAGTTGTCTCCGCCTGAAAAGTGATTAAGGCAGAGTGGGTAGAATTTCGCTCGCCCCTTTGAGCCGGTGGCGGTGGCGGAGAGTTGGTCCCGTTTAGACCTCGCACTACCGTCGGTGTGGCGAACGGTGGTGGAGGTGGTATCGTTTGGATTGGGTTGTTAACTACACCGGGTTGATTCTTGGTATCTGTATTCGCATTTCCTGCATTATTATTCTTCTGCAAAGTAGTCAAGCCGAATAGTACTCCGCCGATTAGTAATAGCCCTATTAGGATGGGAATAATAAAATTTTTCTGGCGGACCTTACTAGGAGTTGGTCTGTTAAAATTCGCTGGTGGGTTGGGGAAGGGAGGGTTAGGATTGTAATAAGTGGGTTGATTTGGGCTGTATCCAAGTGTGGGAGCGGGTGCTGGAGCAACATTAAAGACTAGCGCAGTATTACCTAATTGAACCAAATCGCCCGGCATTAAGAGACGGGGTTGGTTAGGTAAGAGGCTTTGACCGTTAACGTTGGTTCCATTAGCCGAGCCCAGATCACTGATAAAGACCTGCCCATTACGCAGTTCCAACTGAATGTGACGGCGCGAAACCTGTGTATCGTTTAACACCATCTCGTTACCTACTTGTCGTCCCGCGATAAGTAGCGGACGATCTAGGTTGAAGACTTTTCCGGCATCGGGGCCGGTCTGTACCACCAGTTGCATAATATGTAAAACTCTCCCTGTTGATGTTTGCCCGGCTGATTGGCTTTGCTACACCCTCTTTTTCAGCTATCCCGAAACCCTGTGACAAGGTAATGTTATTTTAAGGTATAGACCTCATAAAAGCAAGCTTTTCTTAATCTTTGGTGATAATACTAACTTTCCAAGCCGGGCCTTTTGAGTTATAATATGTCCACAGACGTAAATCTAAAAGCCGTTACCAACTAACCAACACGGGGTTTTGTTGAAATGACCGTAGAACCGAATCGCGCTCCCTCCGGCAAAGCGGCTGATCGAGCCGGGACGGAGGTTTTGCCGCCTACCGAAAATATTGCTCACTCCCAGTCACTTTATCGCAAGTGGCGTTCCCAGACTTTCTCTGAACTGGTGGGACAGGAGGCTGTAACTCGCACACTCCAAAATGCTATTGCTAGTGGTAGAGTTGGACATGCCTATCTGTTTTGTGGCCCACGTGGCACAGGCAAAACCAGTTCGGCTCGCTTACTGGCTAAAGCCCTGAATTGTACCCACCCAAACCAAAGGGCTAGACCTTGTAACCAATGCGCGGCTTGCGAAGCCATTGTCGAAGGACGGGCTATGGATCTAATCGAAATTGACGCGGCCAGTAATCGCGGTATTGATGAGATTCGCAGCTTGCGCGACACGATTGGCTATCAGCCCAGCCAATTCCGATATAAGTTTTATATTATTGATGAAGTCCATATGTTGACTGAGCCCGCTTTTAATGCTTTGCTCAAGACGTTGGAAGAACCTCCCCCTCACGCTATTTTTGTGCTGGCAACTACCGACCCGCAGGATATTCCAGCTACCGTAGTTTCGCGTTGCCAGCGGTTTGATTTTCAGCGCATCAATCTGGAGCAAATCGCGGCCCGGTTGTCCTACATCTGCCAACAAGAGGAAATTGAGGCCGATAGCGGGGCCTTGGAGCTAATTGCCCGGCAAGCGACCGGCTCCTTACGCGATGCACTCTCTTTACTCGATCAGCTTATTGTCTTTAGCGGCGGTCTAGTGACCATCGAGGCGGTGCGGGCGGTCTTAGGGGTGATGAACAGCGAAGCGGTAGCCGAATTTGTAAATTGCCTCCTTGCTCAAGATTTGGCGGGTGGTTTGGAATTGATTAATCGGTTGGTACAGAGTGGTACTGATCTAAAGCGGTTCAACCGTGAAGTCGTGGATCACCTGCGTAGCCTAATGTTGATCAAAGCTAATCCTGGTAGTAACGAACTAACCGATATGACCCAAGAAAGCCTTGAGACGTTGCGCGACCAAGCTTCTCACTTGGATCTGGGTGAGATAGTTGGATTTCTCAAGATTTTTAGTGGGGTAGATTACAACCTTAAAGTATCTCCCTACGGTCAATTGCCCCTCGAAATTGCCTTGATGGAAGCGGTCTTGAATCGCCCTGCTTCAGTGCAAATGGCTGTTCCGCCGCCACGTTCGGCTGCTCCCGCCCGGCCTTCGCCTATGCCGTCACGTCCTGCTGCTAATAATATTAAGTCGGTAGATATTTCACCTGAGTCAGAAGTAGTGGGAGGTAGAGTAGCGGCAGAAGATAAAGTACCCACGCCGATTACCAAAGCTGAAGTTAAACGTCCTTTGGCCTTTACTCCTGAGCCACCTCCTGCCGCCCGTGTTTCTCGCCTTGAACTGGTGAGTGACAATTCTACTGATGAAGTAACCGAGCTATCACTGGAGGTAGTGCAAACGGCTTGGAGTAGGGTGGTAGAAGGGGTGGGGGTCAGCAGTAAGATGGCGCAAGCTCTTTTGCTAGAGGCGCGACCTGTGGCAATCGAGGGCCATTATGTGACACTTGCTTTCAAATGGGAATTTCACCATAAACAAATTTCGCAAGACCCAAATCGTCGCGCGATGGTGGAAAACGCTTATTCGGATGTAGTCGGTCAGAAGGTTCTGATTCGTTGTATTCTGGAAAAAGATGTGTCGGGTAGTGTGGGAAGTCCTTCGCAAGGTGCTGGTGAGAGCCAGGAAAAACCTGCTCGCTCTAGTCGTGCGGCGCAAGCGGCACAAAAGCTCAACGCCCGGATTTTAGAATAGTGTTAGGTGTGTTTCTGTTGGATAAAAATTATAGCCAAGCTGTAAGCTACAGTAAGGAGAAGACATTATGAGTAGTCCCTGGGTTAAAAAATTGGATAGGGGCCATAGTGACCGTTTGGTAAAAATGGCAATTCAGGATCTGGCCGAACAAGTAGGGTTAAGCCCAGATAGTGATGCTATTAAATTAGTGAGCGTAACCCCGGTTACATGGCCGGATGCCAGTCTAGGTTATACTCGGCTTACTGGTCGCAAAGTAGTTGCTGGTTATGTACCTGGTTTCCAGATTATCCTCAATTATGGAAACAAGGATTATGACTACCATAGTGGCTTTGGGCGGGTAGTTTGCGTCCCACCCGGCAAAGGTCAACCTCCGCTACCAGCGGATACCCTCTAATTACACCACACCGTCAAGCCATCCTAAGTTTTCGCAAGCTAGAGTCTAAATCAGCCTCTAGCTTGTTTAAGGCTCAAAAATGTTTTTCTAATCCTATTAATCCTATTGGAAGTTAGAAAATAGCCCGGAGATTTATGTCCGGGCTAAGGCTAAACAGGTTAACTAACCCATAACCCAACTTAGTACATCTGGCTACGGAACTCTATCTCCTGTGAGCGGAGTGTCTCATCTAATTGGCTTTGGGTTATATAGCCATAATCTAGCAAGATCTTGCCGAGCGGTTGCTTGTTTTCAAAGCGGGCCAACATCTCCTGCAAACTTACAGCCGTACTGAGTTGCTCTTCGGTGACAAACCCGGCCTGCAACATAAGCAAGCCAATTTTTGTAATCGGAGTAGTGCGTCTATCTTGGCTGAAACGGATGCGGTCATCGTGTTGTTTCTCCCGTTCCTCCCAAGAACGGAGATAGCTTGAGCTTTTAACCATCTCCTCCAGTTCTTCTAAGGCGATATAGCGGGTTTCAGCTTCGCGCAACAACTGGATGCCCATGGCATTATTGGGGTGATACTGGAGCATTACCATTAAAAGGTTGCGGGTCTCATAGCAATCCTCGTTTAGTCCACAAAGACTCAACGTCGCTCTCTCATTGCCTGGGTCAATCCGTAAGACTAATTGGAGGGCGAGTCGAGCGGTCTCTATATCACCCTCCCTTAACTTCTCCTCCCCCAAAGTATCGAGGCTGGCAGCCATCGCACTATATTTTGTAGCTGTAAGCTGACTAGCGGTAGCTTGCTCACCGCCATATTGGTTGGCTTGGTTCTGATTCCCATAATAAGGTTGAACTTGCATAATTTTATCCCATTTCCCCCGCCAAAATATTAGTAAACTTAAATTCCTGAAGGTGTTGGTGAAACCCCCAAATATGACTCGATGGTCACTAAATTTTTGTTCCCACTACCTGAGTTGGTTTCAGCCCACTCTAATATGGCTGAACCTCTCAGGTTTTAAAAACCTTAGTCTCATTCTGCGTTACTTAATATTACAGTTTTTAGATTACAGATACCATTACGGAAGTATGAAGTTTTTTAAAAGAAAGTACTAGAAATTAGCCTAGTACCCAGTTCAGCGTTTTCCATCCTCTATTTTGCTTGGGATACGCTAGAAACCGAGTTAAATGCTTCTTTTGAGGCAAACGGGTATTACTATGGAGATAGAAGACTATGAACGCTATGTCCTGATATTATTCCACTTAACCTCAGAAGAGACTCAATCAAATTTAACTTTGCTATAAATCGAGGCCAGCGTCAATTTAAACCTGCCGCCACTGAGGTGTAGAGTTAGGCTATCGTTGGGTTGCAGGTAACTTCGCAATAGCCAACCTTGATTCGTGCGCTGGTAATGATCCACTGCGTAGCACTCCTGATCTATCAAGAGGTAATGTTGCAGGCTGGTTAATGCCCGGTATAGCACAAATTTATCTTTTCGGTCATAGCTCTCGGTAGAAGGTGACAACACTTCCACCAATAGAATCGGATTAGTAATAATATCGTGGCGAAGATTTCCCTCTTCATTCTTAAAAAATTCAACTTCGCCACAAACCACCGTTGTATCAGGGTAAGTATAAAAACCACTGGCACTGACCTGCACCTTTAAATCACTGTTAAAAACAGAGCAAGGCCGATTCCTGAGCTTGAGATTTAGCGCGGTACTGATATTGACGCAGATCTGGCTATGTCGGGCCGAACCTCCGGCCATTGCATAAATCTGGCCTTTATAATACTCACTCTTAGATTCTGACCCATCTTCCAACGCCAAGTACTCTTCCGGCGTATAATATATTTTGGTTGGCTGAAACATGTTAAATTGTCCTTACAAACGGACAATTTCCTACTCTTTAGGGGCATCTTGGCTTAGCTCGATTAGTACCCCATTGCTGGATTTAGGATGGACGAAAGCTACTTGTTTGTGATGTGCGCCAGCGCGAGGTTCTTTGTCAATCAGTTGTAGACCGCGCTCTTTCATTTCGGTCAGCGTTTCGGAGACGCTATCTACATCCAGACAAAGGTGGTGAATACCCTCCCCACGCTTGGCAATGAACTTGGCAATGGGCGACTCCTCGTTAAGGGGTTCTAACAATTCCAAGCGGGTCTCCCCTATCGGCAGAAAAGCTACCCGTACCCCTTGTCCTTCCACTATCTCATAGCCCATATTTTCTAGGCCCAGAGCATCGGCGTAAAAGCCTAACACACTGTCAATATTCTTAACCGCAATGCCAATATGATCAATTTTCTTGATACTCATTTTAAAACTCCTCTTTTAGCAGATTTCTAACCTAATTGGTCGTTTTCTCTCGTACCACAATTTTAGCAGGGAAAGGTTAGCCTGACAACTTGCCCGATTTGTTGATTAGGGCTGTTGCGCTGGTAATACCTTGCTCCCTCGCTGGACTGGATAGGTTATGGCATAGAAGTTGCATACCCTATCTTGAATAATCCCCGGATTATTCAACAGTCCGATTTATTTGATTTATGAAAAGGGAAGTTCAGATGACCTACTAGCTAAAGCAGGGAGCTTTAGGGCGCATAGAGTTCTGGTGAAACAAAAGGCACTAGCTCTCCGTAGATTTTAGGGTATTTCTGTGGGAAGCCAATTCAAAGCAAGGAGAAAGTTAATGTCGCTTCTGCTAGAGCAGGTGAGCAAGGCTTTTACCAACGTGCAGGCAGTTGACCATCTTTCGTTGGAGGTAGGGCAGGGGCATATCTTTGGCTTTCTAGGGCCAAATGGAGCCGGAAAAACTACCACTATCCGTATGATCTTGGATATTATTCGCCCGGATGCAGGCCAAATTACTTGGAACGGAGTCACGGTCGGAGAAGTGTCACGCCGGGCTTGGGGCTACCTACCGGAAGAACGCGGCCTTTACCCCAAAATGGCGGTGGACGAACAACTGATTTTCTTGGCTCGTCTCTACGGTATACCAAAAGCCCAAGCCGTAAAAGACCTAAACGAGTGGTTGGAGCGGTTTCAAATTACCGAAAACCGCAAGAAAAAAGTGGAAGAACTGAGCAAAGGTAATCAACAAAAAATTCAGTTTCTTGCCACCATTTTGCACGATCCCGATATTTTGATAATGGACGAACCTTTTACTGGCCTTGATCCGGTTAACGTTAATTTGCTCAAGAGTGCCTTCCTAGAGATGCACCAGCGAGGTAAGACCATTATCTTCTCTACGCATCAAATGGAGCAGGTAGAGGAGCTTTGCGAGGAGATTGCTATTATTGATAAGGGAAAGATTGTAGTCGGTGGTTCACTCCGGCAGGTTAAGCGTTCGAGTGGGCGGAAGTTACTGCGATTGGCCCTCGATAATGACCCGGTAATTGCTTGGCTAGATCAGATGTCGGGAGTAAAAGTAACCAAACGCCGCCAAGATTATGTTGAAATGGAATTAAGTACTCCGGTTCTCCCGGAAGAGGTTTTGCAGGCGGCACTGCACCAAGGTGGTTCGGTTACGCGGTTTGAGGTGGTGGAACCTAGCTTGAGTGATATTTTTATTGAGCGGGTGGGTGGTATTACCAATGGTCAGGCTATTGCCGCACCGGAGCAGGCCGACTTTGTTCAAACACTTGGCTAGAACGACGTTGGGAGAATTAGAAAGTGCAACTTCTTAAACCTAAAAAGCCGAAACAAGATAACCCTAGCAACCATAGCATTAATCCAGCGGATTTGGCCTTTACCGCACGTGGCAAGACTTGGCGCAATATTCGGCTCATTCTAGTGCGGGAATACCTAGCGCGGGTGCGCCGCAAGATATTTGTAATTTCAACGGTAATACTGGTATTGATGGTAGTGGTTTCCTCGTTTGTTCCAACCATAATTCAGTGGTTTAGCTCCAACTTCCAAACTAAATTAGCCGTGATTGTCTCCACCGGGCCAGTGGCCGGGCAGGATGCGATCACCTACTTGAATCAAGCTCTTAACTTGACCAGTACTGTTGGTGGTACGGATGTGTCGGGTTCAAATGCGGCCTATAAAATTACTCAAGCTCAACCAACAGAAGCTAACACACTCCGTAAGAAGGTGCAGGATGGTGATCTCGACACCCTTTTGACCATCAATCGGAACCAGAATGGCGATTTGATCTTTGATTACTATACCAAAAATGGTATGGAGGGGTTGGGTAGTGTCCGCCTTAGTCAAGCTTTGACTATTTTGGCTCTCAATGACCGTTTGGATCGTTCCGGTCTGTCCCAGAATCAGATCGCCCAGCTTTTCACTCCGCCTGAAATCAAAGCCACCAGCGTCAGCGATGAAAAAGCGGGCGGTAAGACCGCCGAGGAGCGAGCAGCTTCTTATATTGTCGCTCTCTTCTTGGTGATAGTACTCTTTAGCACCATCTATAACTATGGGGTAGCGATTGCCCAAGGTGCCGCCGAGGAGAAGACTAACCGGATAATGGAGATTATGATCTCAGCGGCTACCCCTTTTCAACTTATGATGGGCAAGATTATTGGCATTGGGTTGGTTGGGTTTACTCAAGTTTCTATCGTTGCCAGCAGTGGCGTGGCGGCTTCTTTGCTCCAGAATCCGATTAAAGAGGCTTTGTTGGGCAATAAGACTGGTGGTGTTCAAATTGACATAACCAAAATCTCTATCAACGCCCTAGTCTTCTTTCTGATCTTCTACATCCTTGGGTTTATGCTCTATGCCGCGCTTTATGCGGCGGTTGGGTCGCTCGTTAGTCGTCAGGAGGATGTTCAGGGAGCCTTGACTCCGCTTAGTTTCCTGAACATCGGAGCCTATATGGTAGCAGTTTTTAGCCTGCAGGCGATTGATGCGACGTGGGTGACGGTGCTTTCGTATTTTCCCTTCTTCACCCCAATCCTGATGTTCTCCCGACTAGTGCTAGGGAGCGCACAGTGGTGGGAAGGTCTACTTTCGGTAATTATTCTGCTCATTTTCACTATCATCTTTACGTGGCTCTCTTCGCGGGTCTATCGGGCGGGAGTGCTGCTTTATGGTCGTAAACCCACTACCGGCCAGATTTTTAAATTAATGTGGGCCAAAGGTAAATAAGGAGTTTTCATGTATTTTTATCTGGTTCGGCATGGTCAATCGCTCTGGAACGCTTCGGGACGGCATCAGGGCTGGCAAGATGTACCACTATCACCTCTGGGTGAGTTGCAAGCGGAGCGCATTGCCCAGCGTCTCAAGTCTCAAACTTTTGACTATATGTTTACCAGCCCAATTAAACGTTGCTATGATACGGCTGCCGCCATTGTACAGGCTCAGGGTCGTCCTTTGGAGGATTTAACCGTGCGCGAAACTCTTAAAGAGGCTCGCTTGAGTGCCGAATTGGAGGGTTTGGCCGAAAAAGAAATTTTGAGGCGTTGGACACCTGAGCAGAAGCGACTTTTCCGCGAGGATTATTCCTTCAAATTTCCCGACGGCGAATCGGTCAAGGAGGTAATGGCTCGGATGGTAGAGGAGTTTCAGGCGATTGCCGCCCTAAGCGAAGAGGCTTTCCCCCATCCCGAAGAGGAGCCTGATGCGTCCGCCGATAATGACCCAGAAGGTAGCCAAGTAGCCACAGGTCGCGATGCTGCCGTCCCCAAAACCCAAATTCCCCAAAAGAGTGCCTTGATTGTGGCGCACCGAATCAACCTTCAGCTCTTTATCTTGTACGCGATGGACGCGCTCGATTCGATAGTACGCTATCAGGGTAACATTGACCGTATGGAAATCTCGAACTGCGCTTTAAGTGTCTTGGAAGTAAATCTAAAAGGAAAGCAACCTTACTACCGTCTACTAACTGTCAATGATATGACCCACCTAACAGGGCTTACTCCCCCAAAACCTTCCGCCGAAGAAGCACCGAAATAGCTTGGCGTTTCTTCGGCCCCAAACCTTATCGCCTCGATGATTACAGGTTAAAATAAGTAGTTTGGTTGGGCTACTTTCATCCACGCACTTTTGGAATCTTGACAAGGGTAAAGGCGTGTGTTATGTTCGCAAGGTGTAGGAACCGTGTAGCTGCGTGCAGATTAAGAAAGGCGAATAGGGTTTTCAGGAAACGATGAAACAACTTAAATTCTGGATAGGGTTGGTGGTAAGTGTAGTTTGTATCTGGTTTGCATTGCAGGGTATTCAATTTGACAAAGTTGGGGATTCACTTGGTAGCCTCAATTGGCTCTATTTGCTACTTTACATCCCCCCCTATTTTATTGTACTTGGACTTAAAGTAACTCGTTGGCATCTCCTCTTCTATCCTGACTCTCGGGTTCACTACCCCCGGCTTTTCAGTTCTCTGATGATTAGCTATCTGTGGAATACCATCTTACCCGCTCGGTTAGGAGAAGTGGTACGGGCTTATGTGGTAAGCCGCAGTGAAAAGATTGGGGTCGCCCGCGTTCTTTCCACCATCCTCTTGGAAAAGATTCTGGACATTATCACGATGATGCTCTTCTTGCTGATTTTGCTCCCCTTTTTGTCGGTGGAAGATTGGATCAAGCAATCGGCCTTGATACTGGGCGGTGGTGTACTTCTGGGTTTTCTAGTTTGTATGTTAATGGCGGCTCGAAGGCGCGAAGCGGAAAAGGTGATCGGTTGGTTTCTCAATAAACTGCCTGCAAAGATTAGTAGCAAGTTGGATAAATTTGTCGTCGAAATCTTAGATAGTCTGAAGGTCTTGCTCAATTTCAAAATTAGCCTAAACCTTTGGTTCCAATCTATCTTAATGTGGTGCTTCAACATCACACTTTATCTACTGATTGCTTGGGCGATAAATCTTAATATGACTTTTGAGCAGGGTGTGCTGGTGATGATAACGACTAACTTGGGTATGGCGGTTCCCTCCTCACCGGGCTATGTAGGTAGTTTTGAACTGGTTATCAAATTAACCTTGCTGCCTTTCTTTCCAGGTAAGGAATCGCTTATTCTCACCTTTGCACTGCTTCAGCATGTGGTCTCTTTTCTCCCAGTGATTATTTTGGGAGCCTTTTATTCTTGGCGCGAGGGTTTATCTTTAGGTAAGGTGGAGCAGGTCAAGCCAAGTGAATATTCGGAAGAGGATGCCATCTCTTCCAGCAAGTCGGGCTTATAGCCTGAAATGAGAAAGGAGGCCAAGCTTATTCTAACTCTTCCGGTTGGAAATTTTCATCAAAGTTTATTTCCTCCTCCAAACATATTTCGCTGAGATCTGGTTGAGGTGGAGAAGTAAAATTGGTTTCTTGGCTAAATTCTTCTGGGCTTCCAACTTTATCCTCGAAAATTTCTAATTCGGTCGAGTTCTCCTTGAATGAGCCAATGATTTGTTCCTCGTGGTTTAAGATTGGGGGATGGGGAGTGGCAGGTTTGAGTCGGTCATCTACATATTCGGAGGGTCGCACCCGTTTACGGAAATTAAGCTTGTTGACATCAATAGTGCGGTCGTAGATTACCGAGCGATTTTTGCCAATCTCCTTAGCCCGGTACATAGCCGAGTCAGCGTTCTCAAAGAGTTCGGTGCCAGAGGTAGCATCGGTGGGGAAAGAGGCAATGCCAATGCTCATGGTTACCCTGCACTCTTCTTCGGCTCCAATAATTACCTCATCAATAATTACTTGTATATCTACCGCGCTGGTACGAATACGTTCGGCTACGATAAAAGCTTCGAGTGGTTGGGTATCGGGTAGTAGTAAACAGAGTTCATCGCCCCCATAGCGAAAGGGTATATCGGTATTGCGGCATTTATCCCGAATAAGTTGACCAATATGAGCCAGTAAAACATCCCCATGTGAATGACCATAAAAGTCATTATACCATTTTAGCCGATCCAGATCCATTACCATCAGGCTAAGTGGTCGTTGTTGACGTTCGGCCCGTTTCATTTCACGCTCAATACGATCCCAAAATTCCCGTTTATTATAGAGTTTGGTGAGTGGGTCAGTTCGTGCCAGCAGGTCAACTTGCTCAAAGAGGTGGGCCCGTTCGGCCGCTACGGCGATTTGTTTACAGATACTCAAAGCCAAGGCAAAATCACTTCCCCAGAAGGCATAGGGGCGATAACTACCCAGATGTAGTATCCCATAAGTCTGCTCTTGGGTTTTAATTGGCACACACAAATGTGATTGAATACCGTCAAAGCCCTCTAGTACCCCGCAAGTTTCTTTGCCCGGTAAATTCACGGCCATATAGGGCTCATTTTGGCGTAAGGCTTCACAATTATGGACGGTTTTTTGGTGGTGTGGTTTATTATAGTTACGTCCACTTAGCACCGGATGAGTAATTTCGTGACGGCGGAGCCGATGGACGCGCTCTTGGTGCTGAAACTCTTTATCATCCACTGCCTCTAGTTTGAAGTTAGCAATTGGATTTTGTAAGGTGGTCTTATTATCAAATTTGGATGAAGCGTTTGGGTTATACCAATTTGCTTCTTTCGCTTCTGTCGAAAGACCCGCTAAGGTCTCTGGTTCGGAGATTGCCATCAAGACTAATTCTTCGTTCTCTTTAATCAGATGAATCATACCTAGATCAAATTCAATGGCATTACCCACCTCACCCAACGCCTTGCTATAGATTTCTTCAATACTGCTCAGACCGTTAATCGCGTTGATTACACCTAACAGACTCTCTTGTTGCTGGATCTGTTGGCGCAATTCGTCACTGAGTGCTTTAATCCGATAAATATCTTTTATAGCGATAACACCTGAGACCACTTCACCTTGGTCATCGGTTACTACATTGTAGTTGCTGGAGACCCAATTATCCTCGCCATCGTGGGTGCGGATCAGTACTTCGACATTGGAGACCGAAATACCGTAGCGGAAGGAACGCATAAGTGGACAATTTTGACAAAGCAGGCCCGCGTGGGGCGCGTGGGGTAGTAAAACTTCGCTACAGGTACGACCTAATACGTCCTCGGCTTTCCAGCCAGTTAAACTTTCGGCTCCCTTGCTGAAGAGTGATATTCGGAAGTCGCGACCCACTTCTATAAAGCCATCTACGGCGGCATCCAGCATTGCGAGGTGGCGGCGTTTTTCGGCCTCTAAGTGATTTATCATATTCAGGTTTTTAAGCAGGGTTGCCATTATGACCGAGAGGGCTAGGAGCGTTTTGGCATCTTTATCATCAAAAGAACCCTTGATTTTATTCATGACGGCGCAAACGCCTTGCTTGTGGCCTTCTATCTGAATCGGCACAGCCAAGATATTATGCACTTTGTCCTTCTTGAAAGAGAGGTTGGTCTCATTTAGGTAAAAGGGAGCAGTCTCTTGAAAAGCGGTGATAAAGACTTGGTAGCTGCTTTGAGGTTCGGCTTTTTTGTCGGTTTGGGAAAAATTAATCCGAAAATCAGCTAATTCCTCTTCTTCAAAGCCATAGACCGGTGTTAGGGAGACTAAGCAATTAGTCCTAGCATCATACTGTAGCAGAAGAGCTTTCTTTACCTGCAACGTTTCAGCCACTACCTTCAAAGCTTCAATTAGGGCTTGTTTTTGGGAGGTGTTAGCGCTAATAATTTGAGCAAGATGCTTCAAGCCTTCCATTTCACGGAAGGAATGTTCTTCACCACTCTCCAAATTTTGTTTAATTATTGATGACATTCACAACCACCGGGTACACTAAATGACTTATAATTGATAAGACGCTAGGGTCTATCCTCGGATGGTGTTCCGCTTTTTCAAGTCTCACTCTATGGAGTATCATAATACACTTTTTGTGAAAATGGAAGCACACGTCTCTTTTTAAAGTTTTATACTCCAGATGGTTGTTTTTCTTGAGGAATATCTTGCTAGTTAGGCAATCAGATTAGAAAATCTTTGACTTAAGCAACTATGCCTGCTTTAGCTATTCGGTAGCTTCAATTTCCACAGATATAATCCGACGAAAGAGCAAGTAACTACCTTGAAAAGGCCCACGTCCCTCTTGTTCCCAAAAGGTTCGGACATAGCCATAGGTAGGTGTAATCTTGGCGAGTTCCCAACCGGACTCGGCCATTTCAGTTATTACTTTATCAAAGCGGACAGCCAATTCTTCTTTGCGAAGGTGGCGGCGGGTATATTCCCAACGTTGCATAAACTTGTGGTAGGTCTGGGTGGTAAGGCATTTGCTACCTTACCACTCACTATTAGTTTTTTTTAGCCAACACGCTGCTCAACGGCATCCCAATCAATGTTCTTAAAGAACGCCTCGATATATTTGGGACGTTCGGCAGGCTTATAATCCAAGAGGAAGGCATGTTCCCAAACATCCAACACAAGGATTGGTTTGAACCCGGCGGGGTTGCCATCCTCGTGTAATGTGATCCAGTGATTGGAGAGCCGTCCGTTGAATGGGTCTTGGAAGGTGATGGCCCAGCCTACTCCGCGTAGTCCCCCCACTTTTACAAAGTCGGTCTTCCAAGTCTCAAAGTCTCCGAAGCTAGTGTTGATTGCTTCAAGCAACTTGCCCTCTGAAGCGGGTTGGCCGCTACTGCTGGTGGTAAGATTGCCAAAGTAATATTCGTGCAAGCGCATCCCATTGTACTCAAAACCCAAGCGGCGGGTTAACTCGGCAAAGGCAGGGTCTGCGCTCCCGGCTTTACCATTCTTGATTAGCCCACTAATCTGTTCATTTAAGAGGTTGGTGTTAGTTACATAGCCCTTGTAAAGCCCAAAGTGAGTCTCCAGCGTTTTATCTGAAATACCATCCAGACCGGAAAGATTAAACTCTTTCGCGGTATAGGTCTGTGCAACAGTGGTCACAGAATTTCTCCTTATAAATATGTACTAATATATACACGTTCTAAAAATATTTAATCGAATGACCGATTCGCATTCCTAAGTTGTCCGGTAGGGATTAGTTAAGTAGCAATACGATAGTGCAAAAAATTTAGAGTACCGGATAGCCTACTAACGAAATAGCTAGGCTACGGGCGTTAGTATAGTCCTTTTGGCCCTATTGTCAAGAAAATGGCCTTTTGCACCCTAGATTATTAAATCATAAAATAAGGAAAGGCGCGAATTTCGCGCCTTTTGCGTGGGTAGTTGGTAAGGAAATGAAGTGGGTGAGTTGGTTAATAAATCCATTGGCCCGATAGAGGGCGCAGCAAACCCCGCCTAAGTGATAAGGAAAGGCGCGAATTTCGCGCCTTTTGCGTGGGTAGTTGGTAAGGAAATGA
>JACAUC010000100.1 GCA_013390945.1 Candidatus Chloroheliaceae bacterium
AGTACCATCCTAAAGACCAGTCTGCGTGTAAAGCCGGTATGAACCTTGCCTTAGAGCTTCAAATAACCGGGGGAACGACCTGTGGGCCAACACCCAATTCCGGCTTCAATGTGAGCGAGGGTGTAAAGGCCACCTTGTCGGTGATAGCCACCCTCGAAAGGGTCTTCCGCCAACAGGAGTGGCGTATCGAGGTCAATGAAATCAAACCCGCCATTACCAGCGGCAAAATGAGCCGAACAGCACATTGCCAACTTGGTTTCGATCATACCCCCAATCATTAGGCGAATATGTCCCGCCCGGCAGACCGCCGCAATCTCCATGCCTTCTACCAACCCACTCTTCATCAGTTTGATATTGACTACATTGGCATTGCCCGTCGCCGCTACCCGCAGGGCATCGGCGGCACAAAAGACCATTTCATCCGCCGCGACAGGCACTCCGCCCTGTTCGGTCACAAATTTCATGCCCAAATGATCGTGCTTGGGTACGGGTTGTTCAAACATGCGAATACGGATACCCCTCCCGAAAAGTTCGCGCAGCAGTTCGACCGCATCCGGGGCGGAATAGCCTTGGTTAGCATCTAAAGTAATCTGGCAATCGGGCGCACCCTCCTGCACCGCCACTGTGCGAGCCAGATCTGAGGCAATGCCGCTCCCCACTTTAAGCTTGATAACCCGCACCCCCTCCGCCGCAATACCTGCCGCCAATTCTCGCGCCCGCTCTGGCTCCACAATCGGGATGCTAATGTCGGTTTCAACCGAGGAAGCGACTCCACCAAAGAATTGATAGAGCGGAACTCGCATAGTCTTGGTAACTGCATCCAGCAAGGCCATCTCCAATCCAGCACGGGCGGCACTTTGGGCCGAAAAGAGACCGTATAGCTCAGCCGAAAGTTTCCGCCACTCCAATGCGTCCCGGCCTACTAACAGGGGGGCTAGGGTCTTCAAGGTAGCCAAGACGGTAGCCTGATTCTCGCCGTTGATTGGCTCTAACGGAGCGGCCTCCCCATAACCGATGGCACCATTCTCCAATGTGATTGTCAGCAGCACATTACGTACCTGATCCAAGCGTCCAATCGCAATTACAAATGGCTCTAACAATGGTACATTTAACGGCTCAAATTCAACTGAACGAATCCGGGTGGACGAAAGACTCATGATAAGAAACCTCTAAGCAAAAAATAAAAGAGCGGGTGAATATTTAAAAAGCAGCTTAAAAGGCTGCCTATAGCCTAGGCTAATTATAGCACCAATCTTGCTAGTACTGTAAAATAGGTTAGCACCCAAGAGCATTGCCGCTTTGTGCTTAGCTTGTAGTCCCGTCAATAGATGAGGGTACGAAAGATTTAGGGATGAAAAAACGCCAATGGTTAGTAACGATTTTGGTCTCGATCACTGCGTTGGCAGCAGTGACACTTGTCATAAATAATTTCATGGTGGAGAAGAATTCGGTGGATAGTAGTACACCAACCTTAGAGAAGGGCGCACAATTGCTTCTGCCCCCAATAGGGTCTCCCCTAGCAACAGGCCCGGCAGAACCCGACCCAACGCAGTCCCCGGCTAACACGCTGCTAACAACCGACCCAAACCCGGTTACACCCAATTCTCTTGCTACGTCAATAGCCACGCTACTTCCTACGCCTAGCCCTGAACAGGGAATAATACCGCGAAAAATTAAAATTCCGGCTATTAATGTGGATACATTCGTAGAAAAAGTAGGTGTTACCAGAGATGGCAATATGGATGTACCGCAAAACATCTGGAATGTCGGTTGGTTTGGCGAGGGCGGTTACAAACCCGGCTCCCCCGGTAATGCCGTTATCGCCGGACACCTAGATGCACCAAGTACTCGGGCCGTTTTCTGGGATTTGGATAAGCTGAAGCGAGGCGATAAAATTATACTGAGCGATCTAACCGGGCGAAGCCTCACTTTTGAAGTGACCAATAGCCATATTTATCCGTATAATGCGGCTCCACTGATGGCTATCTTTGGCCCTTCGCCTGAACCACATCTGAATCTGATAACTTGTGGAGGCATTTTCGATCCAACTACGTACAATTATAATAAGCGGTTGGTGGTCTTTTCTAGGCTATCAATTACCTAATTGTGTAACCAATCTAATCTTACCATTAGTTGACTAGGAGAATATCCATGCTAAAATTATCCGGGATAACGACTACTAAGTGGGTGAGTCTATTTATTATAGGCTTAGTTGGGGCAACCTTGTTGGCCGCTTGTGGGAATAATTTAGGTTCAAATATCACCCCTACGGCATTGCCCACTGCTTTTGTTACCACTGCCCCCTTCCCAGCCACGCCTTTGCCCAATTACTCGCCCGGCTTATTTGGTACTACTTCTGTAACGGCAGAGCTAACTGGCAGTGGCTCCACTTTTGCCGAGCCGGTCTATACCAAATGGTTTGCCGCATATAAAAATATTGCCCCTAACGTCAAGCTCAACTATCAGGCGATTGGTAGCGGGAGTGGACGGTCGGTTTTTCTGGGAACACCCGTTACAATCGCCAACAGTACAATCAAACCCACTACTCCCAGCGATTTCGCGGGATCAGATGCCGCTTTTACCGGATCACAACTCGCCACTGCGGTTAGTGGTGTAAATTCCAAAGTCAGTAGTGAAATAGTTCATATCCCCACGGTGGTAGGAGGCGTAACCGTCTCCTATCGGCTAGACAGCTATAACCGCGAGCTAAGGCTGAGTGGTTCAACCCTCGCCAGAATTTTCCTAGGTGATATAAAAGACTGGAGCCACTCTGACATAACCCGCGACAATGGTGCGGCTTTACCCTCCAAGCCGATAGTCGTGGTAGTGCGAAGTCGTACCAGCAGTGGTACTTCCGAAATCTTTACGCGCTATCTTTCGGCGGTGGATGCCACTTTCCGAGACAAGGTGGGACCAAGCAGTTCTCCGAATTGGCCGGATCTTAAACAAGTGCAAGGTGAAAGCAATGAAGAGGTGGCAGCAAAGATCAAAGCTCAAGACGGAACGATTGGTTATGTTGACCAAGGGGCAGCCGAACAGAATGGCCTGAGCTATGCTAGTATCCGCAACCAAAGTGGACGCTATATTCGCCCGACCATTGACTCGGTCACCGCTGCCGCCGAGGGAGCCTCCATCCCGGACGATTTCCGTACCTTTGTGGTAAATGGCGAAGGCGCAAATGTTTATCCAATTGCAGGTTTTACGTGGCTAATTGTCTGGAAGGATTTTAGCCGGATACCGAACCCGTCACCAGAAAAGGCTCAAGCTCTGGCTAATTTCCTCTGGTGGGCCATAAACGATGGGCAACGCCCGGAAAATTTGCCCTCTGGGTATGCACCTCTGCCAGCCTCCTTGCTGCCGCGCTTGCAGAGTCACTTTGTTAATAGCGATCCGTCCAAGGTCTTTCAATTTGAGGGCAAGCCCCTCTTCCAAGCTCCTAAATAGCAGGCTTGCAGGCTTAGGAAAAGTTGTGATTAAAAGGCAGTGGTGTTATATTATAAGTTAGTTTGTGCGAGATTCAACTAACCATTGTGAAAGGAGCCAGTAATGGCCTACGATGTAACTTTGATACCCGGCGATGGTATCGGCCCGGAGCTTGCGGAAGCAACCCGGCGGGTACTGGATGCGACGGGCGTAAAATTTAATTGGGAAATTAAGAACGCTGGTATTGACGAGATGGAAATAAGCGGTAGTGTTTTGCCGCAGGATACCATAGACTCGGTTCGACGAAATAAGGTAGCCATCAAAGGACCCATCACAACCCCGGTGGGTAAAGGCTTTCGCAGTGTGAATGTGGCACTACGCAAAGAGCTGGATCTCTATGCTTGTCTACGTCCCTGTAGACTTTATAAAGGTGTACGTACCCGTTATGATAATGTGGATCTGGTGATAGTGCGCGAAAATACCGAAGACCTCTACGCTGGGATTGAGTTTAAACGAGGTACACCGGAAGCGGAAGAACTGATTGAGGTGATTGCGAGGCTGGGCGGTTCTAGGATTAGACCGGATAGCGGCATCAGTATCAAGCCCATCAGCGAGTTTGGTACCCGCCGAATTGTCACCTTCGCTTTCGAGTATGCCCGCGCCAACAAACGCAAGAAGGTCTCGGCGGTACACAAGGCCAACATTATGAAGCATACCGATGGCCTCTACCTCGAAGTGGCCCGTCAGGTGGCGAAGGAATACCCCGACATTGAGTTCAACGATGTCATAGTGGACAATATGTGTATGCAGTTGGTTCAAAGCCCGGAACATTATGACGTGCTGGTGTTACCCAACCTCTATGGCGATATTCTCTCGGACTTGTGCGCCGGTCTGGTAGGTGGTTTGGGTATGGCTCCCGGTGGAAACATTGGCGAGGGTATTGCCCTGTTCGAGCCGACTCACGGCAGCGCCCCTCGGTATAAAGGGTTGAACAAACTCAATCCAATTGCGATGATCCTTTCGGGGGTAATGATGTTACGCTACCTCAAAGAGTTTGATACGGCAGAACGGCTCGATAAGGCCATTGCAGACGTGATTGAAGAGGGTAAAGACGTTACCTATGATATGAAGCTGGATCACAACGACCCGACCGCCGTTGGTACAGCCGAAGCAGCCGACGCAATTATCCGCAAGCTACAAGAGCTATAAACCTAGCTTAATCAAAAAGGGGAGGGTAGTTTCTTACTATCACCTCCTTTTTACCCCTCCTTTACCAATCAATTGATGGTTCCGCCCATTGATGTATCGCCCATTAAAAAACTGACTCATATCTTTTTTGCAAAAGGGCTTTACTTTATTTGCCCAAAGGATTAAAATCTATATTGAAAGAGTTAAGCAAGTCAGATTAAGTCGTGAAGGGAGCCTAGATATGAATCCTATCGATCTCGAAAAGTTCAACCACGCCGTTACACTGGTAAATTTAGGTAGAAAACCGGAAGCCTATCAGCAAATGAGAGAACTCGCCAATAATTATTCACAAGATCCTAATATCTTGCTCTGGCTCGGCCTTCTCACGCCCAACGGTTATGAGGCCCGTCAGATAGCAGATACACTTAACCGAATTGATCCAAGCAACCCTGGTATTGCCCAGCTTCAGCAACATATCAACCAAACTTGGCCTGCTCCGCCAGCACCACCGCCCTACCAACCACCCGCTTATCAACAGCCCACTTATCAACAGCCCACTTATCAACAGCCCGCTTACCAGCAACCAGTCTACCAACAGCCTGCGGTGGTTTATCAACAGCCCGTCTATATTCAGGCTGGAACATCTTACTGCCCATTTTGCCATACCAACGTACCGCCCCGCCGGATTCGGCGCATTAGTTCGGCAGGTTGGGTAGTCTTTACGCTACTTCTACTTTTTACCGTAGTCTTCTGTTGGATTGGCCTGCTGATGAAAGAAGAGGTTATGATCTGTAGTACCTGTGGTATGCGAATCCAATAGAAATTAATAAACTTTTTACTATTTGGCGACGTTATGATTTAGGAATAAGATAAAAACCGGAAAAGAAAAGGAGATTTTGGTGAAAGTACTCGTAACAGGTGGTGCAGGCTACATAGGCTCACATACGGTGCGCGAACTGGTGGAGCGCGGCAATGAAGTAGTAATACTCGACTCGTTGGAGTTAGGCTACCGTCAAGCGTTGGAAGCCTTGGGTGTGAGCGATAAATTGGTGGTAGGGGATACTTCGGACGGAGCCTTGTTGGATCGAATCTTTCAAGAGCATAAACCTGATGCAGTGATTCACTTCGCGGCCTACAAGAACGCAGGTGAATCTATGGAAAATCCTTCTAAATATTTCAGCAACAACTTTTCAGCCACCATTTCACTACTGGACGCAATGGTGCGTAACCAAGTAAAGTATATCGTCTTTTCCTCTAGCTGCGCGATCTTTGGCAATGTTCAGCAACTACCCGTGAATGAGGAAAATAATCTGCCCAACCCTGAAAGCCCCTATGGGGAGAGCAAATTACTAGTGGAGAAGGCACTGAAATGGTACGATGTCGCCTATAGTCTGAAGAGTGTGAGCTTGCGCTATTTTAACGTGGCAGGGTCAGCACTAGATACCAAAATTGGTGAAGATTGGAGTGTGAGTCTCAACCTCATCCCAGTTACACTCAAAGCCGCGCTAGGAGTAACCGAAGCGATCAAGGTCTTTGGCACCGATTATCCTACCCGCGATGGTACTTGTATCCGGGATTATATACATGTGGTAGATTTGGCGATTGCCCATCTCTACGCCCTCGATTATCTGCTAAAGACCAGCCAGAGTACCGCTTACAACCTTGGTACAGGTGACGGTAGCACAGTTAAAGAGGTGATTGATGCGGCCAAGAGCATTAGTGGCGTGGATTTCAAAGTAATTGAAGTACCCCGGCGACCCGGCGACCCGGCAGCAATTTGGGCTGATAGCTCTAAAGCGGAGCGCGAACTCGGCTGGAAAGCTCAATATAACCTCGATGATATGGTTCGTAGTGCCTACAATTGGCATAAGAGCCACCTGCAAGGCTGGAAAAGCTGAGTTAGCTTTTG
This sequence comes from Candidatus Chloroheliaceae bacterium, assembly GCA_013390945.1. GTDB lineage: Bacteria > Chloroflexota > Chloroflexia > Chloroheliales > Chloroheliaceae > L227-5C. The sequence continues at coordinate 6,521 of JACAUC010000100.1, forward strand.
TGATACCACCCGGACGTTAATGTCCGGGGTTTTTTATTTATGCTAAAATAAAGATACTATACTCAACCAAGTTTTTGGGCCTATTCTGAGGTGGTCTTTGCTAATTTCAATGTAACTTGGTTCGTAATGTTAACATGGTAAGATTTAAATCAATTAGGTTGGCGAAGTCTTATGCCTGTTATAAGCCTAACTTTATAATTGGGGAAAACGGTGTACTTTAGTATGATGTTAAAAATATTTAACGAGGGGTTCACTAAAGCCAAGCAATTAATAGAAGAAGGTTTGATTGCGGCAAAAGCGATTTTACAAAATCTTAGTGGTGCAGAGCGAGTAACGCAAATTTTGCAACAAAGTGAGGAGCAATATAATATCCTTTATGCGGCGGCTCAACGCCAAACTCAAGAATTGGCCTTACTGGATCAAATTCGCACCTCCCTCGCTCAGGAATTAGAACTGCCCGCCATTTTTCGAATGGTAGTGGAGTCAATTGCACATACCTTTGGTTATAACCAAGTCTGTCTCTATTTATTGCAAGATAAAATGCTAGAACTTCAATACCAGATTGGTTATAGCCATATAATAACTCATATTCCCATTACTCAGGGAATAACTGGCCGGGTAGCCCGTACTGGTGAAGCCGTCCTATTGGAGGATGTGCGAACTGATCCCGATTTTTTAACCTATCCAGAAAATTTAGGAGCCGTTGAAGACATTGTTTCCGAAATCTATGTTCCAATATTTGACCAAAATCAGGTTATTGGAGTATTAAATATCGGTAGTATCCATGAAGTAAAGCTTTCGATGGCAGATTTACGTTTGATGACGGCCCTAAGCGAAAATATTAGCCTCACTGTTGGTCGCGCCCGCCTTTATGCCCAGGCCCGTGAGAGTGAGGAGCGTTATAGGCGTTTGACTGAAGTAGCGATTGAAGGGGTAGCCATTATTGAAAACGGTAAAATTCGGGATGCTACTCAAGCTCTTGCCAATATGTTTGGCTATGAACTGCCAGAACTTATCGGAAAAGCAGCCTCGACACTAATAGCACCTAATAGTGTTGAGCAGGTAATTAAAAGTATTTTTGTGGGCGATGAAGAACTTTATGAGTCAAAAGGTCTTAAAAAAGATGGTGCGGTCTTCCCAGTTGAAGTTTGCGGCAAACTAATTCATTACCGGGGTCGCCTTGCCAGAGTATCGGCCTTCCGTGACTTAACCGAACGCAAGCGTAAAGAAGCCGAGCTTAGCCAGAGTGAAGCCCGGCTTAGGGCTTTGTTAAGTGCTATCCCTGATGCGATGTTCCGAATTAGTCATAACGGCACTTTTATAGATTATAAACCAGCCCGACATGCTGGCATAACAGCCCCCCTAGGTGAGGTTACTGGAAAAACACTGGCTGAACTCTTACCCCCCAAAATAGCCCAACACTATTTCTACTATCTGGAACAGGCACTACAGACCGGGGAGAACCAACTCTTTGAATATCAAACCCTGTTAGATGGTAATCAGTGTGACCTTGAGGTTCGGCTAGTGGTTAGTGGCGAGGGGGAAGTCCTAGCGATAGTACGGGACATCACCGAACGTAAGGAAGTTGAACGGCTCAAAAATGAATTTATTTCCACCGTTAGCCATGAGCTACGCACCCCCCTTACCTCTATTCGTGGTTCACTCGGTCTGATTATTGGCGGCATTGCAGGTGAAATCCCGCCCCAAACCCGCACAATGGTAGACATTGCTTATAAAAATAGTGAGCGATTAGTAAGACTAATCAATGATATTCTGGATATTGAAAAGATCGAAAGTGGCAAAATGGTCTTCAATCTAAAGCCACTTCCACTATTGGAACTGTTGGAGCTTTCGCTAGAGGCCAATCGGGGTTATGCCACCCAATATGGTGTTCAGCTTTCACTAGACCTCAATCAGACTATACCGACTGACCTCTATGTTGAGGCCGATAGCGACCGCTTGATCCAAGTCTTGACCAATTTGCTTTCTAATGCTATTAAGTTTTCCCCGACAGGCGATAAAGTAGTACTTTCGGTAACGGTTAATTCCTCGAACCAGCGGTCACCAGAGAAAGTGCGAATTGCTGTGACGGACTATGGCAGTGGTATACCAGAGGAGTTTCGCTCGCGCATTTTCCAGAAATTTGCCCAAGCCGACTCTTCGGATAGCCGTCTGAAAGGTGGTACTGGCCTTGGGCTGAGCATTAGCAAAGCCATCGTGGAAAAACATGGGGGGCAACTTGGCTTTGAACCAACTCCGGGTGGGCGAGGTACTACTTTTTATTTTAATTTACCCCTTTGGTATGAGCAGGTAGTAGAACCAAAAAAAGAAGATACGGACGATCAGGGTCAAGAGTTGCCTACTATTTTAATCTGTGATGATAATCCTGATATTGCTACGCTACTTTCGATGTTCCTGAAAGAGAGTGGTTTTAAGTCAGATATTGCCCACAGTGCAGATGAGGCCAAACAACTTCTCTTAAAGGGAAATTATGCCGCCCTGACGCTAGATTTGATGTTGGCAGGTCAAGATGGGGTCTCGCTTATTCGTGAACTGCGGTTAAACGAAGCCACCCGCCATTTGCCGATTGTGGTAGTTTCGGCTAGTGCTGAAGCGGAGCGGCAACAGCTAAATGGAAATGCTTTGGCAGTAATTGATTGGATTGATAAACCAATTGACCAAGTTCGACTATCGGCAGCAGTCAAACGGGCGGTCAAGGTTCCGATCCAGACGGCAACCGCCGATTCAGGTGAAGTCTCCGCTAGACCGCATATTTTGCATGTCGAGGACGACCCTGACATGCGCCAAGTAGTGCAATTGGTCTTGTACCCCTTGGCCGAGGTCTCCTCAGTGGCTAGTCTAGCCGAAGCCCGTCAGCAATTGGCCTTGCAAGACTTTGACCTAGTGCTTCTGGATCTGGAACTGGCCGATGGTTCGGGGCTGGATTTGTTGCCAGAGTTGGGTGGTGGCGACACCTTTCCCTACCATTACCCTCATCCTCAAAGGTCTATTCCAGTGGTAATCTTTTCGGCTCAAGAGGGTAATCCTGCGGTGGCGGCCCAACAGGTAGCCGCCGCTTTGGTGAAAACTCGCACTTCCAATCAAGAGCTAACCGACACCATCACCGCTCTTATCAAAAACTCTGCCAAGAAATAAATCCAAAAGCCTACCTTGAACTTCCAATCTTTTGTAGGAGGGAATTCTATTCCCGATTTTGTGATAAAAATCATATCGAGAGTTGTGATTTATGTTATATATTTAATAACCGAGTGGAATGATCAGACTACCATTAGATCAGGGACTTTTTTACTTCTGCTATAATTCAATATAGCACATTTTTAGCACGTCGGCTAGACCTTTGACACCGATTTTTCCTTACAGTCCACAATCTTTGTGGACTGTAAGAAATTGTAGCCGAGGCTCGCGCCAAACGAGCAACTTTAATCGTGTTAGGGGAAAATACACGTAATACTTGGCGCGAAATCCTTTTTGGCAATTTCACCACTAAAATCTTGGGTAAGCTGGATGGTGTAGACATTTATATAGTGGGTGATCTAACCAAGAGATCTACATAAGATGCGTCAGTCACCCCATAGCTAAAGCTAGGGGCTTCGGGAAGAAAGGGTTTTTCGGTGAAATTAGCGGGCTATCCTGCCCGTAACTTTCTGAAAGAGTTTGACGTTATACTTTAGAATGAGTTTAGTTTGTGACACACATAACTTTGGAGAAGCGATATAGCCGATGACCATCAAAAAGATTGACGCTTATATTGTGGAGCGGGCAAGGTCTGGCGACCATGAGGCGTTCGGGGCAATTTTTGAAGAATATGGGCCACCCGTCGCAGGCTATCTTTTCCGTTTGCTTGGTGACAGAGAAGCCGCCCGTGACCTTTCTCAAGAGACTTTCTTAAAAGTTTACCGAGGTCTGCCGCGCTTACACCTTGAAAATAACGACCTAGAGGCACGTGAGTTTAACCTTTCAGCTTGGATTTTTACTATCGCCCACCATAACGCCATAGACTATCTACGTCAGAAAAAGCGGAATGGGCGCAGCTTGGCTTCGTTAAGTTTTGGTTGGCTTGACTTTGGTCGCTTTCGGGGAGGCGGAGGTGGCGTTTCGGTAGAAGAGCGGATTGAGGATGCCGAGTTATGCCTAACAGATGAAGCGGAACGAATTGCGTTGGGTGATACGGTAGGGCGAGTCTTGGCCCAACTTTCTAAAGAACAAGCGGCCTGCCTGATCTTGCACTATCATCAGGGGTTTTCGTATAGCGAGGCCGCTGAGATTTTGGAAATACCTTTAACCACCTTTAAAATGCGCCTTTATCGGGCTAGGCAAGCTTTTCAAGCTGCTTACCGGAACGAGATGAGCGAGCAAAGCATGGAGCAGAACAATTTTCTGAAGTATAACGGCGGTGAGACCAATGAGCGATAGATGGAATAGAGACCCTTTTAGAATCGGTTTGCTAGAGTTAGGCAAGTGCCACGATGAAACGGCTAAATTGGCTATTTCTAGCTACCTTGATGGCGAAGCCGACAGCGAGGAACGCGCCCTAGCCGAGTACCACTTGCCATCCTGCCTTGCTTGCCAAAATATGGCTTTAACTTGGCGGCAGGAGGCCCACTTAGTAGGAAGTACCCGCTTTAGCGATAGCGCAACCTACCAGATCCAAGCCGAAGTACGGGCCAGCTTGCAACCCTTTTGGCTGAAAGAGGCCACTAAAACCCAACGCCACTCCGCTCCCTCTTCATCCTTAGCACTGGCAGGCGGTATGACGGCCCTACTTGCGGTAGTAGTCTGTGGCTTATTGTTGGCTCGTCTTAGCTTTAATGGTGCAGCCATCTTAGATTCTTCCACCGCCTTTACTATGGTCGCTGGTAGTGCCGCTACCGCTCATGCCACCAACAGTACCGTAATTTTTAGCCAGCTTAACAATCTCCTTCCGGCAACACCAACTGTAACAACTTCGCCGCTTTTAGGGGAGAGCCTAAGCCCAGACCTAAAAGAGGCGACATCCTTCCGTTACTACCCGGCTCTGACAGGACGTTTCGCCGGACTAACAGCATTGGTGGCTTGGTACAGCGATAAGAACAACCGCATCTGGATTATTGACCCACTACAAGGCAACCGCGAAATTTCCCTAGCCGCCCTAGCAGAGCAAGATGAAGCGGTGCGCTTCCACTATAATGATCCACAAGCAGTTATCTGGTCAGAGCGGGGTGCTATAGTAAGTTATCACCTTTCCGATAATAAAGTAAACGAGTTGGGTTTGGTAATACCCCAAGCGGGGGAGTTTAGTGTGGTCAGGCTAGTACAACCTTCTACGGTCGCAGCCCTAGCGCGAGCTACTAGCAGCCCAGTTGCCCACCAATAATTGATCCGGCTCAATTCTTACCCAGATTTTAAATTGGCTAAAACTTGAGGGAACTTTTCGGTAAACCTCTCCGTCACTATAACAGCGAGGAGAGATTGTTAGAGTAGGGGCCGTATTGCCAATGGGATACCGCCCCTTTCTCTTTCATAACCGTTTTTGCTCCGCTAGGGGATTATGACACAATATTCCGCATTTGAGGGAAGAGAATAACGTCTCGAATGGCCGGTTGGTCAAGTAGCATCATCGTCAAACGGTCAATACCGATGCCTAGACCGCCAGTAGGCGGCATACCATACATCAGGGCATTGATAAAATCATCATCCATTTGCATCGCCTCGTCGTCACCAGCCTCCTGATTGCGGCCTTGATCTAAGAAACGCTCACGCTGATCCATCGGATCGTTAAGCTCACTAAAAGCATTCCCACACTCTAGTCCGGCAATAAAAGGCTGGAAACGTTCGGCAGTCTCCGCTTGTCCCGGCTTTCGCTTGGCTAAAGGTGAAAGCTTCTGTGGGTAGTCATAGAGGAAGGTCGGCTGAATCAGTTTGGGAACCACGAAAACCTTCATCGCCTCATCCACCAACTTAGGCCAAACCGTATCCGGGGCCACCTCCACCCCTCGCGCGGTCACCTCGCGATAGAGATCAGCCTGCTCCGGGAAAGCCTCGTAATCCAACTCGGCATATTCAATCAAAGCATCGCGCAATCGCAAGCGTCGCCAAGGGGGAGTCAGGTCTACTTCGTGACCACGAGTAGAGATCTGTAACGTGCCTAGCACCTCTTGGGCAATGTACGGAATCATCTCCTCTACCAAAGCCATAATATCATTATAATCGGCAAAAGCCTGATAACACTCCATCATAGTAAATTCAGGGTTATGGCGGACATCAATCCCTTCATTCCGAAAATCCTTGCAGATTTCATAAACCTTACTATAGCCCCCTACCAACAAGCGCTTCAAATAAAGTTCATCGGCAATCCGCAAATAGAAGGTCTGGTCAAGGGCGTTATAGTGCGTGGTAAAGGGTCGGGCCGCAGCACCTCCATAAATCGGCTGAAGGGTTGGAGTCTCAACCTCCATAAAGCCCTTAGAATCCATAAAGTGACGCATCGCCGAAACAATGCGGCTACGCTTAACAAATACGTCGCGCACTTCCAGATTGGCAATTAAATCGGCGTAACGTTGACGATAGCGCAACTCCTTATCGGTCAGACCATGGTATTTGTCCGGCATAGTATTAATGGTCTTAGTCAACATCTTCCAACGATGTACCTCAAGGGATTTTTCGCCAGTCTTGGTGACAAAAGGTTTACCCACTACCCCGATAATGTCGCCAAGGTCAACCGTTTGACGCAAAAGGTCGAGGCTCTCCTTGCCTCCTTCTAGGTTATTATCCTTAAAGTAAAGCTGGATTTTAGTGCCATCCTCTATCAAGTCGGCAAAAATAACTTTTTTGTCGCGCCAAGTATAAATCCGTCCGCCCACCGAAACCTCGGTGCCTACGAGGGGAGGCACGGCGTGGTCATCCTTCTTAAGAGTATCGAAAGCGGTCAAAACCTGAGCGATAGAATGGGTACGCTCGGTAAAGCGGGGCGGATAGGGATCAATTCCCTTTTGGCGCAAAAGAGCGGCCTTCTCTAAACGCTGCCGCTGGTAATCGTTGAGTTCCATTTTTTCTCTTTGCTTGAATCTATGACAGCACCAGAGTTAGTACTGCCAATTTTAGCCAGTTAAACTAGTTTTATTATAACAAAAATGGAGGTCACGTGTATCGTCCTCCACTGGTCAAGGATTAATTTTTAAGGGTTTTTAGGCTACTCAATGCCAATAATGGTAAATTGGATCGTACCTGCCGGGGCACTTACCGCCACCTTATCACCTTTACGCTTGCCCATCACCGCCGCCCCAATTGGTGATTGGTCGCTAATCCGATTTTCGCGGCTATTGGCCTCTGGTGAACTCACGAGGAGATAAATCTCCTTCTCACCACTCTCATCCACCAGCGTAACCGTTGCGCCAAGCTGCACAATCGAACGGTCGCCATTGCCATTGCTGGCGATTACTTGGGCATGGGAGAGGGTTTGCTCTAGCTCACGAATCCGGCCTTCTACCCAAGCCTGTTCGTTCTTTGCGTCCTCATATTCACCACTCTCGCTAATATCGCCAAATGCCTTAGCCTGTTGAATCCGTTCGGCTACTTCTTGGCGTTTATCGGTAATAAGCTCGTGCAATTCCGCTTCTAAACGCTTCTTACCATCGGCGGTAAGTTGAACGACTTTTTCGCTCATAAATTGAGTCTCCTAAAAACGTAATGTTGCTTCGCTGTGATAGCTAACCCAATACAGCATCACCTATTTAGTATTCTAAAGATTATAACAAAAGACCTACCAACAATTAGCGGTAAGCCAGAAAAGGGGTTTCCTTAAAATTTTGTTATACTAAGAAACCAAAGTTGAAATCTATTTTGTCTGACCAAAACCACTGAGTCCTTCAAAATATAAAGGCGAGAATCCGGTTTCCTCCTGATCGCTCGACTAGAACGGACTTATTATATCCGAAAACTAGTTTTTTGTAAAGGGATATAACTACTCTACTCTTCCTCATTTAGCACATTCGATCCTGCCTCAAGGCTGTGCTTCACAATCGGCGAGGAGAGTACAATGGAAGTGGTAGTCTGACCGTAGGGACTGAGTTGACCCAGCAGCGTTTCTAAATGCGACATAGAGGCCACAAACACTTTCATTATAAAAGAATCGTCACCCGCTACATGGTGACATTCCCGCACTTCTGGTAGACCGGAAACTAGCGTAAGGAAACGTTTATAACGATCCGGCGGGGTCTTTAGCCGAATAAAAGCGACCAGTGGTAAACCAATCTTCTCAGCACTAACCTCGGCCCAATAACCCTTGATAATACCCGCCTCTTCCATTTTTCGCACCCGCTCCGTCACTGCTGGCGGAGATAGCCCTACTTTTCGCCCTAGTTCCGCATAGGAGAGGCGAGCCTCCTCCTGTAAGGCTCGCAAAAGTTGCCAACCCACCTCATCCAATAGCCTTTCATTATCGAAACTCATAGACCATCCCTACTTAATAATCCAAGCGAATAACCGCTTAATTCCTTTGATTCGCTATTCATTCGGCCAAAAATTTCTTCTAATATAAAGGCACAGGCAACGAAATGCAAGAGAACTTTGCTATCAGATTCTTTGATAGCGTTTGCGAAGCTTGATATACTATAATAAGGTAAGCGATCAATTTAAGGTTTTTTAAGATTTTTTTTAAGATTTAAGGAAGGGAAGTGTGGGTTTCGATGGATCTTGGTTTCTTACTGAGGGGCTTGATTATTGGGTTTTCTATCGCGGCCCCGGTAGGACCGATTGGAGTGCTGTGCATTCGGCGCACCATCACCGAAGGACGCGCCGCTGGTTTTGCAACCGGGTTGGGGGTGGCTACCGCCGATGGAACTTATGGCTTTATCGCTGGGTTTGGTCTAACCTTTATCTCCGACCTACTTATCAGCCAACAATTCTGGATTAGGCTAATTGGAGGTGGTTTTATTTGCTATTTAGGCATCAAAACGCTCTTATCCGAACCAGCACAACAGGCCGCTAAGGTCACAGGCCAAGGCTTAGCCGGGGCTTATATTTCAACCTTCTTCCTAACCCTCACCAACCCCATAACCATCCTCTCATTTGCGGCGGTTATGGCTGGGCTAGGCGCAGGTAGCACCAGTGGGGATTACCTTTCAGCCACCCTCTTAGTGGTGGGTGTCTTTCTAGGCTCAACTCTATGGTGGTTTATCTTGAGCGGGGGGGTCAGCCTCTTTCGCCAAAAATTTAATTTTTACACTTTGCGCTGGGTTAATCGCATTTCAGGTGTAATTATTATAACGTTTGGTTTATTGGCCTTATTGACGCTGGTAAAATAATCTTTTCTCGAACAAATTTTTAATGGTTAAAAACCTTCCAACACCTCGGTACATCGGGAATAAAATTCCCTCCTACAGGTCTACGCTTGTATAATTAGAGCAGTAGTTTTTAGGATAATCGGCAACAAGAGGAGGAAAATTAGTAAAATATGATACCTTCAACCCGTTTTGAGGAAGGCTTGGTCTTTGCGAACCAACTACACGCCAAACAGGTTCGTAAAGGCACCCCTATTCCCTATATTGCACACTTACTGGCAGTTGCCAGCCTCGCGCTGGAACATGGCGCAAACGAAGACGAGGCCATTGCGGCCCTGCTCCACGACGCAGTGGAGGATCAGGGCGGAGCGGCTACCTTAGCCGAAATTCGCCGCCGCTTTGGTGATAATGTGGCCCAAATTGTAAGCGAATGTTCGGATACCGATGTTATACCAAAACCACCTTGGCGGGAACGAAAGGAAGCCTATATCGCTCATGTAGTCACCGCCTCGTCCTCGGTGCGTCTAGTTTCGGCTTGCGATAAATTGCATAATGCCCGCTCAACCCTGCTCGATTACCGGGTGATAGGTGAAGAAGTCTGGAGTCGCTTCAGAGGTGGCAAACAGGGTTTGCTGTGGTATTTTCGCTCGCTGGTGGAGACTTTCAGGGTAGCAGGTAATAGTCCTCTCATCGAGGAACTTGACCGTACTGTCTCAGAGCTTGAACATTTGGTTGGATATAAATATACAGAGTGAGAGTAGAGGCCCGTTTCATCGTTGTGGATCACCTCGGCCTCGGTCAAGCCTTGCCGAACCACCTTTTCCAGTTCGTCCAAAAGGCCGCTCTGAAGCGGTATGGGGTGTAGTGTTCGAGGCGTACCACAACTTTGCAACAGCCCTAAGAAAGCCATAGTTTAGGCTTGACAACCCCGATTTCAGGTGCTATATTAGGCCAGTAAAATTAAATAGGGTGGTTGTATAAAGACTATGAACAGAAATAGTAAACCTCAAGGCGAAGCTCAGAGAACTGGCTAGTAAAGGTGTGAAGCAGTGCTAATGCAGAGGTTGAATGGTTCTGGGAGTTGCAAACCGAAAGTCTTAGGGCTAAAGCGGCCGGGCAAGTAGGCTTTGACGGAAGTTTCCACCGTTATAGGGAAACGGCTATCGGTTTGATCTAAACCCGTAGCTGGATGAGGGATTCCGGCGTAAGCTCTTGGGCTACGACAAATCCAAACGAGGGTGGCACCACGCGGAGTTTTTGGTTAGCTCCCGTCCCTTAGCTCTCTTCTTTTTCTTTAAAAGAGAGTGGCAGAGGACGTGGGGTTTTTTGTTTTAAACTTTTTTTGAATCAAATCTAATCGTGGTGGGCTAGACCCAAAATTTGTAGATAGGAGCAAGGAAAATGGTGCAGCCAAAATACTATCCCGCTTTGGAGCAGGTAAAAGCTCTGGTTGGGAAGGGAAATCTCACACCAATCTACCGCGAGTTGATGGCCGACTTAGAAACGCCAGTTTCGGCTTACCTAAAAGTTTGCCGCGACGAGCCCTATAGTTTCTTATTGGAGAGCGTCGAGGGCGGTGAACATCTGGCAAGGTATTCGTTTATGGGCTGTGAACCCTACCTAATTCTCAAGCTGGATCAAGGTATAGCTTACGCCCGGCAACGGGACTATAAACAGACCAGCGAGTACAAAGACCCCTTGACTGTCATTAGCAGCCACCTCCAATCCTATGAATTAGTGGAATTACCGGAACTGGTGAACGAGTTACCTCGCTTCTATGGCGGAGCGGTAGGTTACTTAGGTTATGAAAATGTCCGCTATTTTGAAAAATTGCCTACCCCACCAGCAGATGAAATCAAAATGCCGGAGGCCATCTTTGTTTTTGTGGATACAATGCTGGTCTTCGATCACCTCAAGCGCAAGATCAAAGTGGTTTCCCATGTTCACTTGGATATTCCTAACGGCGATATTGAGCAAGCTTACAACGATGCAACCGCCCGTATCGAACGGCTTGCCAGTCGTCTAAACGAACCAGTTCCTCTCCACCTGCTACAGCAGGAGACCTGTACCAACGAGGAGACTCACGTACCAAGCTCCAATATGACCCAAGAAGAGTACGAAGCGGCGGTGCTAAAGACCAAGGAGTATATCAAGGCGGGCGATATTTTTCAGGCCAATGTGGGGCAACGTTTCTCCCGGCCTACCCACGCTCGTCCGATCAACGTCTACCGCGCACTTAGGGCCGTAAACCCCTCGCCTTATATGTTTTACCTGCACTATCCGGAGGGCGATATTATCGGGGCTTCACCGGAATTGTTGGTGCAGGTGGAAGACCGGGTGGTAGCCACTCACCCCATTGCTGGAACCAGACCACGTGGTCGGGATGTGGCCGAGGATACCAAAATGGCCGAGGAATTGGTGAGTGATGAGAAAGAACGAGCCGAACATGTAATGTTGGTAGATTTGGGCCGCAACGATGTGGGTCGGGTGAGCCTGCCGGGTACGGTGCGCGTGGAGGAGTTGATGCACATCGAACGCTATTCCCATGTAATGCACATGGTAACGAACGTTAAAGGTGACTTGAAGCCAGAATTGACCGCTTTCGATGCCGTGAGAGCCTGCTTCCCGATGGGGACAGTTACGGGGGCTCCCAAAATTCGGGCTATGGAAATTATTGCCGAGCAGGAGGGCGAAAAGCGTGGCCCTTACGGTGGGGCGGTTGGCTATTTCAGTTATAGTGGCAATATGGATACCTGCCTAACCATTCGCACTATCGTCCTTAAAGATGGGGTGGCTCATGTCCGAGCCGCTGCTGGTATCGTCGCCGATAGCATCCCCCTTAACGAATACCACGAAACCAAGAACAAGGCACGAGGTATGCTACGCGCTCTGGATGAAGCCGAACAACTGTAGGAGGGATTTCTAATCCCGAACAGCCCTAAATCGGGATTTCTAATCCCGAACAGCCCTAAATCGGGATTAGAAATCCCTCCTACATTGGATTTAAGAGGAACCTGTAGGAGGGATTTCTAATCCCGATTGGCAACCTAATCCCGATTGGCAACCTAATCCCGATTGGCAACC
>JACAUC010000101.1 GCA_013390945.1 Candidatus Chloroheliaceae bacterium
TCTTGTAGGATGCTGCTCCGTCAGTTGATCTTGACCTACCACCCAACTTGTCAGAGCGGGACTTTGCAACAGCCCTACGCTGCTCGATTAGGAGCTTGACAAAACCTTAAAATCCGTATTAATAAAATTTAAATCATCTTGAATAGCCTGCTAAATTACGCTATAATGAAATGGACTAACTTATAAATTATTGGTTGATCCAACAACGTCCTGACGAGCTTTCATCTTACTCCTAAACCTAACCCTTGGCGTAGAATCTCTTGCTGCTGGCAGAAAATAAGTTGGTATGACATATAATTAGTTGGCTTGTAGTCCTGAATGTAGGCTAACAGGTTAAATCAACCTAGCCTAAAGGCTACTAGGAAGTGTGGGTAAGATGCCATTGAATTATTTCCACCAATATTTGGTAACTCATAAACCTGCTATAAAGCAGCGTTGCCTTGAAATGATTGGGTCGCGGTCGCGGTATAGCTCGCAAAGTTTGAGTGTGGGGCAACTTATAGATGGTGTCGCCGCTGCCGCCAGTGGTCAGATAGAAGAAGCGAAGATAGCGGCTCTTTTTATGGAATTGGGTACAAGGTTAGCGATAGAGGGCTGGTCGATAAAATTTGCCCTAGAGATAATCCATACCTATCCAGCGGCCGTATTGGACGAGCTTGGGCCGAACAGCCCGAAAGAAGGTTCGCCCACTGAAACTGAAAATAACCCGTTTGCTAGAAAGTCTTTTGAGGTAAAAGAATTTTGGCAACTTTATGAGCAAGTTGATGGTTGGGTCGGGTGGTTGGCAGATGCCTATGTTGCCCAAAAAGAAGGCTACATTACGGAACTTTACAAGCAAATAGCCGAGGTCGTTCCGGCGCAGGAGTTGCAGCTTGAGGCGGCGTGGACCACCGCCAAGGCCATCTGTCACCATATCAGCCAACCACTGACCGTTATAGGCGGTATCGCCGCTTTTGCTGAAGATGGTTGGTTGCAGCCGGATGAAATGCAGTGGCTTCGGGATGCCGTCAAACAGGCCGGGCTGGTGCTGACCAAATTGCGAAACCTTAAACGTTACACCGTTACAGCCCAAGCCCAAGACGATTTTATTTTAGACCTCGATGCTTCCAGCGCGGATAACCCCTCCCGGATTCATTTGCTAGAGGGTGATACCAAACCGAACCTTCTGTTCGATCAAGAGCAAACCACCCCCGAAAATGAGTTCTTATATCAAAGCTGGCAAACGGACTACAATGATCTAACCTCCTAAAAATTTGGGGTAACAACTCAATAATTCTTGGTAGGGGCGTATTGCATACGCCCAAAATGAGACGGGTGTATGCAATAAACCCCTACCAATTGAGAAGATACAAATTTGGGTAGGTTAGAGTAAATTCCGCTTTTGCAAAGCGGCGCGGAAGGCTGGCTCTACCTGCTGACGGATGGCGGCATTGGCATAGCCCACCCAAGTACAATCGGTCTCAAGGTCAAGCCGCGCCCTGAGCGGTTGACCATATTCATCGGTCACAAGCACTCCCGCTTCACGGGCGATTAGTTCGGTCGCTAGGTCATAGGGGTGGCAACAAATCCCTAAATGTAGTCCTTGCCGGGCCAGTTGTTTTTCCATCAGAGGGCGAATATCGGCGGTAAAGCGATCATGCCCGGCCAATAATTCGTAAAGCTGTCCCCCGGAACAGATATATTGATCTTCAAAGAGGTGGGTCTTACCCGGCTTAACTGGCCCTAGCACAGCCAGTACAATTTCTTCATCAATGGCTGCTAACTCTTCCCGCACCCCCGGAAAAAAGCGCGAAATTTGGGCAAAGCCGTTCTGAATGGTCTCGGCCTGACTTGGCCTAAGCTTTATCGGTTTGCTTTCTTTGGTCAGGTGGTCATAACGCTCCGCCTGCATCCCGCGCCCTTTGATAGCCCAAAGAACGTCGCCCAAGTTTTGCTTGAGGGGCGGTAGTTCCGTTTGGACGGCTAGTTCTATATCGGTCAAAGCGGTCTCCTGGCCCTTGTTGGGCGCAACTCCGGTCAAGATCCACGCGCTGCGCTTCTGGTACATAATGCCGCGAGTGCCATCAATCGGGTCTACAATAATACGTACCTCGGCCTGCTCTTCGGGCAGACCACGTGGCAAAATCAGCTTACCCTCACCTAGCCCTACATCTGGCAAGCCTTCGGCAATTAGCACCATCGGCCATTCTGGGGCGACCTCTTGCTCAAAATAGTCCACCAACAACTCTTCGCTCACCCGATCAATCGCAAAAATAGTATCGCCCGGATGACTATCATCGGCTGCCGCTAACTCCTCCAACGATTGTCGCTCCATCTGAGCAATTACCCCATCCCGAATCACGCCTTGTACCCGTTTAATCTGTTCTAGTAGCCTTTCTACCTTTCTAAGCACCGCCTAGTCCTCCCCTTACCTTTATACATTAGGTTAGCCCATTTTTCAACCGCTTTAGTATATGATTTAGCCTAAGACTGAGCAACTGGTAAATTGCCCTTATCTTCAAATTGGCGCACACCCTAGGCTGGCCTTCCGGTCTTGTTTGCTTCTCATACATGATAGAATAGGGAGAGTCAATTAGCTACTAACGCAAACCAAACAATAGGGCTGTGGCAAAGTCCGAGAACTATCCAACCTGACAAGAGTAGTGGTATGTGAAAATCAACTGACGCCAACTGGTTGCCGTCAGTTGATCTTGACATACATCCAGTCTTGTCAGAGCGGGACTTTGCAATAGCCCTAAGCCAAACAACCTAGAAGGGGGCTACTATGAGCAAAAGTGAGCGCGAATGTCCGGTCTGTAAGCGTATCTACGAGGCCGAGGATGTGCCAGACGATACCTGCCCTTTTTGTGAGCCGCTCACGCCGTTGCAAGCGGTAGGCGGACTAACTAGCATGATTGGGGATCTCTTTAGTACGGGATTAGGCTGGCCCCAAGGCGAGGAGCGCGTCTTGGTTACAATCAGCCCTAACTATATGGACGCTCAGTTGACCAAAGCTCAACTTGAATCCAACGACATTCCGGTAATGATCGAGGGTGGTGGGGTAGGAAACCTCTATAACTTTACCATTGGCAATTTGGCTGAGCATAAAATCTATGTGCCGCAGAGTCTTTTGCCACAGGCTAGGCAAATTTTGAAAATGTAGCCCGAACTATTGACAGAAAGCTGGTTAAACTCTACACCTTTATTATCTAAAATAAAATTTGTTACGAGAGCTAGGCTACTTGTAACAAAGTCTGGTTTTAATTTAGCTAAGAGGTGGAAATTATGAGTTATTGGCAGTTTTTGGCTTTTTTTTTGGTGTTACCTTTGTCGGGCTTGTTATGGTGGGCTAGGCATTGGCTCAACCGACGTTTCCTGATACATCTGGTCTATCTGGTGGTAATTTCGCTGATTTTCACCATACCGATGGATAATTTTGCGATTAGCCAAGGTATCTGGTCGTTCAATTTGGAACGTACTTGGCGCGTTACGATGTTTCGCATCCCGGTAGAGGAATATTTTTTTTATGTATTATGGATTGCTATGTCGAGCCTGCTAACCCTAATTTGTTGGCATGGTTTTGGTCTTAGTTATACGGAAGGACAAAGCGAAGATGCCAAATGAGAATCTCACTTATCTACTGTTAGAATTAGGCTGGTCACTACCGATAATTGGGTTACTCTCGATACGGGGTTGGCGTATGTTGTGGCGGGCGCGTAAGGCATTGTTGGTAGCTGGCCTAGTACCGACCCTCTTTCTTTGTATAGCTGATAGTTTAGCCTTGCATCAGGGTATTTGGTTGCTGAACTCCCAGAAGATAACGGGCCTCTATTTGGCAAACCTACCGATTGAAGAGGTTATCTTCTTCGCCTTAACCAATCTGATAATTGTCCAAGCCATGCTACTACTCTTCGCACTTCAGTCGCAGCGCGTCAGTCAGACCAAATCAAGCCAAAACCTAGCCTCCAATGCCAATAAGCAAGAGCTATAAAAACATTTTGCTCTTAATTGGAGCGTATGCTATACTCGGTCAAAGAAGCGGTAAGTAAGAAGCAATAAGTAGGGAGGGCGAATGCAATTCGCCCCTACCGGGTCAAAGATGTAATCCGCTTTTACCCTGAAATATGGGGATGATACAAAGGGCTTGTGATTAGAAAAGGGAGACTGGAATAATTGTGTCTGTGCCTGTCGGAAGACGTTTTGTAGTCTATGGTCGGATGCCCTTGCCGCGCACCCCGCAGAGTGGTTGGTTTACCACCCGCTTTAAAGAGGATGCCTTTTTCATTGGTTTTGACGAACAGGCTCTCCTTTTCAACGAGGGGGCGCGTACTGAACAATCGCTCCAGTTGCCACTCTACTATATCGAGAAGGTCTATTACGAGAAGAAGAAGCAGGTAGAGACCCTTGGCCTCACGGGTGGTGCGGGGCGAGTTGAAATTTATATGCAATACGCCCGCTTGCCGATTCTTGATCCCCATCACCTCCGTACTTTGCGCGAGGATCTTCAACAACGGGTCGAGGTCGCTCGCGAAACCCTCCTAGAACACCAGAATAGCCAAGCACTCTTTTCGATGTTGCGGCTTCAGCTTTGCGACGAACCGATTCTCTTTTTTGATTATGACCGCCAAAACTATAGCTTGCGAATTAAAGCACGTGCCCCTCTTCCGGTCAAACTGCCGGAGGTGCTTCGTACCAAACGGGAACGGATCAACCTTTTTCGCGAATACGAGGATTTACTTTGCTCGAAGGCCGTCTCCTATGCCCTCAACGCTTTTGAGGCACTACCCTTTTTGCAGGAGGTGACACTGACGCTGATCCGAATGGAACCAAAACCAGCCGAAGGTCTACTTTTGTTCGAGGAGCAGGAGCGTCAGAAAAAAGTTTGGCAGTTGCGCCGCTCACCGGACGAGGCGGTGGAGACTCCTGCCGCACGTAAAAAGCGGGAAGAAGCCGAACTAAAATTGTTGAAGCAGCAGGAAAAAGAGGCAGCGAAACGTAAAAAGGAACAAAACAAATCCAAACGGGAACTAGAGATGACTACCCGCGCTCCCGATGGTTTTGACGAACTCTTTGACGGCAGCCTGCCCTATGAAAGTATTTTGCTCTCGGCCCGTATACCGCGCCAAGCTTTTATGGATTTAAGCCGCAGCAAAATGAGCTACAGTGCGAGGCAGGCTTTGGAACAATTTGAGCTGCGCCTCAAAACCGACGAGGAGCAAACTAGTCTCTTCCCGGTCGAATCCCTCTTTCAAATTGGCTAATACTCTTCTATACTAAGAAAGCGGGCATGATATAAGTGGGATTGGCGAATTTAGAAAGTCAGTTAATGCTCTTAGCCAAATGTAAAAAAGTTATTCTAGTGATGGTGGTACTTTTATTTCAAGCTTTGGCGGCCTGTGGGGAGGCTAACCCTACAAATGTTCGGCCCTCACCCATCGCTACCGTACCGCTTGCTACTGCCACCCCTCTTCCAGCCACCGCTATCCCAACTCTTACGCCTTTGCCTACTCTTACACCTATCCCTTTACCCACCGCCACTCCCCAACCTACCGCTACCCCGACTCTTCCCCCGGCTCCGGCCTTTACGTCGGGTAGCCCTGACTTGCTGGCCCAAAATATTGCTGGTTGGTTGAACAAACAAGCCGATGCCTTACCCTCCAAAGACCCAAAGACGGTGGAAAACGCTCGTAGCCGCTTGCGTACCCTCTTGCTGAATTGGAAAGCGAGTGGCCCGGAAGTGCCGGTGGAGGCTGTAGACCTCGATGGCGATGGTAGCCCGGAAATTGTGGCAAGCTTGGCCGAAACTTGGAGCGAGTCTCCCTCTAGCGAATATGGCTTTTTAATCTTGCTCCGAAACAGCAATAAAGTTTGGTTTGCTACCACCCTTCGGGCTGTTACTCTAAACCCCAAAGCCGAGGAAGGTTTTATACGTCCAGCCTTGCTGAAAGTGGCTGACCTGCGAGGAGATAAGCAGGTTGAGATTCTCTTTAGCGAATATTTTTGTAGTGCCAATACCTGTACTATCCGCCTGCATATCGTGAGTTGGGCCAACAACCGTTTCACCAATTTGACTCCCGACGTACCCGAAATGACCGCAGGCCAGCTTAGTTTTGAACCCACTCCCGGTGACGCTACCACTACCCTTAAATTATCTGGTGGGGTGTTAAGTTCGGTGGGGGCCGGGTTACAGCGAGAACGTACCGAGTATTGGCGCTGGGATGCTACTGCCAAACGTTTTAAGTTGGCGGAGACCCAATATGCCACGTCACCCTATCTCTACCATCGCCTGATAGATGGTAATGTGGCTCTGGATAAAGGAGATTACCCGGCGGCCATTAGTCTCTACACGGAGGCTCTGACCGACAGTAGCTTGAAACTCTGGTTCCAACAACTCCAAGCTACGCCGCAGGAGGTAGAGGTGGAACGCCAAACCTTAACCGCCCTAACCCGCTTCCATTTGGCAATTGCCTACGCTTTGAACAATGAACGCGAGAAAGCTAGTGCGACACTACAAGAGGCCGTGACTAAAGATGGTAAGTATGGGGGTTGGGCTAAAGCCTTTGCCGGGTCTTACGAGGCAAATAAGGCGGCTAAGCCAAATGTGGCGGTTACACAAGGCTGTCAAGCGGCTATAAATTTCGCCCAACAAAACAAAGGACTGCTGGAGGTGATGAATTTGTTTGGTTACGCCAACCCTACCTTTAAACCAGAAGATATTTGCCGGGTGCTTTGAGAAGGCTAAATCGTTTACCGGGCTAGTTTCGCAGAAGAGGTCTTTATGATATACTTAGTTTAACCAGCGTGGTACGGTTTCGAGTTTTAGCTGATTTTAATAACTTTCCGCCAATTCGTTATCTAAATCGTTATCTTCATTTGCTAAAATAGAGGTGCGGTCAAGTGGCTAGTGGTTAAGTCTAACCAAAGCACTACTTTGGGGAAAGCTTAGTCGTTTACTACTACATTCCTTCTAGCTAATCTTTCTACGCAAGTGCCGTTTTTAGATTTAACTATTATTAATATTACTTTATTTAGCAGATTTAGGTAACTACGGGTGGATTAAGTAGCAAGCTAATGGCTATTAAGTTGCTTGTAGAGCGAAATAGAAGGGAATTGCTATTATAATGAGCGAAATAAACAATGATGTCGCCCAGGCTCCTTTGCCTACTGACAATAAGCCCTCTATTTATCCATTCATACCACTAAAAAATGTGGTGGTCTTTCCAAAAGTGCCAATTAAACTCTTGATCGGTAGCCGTTCACTCTTGGCTCTGGAAGAAGCCCAACAGCACTTTAATGGTCGTATTGTGGTAGCGGCCCAACGTGAGCGGGATCTTAATGCTGAAGTCGCTCCTGTAACGGAGGGCCATTCCACTTACCTTAATGAAATCTACAATGTTGGCACTTTAGTAGAAGTGACCGCCATACAACGCCCCCAAGAAGGAAGCGGCAACACTAGTACGGAGATCAGTGTAGAGGGCATTTGTCGGGTACGAGTGGAATCCTTTCTGCCCCTTAGCAGTAGTCCGAGCCGGGTGCCGACGGTGGAGGTACGCGAGTTGCAGGAACGGGGAACCGTCTTGACACCTCAAGTGGAAGCCCTGATGCACCATGCGATAGACCTTTATAGTCAGCTTGCCAGCTTGAATAATCGGGTTACTGCCGAATCGGTGGAGCAAATTGGCACTATTCGCCGCCCCGGTCATCTGGCCGATTATGTGGCGGCCCATATGCCGAAGGTCTCGATGGAGAGAGCTGTACCTGAAAAGCAAGCGTTGTTGGAAGAACTTGACCAGCAAGAGCGGCTAGAAAAAGTGGGCGTGATCCTAGCGGGTGAAATAGATATGCTGGAACTGGATAGCCGGATTCGGAACAAGGTTCGCCAGCAAATTGATAAGAACCAACGTGAATTTTATCTGCGCGAGCAACTCAAGGCGATTTATGATGAGTTGGGAGGCGAATTGGGGAATGAGTCGGCAGAACTGCGTAAGCGGTTGGATGATAAAAATCTGCCCAATGAGATCCATGAAAAGATGCTCAAAGAGGTTAGCCGTCTGGAGCGTATGAGTAGTGCTTCGCCTGAAAGTAATGTGGTACGCACTTACTTGGATTGGGTGCTATCTATGCCTTGGAATGAGGCCACCGAAGATAATTTAGATGTGGTACACGCGGCCCAAGTACTCGATACCGATCATTATGGCCTCGACCGGGTGAAAGACCGGATTCTCGAATTTTTGGCTGTGCGCCAGTTGACGGTAAAGGCCGAGCGCAAAATGAAGGGGCCAATCCTCTGCTTAGCCGGGCCTCCAGGGGTAGGTAAGACTAGTCTAGGTCAATCTATTGCGCGGGCGATGGGCCGCAAGTTCGTTAGGATTAGCTTGGGCGGGGTGCGGGACGAATCGGAAATCCGGGGCCATCGCCGTACCTACGTGGGTGCTTTACCCGGTCGCCTGATCTCGGCCCTCAAGCAGGTTGGTACTAGAAACCCGGTGATTTTGCTGGATGAAGTGGATAAGATGAGTAGCGACTTTCGGGGTGATCCCGCCTCGGCGTTGCTAGAGGTCTTAGACCCTGAGCAAAACCAAAACTTTACAGATCACTATATTGACTTGTCCTTTGATCTCTCCGAAGTAATGTTTATCACTACCGCCAACTACCTTTCTAATGTGCCGCGTCCGTTGCTGGATCGTATGGAAGTAATTGACATTAGTGGCTATACCGAGGACGAAAAGGTTCAAATTGCTCGGCGTTATCTCTTGCCCAAGCAAATTGAGGCTCACGCCCTAACTGCGGGCTATCTCGAAATATCCGATAAGATGCTACGGGCGATTATTCGGCACTACACCCGTGAGGCGGGGGTACGCAATCTGGAGCGCAAGATTGCCACCATTTGTCGCAAAGCGGCCCGTCTCTTTGTGGAGCATAAAGCCAAGCGGTTGCGCTTGAATATGAACCATCTGGAAGAATTTTTGGGTGTGGCTCGTTATTTGGATGATCCGCAAATCGGGGCCAGCCAAATTGGGGTGGCGATGGGTTTGGCCTATACCGACCATGGCGGCGAGATTATGCCCGTAGAGGTAGCCACGATGCCAGGCCGGGGGAATTTGACTATCACGGGACGGTTAGGGGAAGTAATGCAGGAGTCGGCCAAGGCCGCGATGAGTTATGCTCGTAGTCGCTCCCAAGAACTGGGTATTACCATAGATGCCATCGAGAAGAGCGATTTACACATCCACCTGCCCGAAGGAGCGGTACCCAAGGATGGTCCGAGTGCTGGTATAACGATGGCAACGGCCCTGATTTCGGTTCTGAGTGGTCGGCGGGTTCGCAGCGATACGGCGATGACAGGTGAGATTACCCTGCGCGGTCGGGTGCTACCTATCGGTGGCCTCAAGGAGAAGAGTATGGCGGCGCACCGGGCCGGTATTAAGCGCATTATTGCACCCGCCGAGAATAAACGCGACCTGAAAGAGATTCCTAAGAATGTGGTCAAAGAACTGGAATGGGTCTGGGTGGAGAATATGGATGAAGTAGTTCGTGAAATCCTAGTGGCGGAAGATGTTCCAGTTGCCTTAGCTGAAGGTGCGGAAAAGGTGGAGATAACACCTGCTGAGATAGGAACTTCTTCTACCAATGGGGGAATTTCGAGCGGTAATACTATGGATAACGGATTACCTAACAATTCGGTAATTATAGAATCAGATTTAAGTTAAGAGATTTAAGTTAAGAGATTTAAGTTAAGAACGGTATCTTCTCAATAAAGCGGGGTTGTAGGCTGGCCTATTGAATAAACAATCCTTAAATTGGGCGTATGCAATACGCCCCTACCGCGAATTATTGAGAAGATACTAAACGTGGATTAAATTTCTTTGGGCCGCTTAAAGATCCAATCGGCTTCATGGAAGCCGATTAGTTCCCAGCCGTCCGAACCTACTATGTCCAGCAGTTTATCGAAATTAACCGCTTCGCTGTCTATTACCTGTCCTTGTTTGTTGTATTCCAATTCCGGTTGGTATTCGGGACGGCTACTGGAGAGATAGGTGAAGCCTTGCATATAATTGCCCTCATTATCATCATCTTCCCAACTATTCCAAGCCAGTCGCAAATATTCCCATTTTTGCATTTTTTGCTCCACTTTACTCAATTTGGTATGGGTTTATGGCATAAACCCATGTGCGTCAAGCTACTTATATAATTGATGTGAACGACTGGAAGGCCAGCCTGCATAAATTTCCAGTCTATAAAGATTCAATCGGTTGAAACCGATTGAATTTATCCATTAGCTAAAAACCAATCTAAATCAATTTAGCCAAAATTGATTTAGATTTAATTGGTTTTAACCAATTTTAGCTATTAGACCGGAAATTTATTTCCGGTTGGGCTTAGCTCTTAGTTTTGCTGGCTAGTGTGTCGGTCTCATCACTAGGCTCGATTTCAGGGGCGTGTTCGATGTGACCGTTAGGCAACGTCGCGGAGATATGTGGTTCACCCGGTTTTTCGAGGGCTATATTCAACACCTGCTCCACGTTATCCACTAAGACGAATTTCATCTCCTTGCGTAATTCGTCTGGCAGATCATCGAGGTCACGTTCGTTGCGCGACGGTAGGATAATGGTCTTGATTCCAGCGCGGTGCGCGGCTAATGCCTTCTCTTTAACACCACCGATGGGCAAAACCTTGCCGCGCAAGGTGACTTCCCCGGTCATAGCGATGTCACCATAGACCGGGCGACCAGTCAAGAGCGAAGCCAGAGCAGTGGTCATCGTAATACCGGCACTCGGCCCATCTTTGGGGATGGCCCCGGCAGGAATGTGCAGGTGAATATCGCTCTTCTCGAAGAAACTTTCGTCAATGTTTAGCTCTTTGGCTTTAGAGCGGACGTAAGAAAGGGCCGCTTGAGCCGACTCCTTCATTACGTCGCCCAATTGTCCGGTGACAATCATTTGCTTCCCGCCCGGCATCCGGGTGGCCTCGATAAAGAGAATATCACCGCCTACTTGGGTGACGGCTAACCCGGTAGCCACGCCGGGCTGTTGGGTGCGTTCGGCTACGTCGGCAAAGAAGCGTTGTTTACCCAATAATTCGGGTACTTTAGCCGTGTTTAGGATAACCTTTTCTTTGCTGCCTTCGGCCACGCCACGCGCCACTTTACGCAGTACCGTTGCCACCTCGCGCTCCAGGCCACGTACCCCCGCCTCACGGGTGTAGTCCCGGATGACGTGGCGGATGGCCTCCTCTTCCAAAGCTACATCGTCACTATTCAGGGCATGGGCGCGTAACTGTTTGGGAATAAGGTGTTGGAAGGCAATCTGTACCTTTTCCTCTTCGGTATAACCCGCCAATTGTAAAATCTCCATCCGGTCGCGCAAAGGGGCGGGTATCGGATCAAGCAGGTTGGCGGTGGCAATAAACATCACCTTTGAGAGATCAAAGGGTACATCTAGGTAATGATCGCGGAAGTCCTTATTTTGTTCCGGGTCGAGTACTTCCAGCAGAGCCGAACTAGGGTCGCCGCGGTAGTCCATGCCGATTTTGTCCACTTCGTCCAGCATAAAGACCGGATCATTGGATTCGGCTCGCCGGATGGCCTGAATAATCCGGCCCGGCAACGCGCCAATATAGGTGCGCCGATGGCCTCGAATTTCGGCTTCGTCGCGCACCCCCCCCAACGACATCCGGGTGAATTTGCGCCCCAAGGCCCGTGCTATGGATTGACCAAGGCTGGTCTTACCTACCCCCGGTGGCCCCACAAAACACAAGATGGGTTCACGTGGCCCACTATAGTTATGGACATCTTCGTAGGTCAGAGGACCATCTATCGGCTTAATTTCCGGCAAATCGTCCAAACCTACTTTTAATTCGTCGCTATCTGCCACCGTTTCGGCAGAGCCGTTGCTCAGGATAACTGGTTTAGCGCGGTCCGCTCGCAGTTTACGTACCGAGAGATATTCTAGCAGCCGCTCCTTGATTTTCTCCAGATCATAATGATCTTCGTTTAGCACTTTGTGAGCTAGGGCAATGTCGAGGGGAGCCTCGGTGCTTTTATCCCAAGGTAAGGCGGTCAGCCAATCTAGGTAGGTTTTGATAACCCCATATTCCGCTGCCGCCGAGGGCAACTTGGAGAGGCGATCTAGTTCTCGTTCGGCTTCCCGTCGGGCTTCGGTGGGCATCTTCGCTTTCTGGATAGTGTCGCGATATTCGCTAATTTCGACGGTTTGGGCATCTTCTTCACCCAATTCTTTCTGGATGGCCTTGAGTTGCTCGCGCAGGAAATACTCACGCTGGGTTTTGCTCAATTCATCCTGCACTTGGCTCTGGATCTTACGACCTAGTTCCAGCACTTCTAATTCTTTGGTGAGGAAGGTATTGAGCCGTTCTAGTTTGACGTGGACGTAGGGTGTTTCCAAAAGTTCCTGCCGTTGCTCCAAGTCCATCCGTACACTGGTTGCAATCAGATAGGCCAATTGGCGCGGCTCTTCCATATTGATTGCCGTCATCAAAAGTTCATCGGGAATCTGAGGTACCAGCGAGACTAGCCTCTGGAAGAGGGCTATCGCGTTCCGCATCAGAGCCTCAACTTCTACCCCGGTCTCTTCATGGTCATGGATTATTCTGACTCTAGCTTTCAGATAGGGTTCAGTTTGAACATATTCGAGTATTTCGATTTTCTGAAGACCCTGCACTGCCAACCGGATCGTACCATCGGGTACTTTTAGCAGCTTATGAACTGCTGCAACCGTGCCAACCATATAGCAATCGCTTGGTCCGGCTCGGTCAATGTCGTCACTCTTCTGAGCCACTAGCCCTACCAAACGAGGAGCGCCGCTGGAGACCAAATCTTCAATTAGGCGAATCGAGCGTTCTTGCCCTACCGCCAGCGGAAAGACGGTCATCGGGAAGACCACCGTATCTTTGAGCGGCAGAATGGGTATTAATTCAGGCACACGGGAACTCTTTGGCCCCTCCTCTTGGTGTGGAGCAGTCTCGTTGTCCGTTTTTTCGGTCTCCTCGGTCGTAATTTGAGTTGCCTTAGCTTGGGCGCGTTTTAGCAAGCGTAAGATGGAGGCAGCCTGCTCCTCCTTTAACTCTTCTTCGCTGCTATTCGCCTTCTCTTCCTCAAACTCGGAAGCGGGCAACTTTAATTCTTCCGGTTCTTGTTTCGGTATTTTTTTACTGGCACGCGGCTGGCGAGCCTTTTGCGACTTTTCGTTTTTGTTGTCTTGGTCGTCGGCCATGGTTCTCCTCACCGGGCGCATCCAAGGGCTTTTTAGTCTGCGCCATCTTCCCTACCTTTAAGGGCTACTTCAAGATTATCTAAGCTTAGCGTTAATTAAAAACATGCACCTCTATTCTACTTTAACCGGGCCTGTTTTTCAAGAAATCCACCTGATTCTAACACAAAACTAGCGGAAGAAATACAGGATTATTACACTACTGCCCCCCCAGAGCAAAATATCTACCAATAAAGGAAGATCTTTGAGCAGTAATTCTTCAGGGCTACCACCTTCATCCTTCCGGTAGACCAAATAGAGGTAGCGAAAAATGCCGTAAAGTACAAAGGGGATTGTTAGTGCCATCATATAGTTTTTTGGCACATTTTCCGCCGTAATAGTATAGAGCGAATAAGTTACGACTACCGCGCTAGTGACCACCGAAATCATCTCTTGTACTAATTCATTGGAATATTCCTTGAGAATCTTGCGGTGATCGGTGGCTTCATCGGCCAGCAGAACTAGTTCATGGCGACGTTTGGAAAGTGCCTGAAAGAGTGCCAGTAGCATCGTACAGACCAGGAGCCAAGGCGAGATCTTTACTTCGATTACGACTGCTCCCGCAACGGCTCTTAGCACAAAGCCTGTGGCTATAGCAAAAACATCCAAGATGACTATATTCTTCAAATAGAAGGTATAGCCAAGTTGTAGGATAAAATAGCCCAAAATTACCAGCCCGAAAATAGGTTGTAATAGGAAGGAGGCTGGGAGAGTAATACCCAATAGTAGAAAGAGCATTATAACAGCGTAAGGGGGTTTGAGACGACCGGAGGCCAAGGGACGCTTACATTTGCGCGGATGTTTGCGATCTTTCTCTATATCCACCAGATCATTCAAGAGGTAGACCGCACTACTGACGGCACAGAAGAAGATAAAACCTAACGTGGCATAAGCCAGATACCTAAATTCGCTCAAATGACCAGCAAAGACGACTCCAGCATAAACAATGGCATTTTTGGCCCATTGTTTAGGCCGCATACTTAATAGCAACAATTTTAGAACATCGAGCAAGTTGTAATTATCCCTTCCCGTCTTACAAGTCTGCCTATTTTAGCCTCGTTTCACCTCTAAATTACCTCTTAACCTTAGTTTAATATAAGCCTATGTTAGCTAGAAGTCAAGTTAGGTTTTGGGGAACAGTATTTTTTTGAATTAGCCGACTTTACACTGGAAAAGGTTAATAGTATACTTGAACCTAGGGTTTTTGAGGATTGGCACGGCTTTTAAACCATAAGAATAATAGCTTCATCTCATAATCAGGACTAGTTATTAAGGATAGGAGAAGTTAGGTTTGCTAACGTCTATAACCGATGATTCAAGTTTTGTTAGGCCGAAAAAGTATGATCCGGCTAATTTGAAAATTCTCATTATCAGCACCCCCAAGACAGGTAACACTTGGCTCAAACATCTACTTGCGACCATCTACAATTTACCGGTGGTATATCTACCAGGTGAGCTTGTGCCTGAGAATTTAGTTAATCCAGGGCCACGCTGGATTTCTCATCATCATTTCTATCCCCAATCTAGCGTTACTGATTGGGCTGAGCAAAATCAGGTGGTTTTAATTACTACGATTCGCCATCCGGGAGATGCTTTTATCTCTCTTTATAATCATAGTCGTAATTTTACAGTGGAGCTTTTTCAATTGGATAGTCCGGCTCATCTTATGGGTAGGGATAATAATCATAATGGTAGCAATTCAATCGCCTATTTAAAAAATCATTTCCCTCATATGCTTAGTATCTCGCTAAGCTGGATGCGCTCTCAAAAGAGTATTGTTGTACGCTACGAAGATTTATGGCGCGATCCTGTCGCTACCCTTCAGAAGTTAACCGATACCATTTGTGAAGTGCCGCTAAATCAACTGGGATTAGCGGTGGATCTCTGTAGTATAGCTCTGGTGCGAAATTCGGCAAATGCGGCACAATCCAAATTTTTTCGGACGGGTAAAATTGGCAACTGGAGAAAAGAGCTAAGCCCAGAGGTAATGGCTATTTTTCGAACGTTACAACCTTATCCCGCTCAATTTGCGGCCCTTGGATATACCCTCGATCCTAATGACCCCTTGATTGACGCACCACCAGTGGTACGTAAGTCCGAGAGTCCTTTTCAAAACGTATCTCACTTTGATAATGGTCTTCCAATCTCATCTGCATTAGCTAAGCTCTATCTCTCCTTAGATCCAGTCCTAAAGCAAGGTTGGGCCTCGGTTGAGAAGACTACCTCTCCCAATTCATTTTTTAGTTGGCTAGACGCTTCGGCTTATGCTAACTACTACCTTGAAAAAACAGCAGTGCCAATTAATAATGTAGCTAAATACGTTTACCAAGAGCGTCCTGACCTCCAGCAAGTGTTTCCAGATATATCTGGATCAAGTCGGTTGGATTATTTAATCTGGTTTATGTTACACGGACGGTTTGAGCATCGAATTGAGCAGGGCTTTATCAAGAGTATGTACGATTATTTTGTAACGTGGTCGAATCAAAGTGTAGACGAAGACCCCGCTAAAGGAACCGATGCCGTTGTAATAACCAATCTGGCGGCTTATATCTATAAAACACGCCCTGACCTTCAGCAAGTGTTTCCAGATATATACGGATCAAGTCGGTTGGATTATCTAATCTGGTTTATGCTACACGGACGGTTTGAGCATCGAATTGAGCGTACCGCTATCAGCAATATGTATGATTGCTTTTTGGAGTGGTCTATTCAAGCGGTAGTAGAAGACCCTTGTAGCGAAGCTTCCAAACCTGTCTTAACCAATCTGGCGGCTTATATTTATCGGACGCGCCCTGATCTACAACAGAAATATCCCGATTTATATGGAAAAAACCGACTGGACTATCTAAGCTGGCTTCTATACTATGGCTATATTTCCTGTAAGTTGGATAGAGAGGTTCTTTTGCCCATTCTGCTATCGCTGAATCCTGTTTAGGACAGTGGGAATGTTACCTACCCTTTAACCAACCGCCCTTCTGATCGTGGCATTAGTCTTGCAAGCCCTGATACCGCAAGCGCGTCTCTTGAGTAGGCCAAAGGTTTACAGGTAGGCAAGATTTAAAATGGTTCCCTTTAGTCTAGCAAGTTGGGAAGGGTTAATGGCTAATGGACATGAAACATTCTTGAAGGAGAGGAACCGATGTTTGAGAGTATAGAGACTAAGGAGCTTAACGTGGCTCACCCGAACGATCTTGAAACGGGCAAGGTTCGTCTTCCCGGTTACACCCCTTCCCGGAGAGTTGGGTTCCCTTGGGGCCGGGCCTTATTGGGGGTCGGTTTGGTCTATGGTGGCCTAGCGGCCAATAATCGGCGAATCTGGTCTGATGTCCCGCCCTTACAAAACAAGTTGTCGGGAGAGGTTCACTACTACCGTTCGCGCCAAGGCGTAATCTTCTATAAGGAAGCAGGTCAAGCAGAGGAGGGCCACGCGCCAGTGGTCTTCCTTCACGGGATTGGCGCGGGAAACTATAGCTGCGAATGGGAGGCTAATTTCAAGGCTATCGCTGCCCACCACAAAGCTTATGCCTTTGATCTGCTGGGTTTTGGTAATTCAGAACGACCAAACCTAAAATATACCGCCGAGGTCTATATTAAGCAGCTTACCGAGTTTTTGGATAACGTGGTGGGTCAGCCTGCGATAGTGATTGCTTCTAGCCTTTCTAGTAGCTATGCCGTTCAGGTGGCTTTCCGCCGTCCGACCCTTATTCAAAAGTTGGTTTTGATGGAGCCAACCGGTATCTTCCTTAGTGCCGGAGAATCCGGCCCGAATTTGGTTGGTTCACTATCCGGGGCGGTTTTTGCCTTTTTACGCCTACCTGTTATTGGCAAGGCGATTTATAGTGCTGTAACCTCACGGCCCAGCATTAAGGGCTTTATGGGAAGCCAAATGTTTTATGATAAAAGCCTCGTTACTCCCGACCGTATCGAGCAGCACTGGCTCTCGGCTCACCAAGCTGGCGCAGAATATGCTCCACCCAGTTTCTTGACTGGCCTCCTTAATGCTGAAATTGGTGAAACCCTCAGTAAAATCGAACAGCCTGTGATGATACTCTGGGGTAGCGACTCTAGGATTACGCCGCTAACCAAACGTCAGGAGCTTTCTAAGAAGAATCCCAAAGCCCGTGTTGAAACCCTACCCCGCACCCTCTTGTCTATCAACCAAGAGCAACCGGAAGAATTTAATCGGCTGGTGCTGGAATTTTTGGGACAGCCTGTAGAGGATCAGCTACAAGCGCAAGCCGATACGGTTGGTTTTATCCAAAATAGACCAGAAGTAGCCCCTTCCATCAGCACCCAACTACCGCCTTTTCAAAAAGAGGAGCTTGATTACAGTGGTGTGGAATGGACTCCCCAGCGCAGTGAGAGGGGTGGTTCCCGATTTCAGTTACCGCCTTTTCAAAAAGAGGAGCTTGATTACAGTGGTGTGGAATGGACTCCCCAGCGCAGTGAGAGGGGTGGTTCCCGATTTCAGTTACCGCCCTTTCAAAAAGAGGAGCTTGATTATAGTGGTGTGGAATGGACTCCCCAGCGCAGTGAGAAGGGTGGTTCCGAACTAGTTTAGGGAAAACGACCGATTGAGATAAGCTGAAAACCCCGGCAAAACCGGGGTTTTTTGTTGCACCGTTGCTTTACAGAGCGAGGAAGATTAGAAGATTCAAATAATTTTCCAATTCTATTCCAACGTTCGAACGTTATTATAAGGTCAGTTACAGAAAAGCGATCAGCAAGTAACTAAAAGATTATAAAAAGGAATTATAAAATTTCCTAAATTTTAAGCTAAATACAAGGAGAAGACGATAAATGAACCACACTATTTTGAACAAAGCTAAGACTAGCACCAAAAAGAATAAGCGCCATTCGCTACGCTATAATTTCCTAGCTTTTGGTTTGGCAGGCTTGATTTGTCTGATGGCTTCCTACCAATTGGGCCAGAGTGTCGCCGCAACGTTAGTGACCAATACGGTAGTACAGTATAGCCAGCCTACTGATTCGACAGTGGTTCAGTCCGATTTAACTCCGGCCACCCCTGCACCGACCGACTTAGTTTCGCAGCCTGTCAGCACTCCGGTAGCACTACCTACGGCCACCCCTGAGCCAACGGTGGAGCAACCGACCGCTACTGCTACGACTGTTGTAGTTGAAACTCCGGCCACACCAGTACCGA
The DNA here is from genome assembly GCA_013390945.1 of Candidatus Chloroheliaceae bacterium. Classification (GTDB taxonomy): domain Bacteria; phylum Chloroflexota; class Chloroflexia; order Chloroheliales; family Chloroheliaceae; genus L227-5C. The sequence continues at coordinate 18,412 of JACAUC010000101.1, forward strand.
CTAGCCCGGCTTCTCTACCAGTCAACAATCCGGTGGTTTTGCCCAAGACTACGACTGTACCAACCGCCCCGAAAACGGTTAGCACCTCGTCTGCACCGCCCGCCGCCGCTACTACTGTCGCAGCAGCCAAACCAGTAGTCGTTGCCCCAACCGCTAAAGCGGTTGCCACCGCCAAACCGAAAGCCGCTACGAAGGCTTCCTAATCTGCAAAAAGATAGCTCTAAAGATAGCCCGGACATTAGATGTTCGGGCTATCTTTATTCTGCGCCACTCTTGTCGGATGGATTTGAAATCCCGAATGACATGATCTTGTCGGATGGATTTCCAATCCCGAATGACATGCTCTTGTAGGAGGGATTTCCAATCCCGAATGATATGATCTTGTCGGATGGATTTGAAATCCCGAATGACATGATCTTGTCGGATGGATTTGAAATCCCGAATGACATGATCTTGTCGGATGGAT
>JACAUC010000102.1 GCA_013390945.1 Candidatus Chloroheliaceae bacterium
CGGCGGCGGCATTTTCAACCTTGGTAGTATGACGTTGACGAACTCCACGCTTTCGGGCAATTCAACCACCAACAGCAGCGGCGGCGGCGGCGGCATTTTCAACCTTGGTAGTATGACGTTGACGAACTCCACGCTTTCGAGCAATTCAGCAGGCGGTGGCGGCGGCGGCGGCATTTTCAACGTTGGCCTTGGTAGTGTGACGTTAAACAATAACCTATTGGTCAACAATACGGCTGGGGCTGGTGGCAATTGCTTCAATGGAAATACTGTAACTGGTAGTGGCAATCAGGAGTTTCCAAGCCCAAGCAACTCCGTTGGTTGCAGTGCGGCAGGTCTTACCGCAGTGGCAATCAACCCCTTGGGAACCAATGCCCTCGCGAACAATGGTGGCCCGACCCAAACGATAGCGTTGCCTGCGGGTAGCTCAGCGATTGGAGCGACTACTACAAATTGTCCCGCTACTGACCAGCGCGGTACCACCAGAGCTAACCCTTGCTCTATCGGGGCTTATGAATATGTGCCGACCAATATTACCGTTGGCTGCACTGGCACGGTTGGAGATGTACCAGCCCTGATTGCGGCTATCGCTACCCCCGGCACGATAGACCTAGCCGCAGGTTGCACCTACACCCTCACGGCGCTGAATAACACAGGAGTTAATGGTCCCAACGGCTTGCCCGTTATTACCGGGCAGGTAACGATTAATGGCAACGGAGCCACTATTACACGCAGTAGCGCAACTCAATTCCGTATCTTCCAAGTAGCAGTGGGAGGGACGCTAACCACCAATAACCTGACTATCAGTGGCGGCAACACCGGATTTGGTGGTGGCGGCATTTACAACTCTGGTACGGTGATGTTGACGAACTCCACCATTTCAGGCAATACCTCCACCTCCAGCGGCGGCGGCATTTACAACAACGGTGGTAGTGTGACGTTGACGAACTCCACGCTTTCGGGCAATTCAGCTGGCAACGGTGGCGGCGGCATTTACAACCTTGGTAGTGTGACGTTGACGAACTCCACGCTTTCGGGCAATTCAGCCACCAGCCAGGGCGGCGGCATTCGAAACAGCGGTGGTAGTGTGACGTTGACGAACTCCACGCTTTCGGGCAATTCTGCTGGCACTGGCGGCGGCATTGTCAACACTGGTACGGTGACGTTAGACAACAACCTCTTCGTCAACAATACGGCTACGACTGGTGGCAATTGCTACAATCTTTCTATGTACCAGAGTAATGGGAATCTGGCGTATCCAGCCGATAACTCCAATTGTAGTCTTACGGTAGCGGCAAGCAACCCCTTGGGAACCAATACCCTCACGAACAATGGTGGCCCGACCCAAACGATAGCGTTGCCTACGGGTAGTCCGGCGATTGGGGCGGCTACTGCAAATTGTCCCGCGACCGACCAGCGCGGTACCACCAGAGCTAACCCTTGCTCTATCGGGGCTTATGAATATGTGGCTCCCACCCTGACTAGTATCGTAGTAACTCCAGCAACACCCTCGATACCCGCAGGTACAACCCAGCAATTCACCGCCACAGGTCATTATTCGGACAACTCTACTCAGGATTTGACCATTAGTGTGACATGGGCAATCAGTGGCACAGCAAACACGATCAGTAATGCTGGTAATGCTGGTTTGGCAACCGCAGGCAGTACTACCGGAAGTTATACCGTTCGTGCCACCTCCAGTGCAATTGAAGGGACGGCAACGCTGACGGTAACTACCGCCATCTTGACTAGTATCGTAGTGACTCCAGCAGCACCCTCGATAGCGGCAGGTACAACCCAACAATTCGCCGCCACAGGTCACTATTCGGATAACTCTACTCAGAATTTGACCAGCGGTGTGACATGGGCAATCAGTGGCACAAATCAAATCAATAATGCTGGTTTAGCAACCGCAGGTAGTACCACTGGAGGTTATACCGTTCGTGCCACCTCTGGTGCAATTGAAGGGACGGCAACGCTGACGGTAACTGCTCCGCTCTTGACTAGTATCGTAGTGACCCCGGCAACACCCTCGATAGCGGCAGGTACAACCCAACAATTCACGGCCACAGGTCACTATTCGGACAATTCTACTCAGGATGTGACCAGCGGTGTGACATGGGCGATCAGTGGCACAAACACGATTAGTAATGCTGGTTTAGCAACTGCTGGCAGCACCAATGGAAGCTATACCGTTCGTGCTACTTCAGGCGCGGTCTCCGGTACGGCAACGCTGACGGTGAGTACTGCCACGTTATCGAGTTTGGCAATTACTCCGGTTAATCCCACTTTGGTAGAGTGGGCCAGCCAACAGTTCACCGCGACCGGAACCTACTCCAATAACTCTACCCAAAACCTGACTTCTAGTGTGACTTGGAGTGTAGATCATTCTAACGTGATAACCGTCTCCAATTTGGTCACTAATACGGGTCTGGTTACGGCGGTTGGGGTAGGTAGTGCAGTGCTGACGGGTAGCTCTAATGGTATTACGGCTACTACTACCATTACGGTTGTTTCGGGCCTCATCGTAACCGATCCGTTTGACAACGGCTCAGGAGCGAAACCCGGCACACTCTCCTATGCTTTACTCCATGCTACCAGTGGACAGGTGATTAGCTTTACGCTAACCAGTGGCTCCACGATCAATGTAGGTAATGCGTTACCACCCGTGAAAGCAGGAGTGCAAATACTGGCTCCGTGTAGTATCACAGGTGGCCCAACCATTACCCTCGACGGTGGTTTCCAAGCCATCAATGGCCTAACCTTGAGCGGTAATAACCTCTTGCAAGGATTTAAGTTGAAGGGCTTTTGGGGTAAAGGGCTAATAGCCACTACATTTGGTAACAAACTGAAGTGTATGGCGGTAATAAGATGAACCAACCGTAACATCTCAATAGGTAGGGGTTTATTGCATAAACCCGCCGTAGATTGTGGCGTATGCAATACGCCCCTACCCCGAATAATTGAAATGATTGTCAGCTTTTAAGGTTTAACCGCCAAGATAGCTGACTATTTTTATGACCAAAAAACGGGAAATTAACGGGAAACTAAAGGCTTGTGTAAATCTTTCAAAGTAGATATAACTGGTTTGACTCAAGAGCGAGCGGCTACCCGGTCAAAGCAAAGTTATTCTAAATTTAGTAAAAATTTAAGCGAGGGAAAAGAATGAGTACAGAGTGATGTGCAGGGGGCCATTGCCTATCTGAAAGGGCGCGGGTTTAAGCCAGAGAAAATCGGCCTCTTTGGTCATTCAATGGGTGCTGCAATTGGGTTAATGGCCATGGGGCGTAACCAAGACCTAAAAGCGATGGTAGCTGATTTGGCTTACGCCAACCTAGAACAAGAGTTGGAGTATGCCTTTTCTGCCAATACTGGCGGCATACTCCCCTCCTTTTGTCTGCCCGGTATGTTGGTAGTGGCCTCGTTGTTACAAGGCATAGATGTGAATCAAGTGCGCCCAGAGGAGGCGGTTAAAGGGTCAACCTCTGCTGCTGATCCAAGGCGATAAGGATACTTTGGTAGCACCCGACAATATTTATCGGCTGAAAGCGGCTGCCGGAGATGCGGCTGAAATGTGGGTGATTAAAGGGGCCGCTCATACTAATGGTCCAGAGCTTGAGCCGCAAGCCTATTTTAGCCGTATTTTAGCCTTCTTTGAGCGAGAATTGTAACTTGTTGTATAATAGCAGCTATGAAAACAAATGAAATACGTATTTTGGTAACGGGCGGCGGTACGGGCGGACATGTTAGTCCGGCCTTAGCCATAATCCAGACGATTAAAGAGCAGACCGCAAGGGCAAATAGACCAATCCGCTTTCGCTATATCGGCAGCAAGCATGGAATCGAGCGACGATTGGCCCAAGAAGCCGGGCTAGATTTTGTGGGGGTGTCGAGTGGGAAGCTACGCCGAGCTTTTAATTTGCGCGGCTATTTTACCCGCCAAAACCTGCTAGATCTCTTTCGGGTGCCGCTAGGGGTGGTACAAGCGTTGTGGCAGGTTTGGCGTTTTCGACCAGATGTAGTATTAAGTACGGGTGGTTATGTCTCGGTGCCTCCGGTAATTGCGGCTTGGCTCTTGCGGGTTCCGGTCTTGACCCACGAACAGACGGTGCAGGTAGGGTTGGCGAATCGGATTGAGGCTTATTTTGCTACCCGAATTGCCCTGACTTTTGAGGGGGCTCTTCAGGAGTTACCTGCGCGGCTTCAGTCCAAAGCCTTTGTGACGGGCAATCCAGTGCGGGAGGCGATTTTCAAAGGAGATAAGCCCTCGGCTATCGCTCGCTTTGGTTTTTCGGCTGAAGATAACGCTCTACCCACGCTTTATATTACAGGTGGTGTGCAAGGGGCGAGGGTTATCAATCGAGCGGTGGAGAGTGTGCTACCCGAACTGCTCCAAGTGAGTCGCGTTATTCACCAATGTGGGCGGCAACCGGAGGGTGAGGAGCAGGACTATGACCGCTTGGAGGCTATCGCGGCAAAATTACCGCCAGAACTGGGCCGCCGCTATTTCTTGACGCGGTTTGTGGGTGAAGAGATTGGCGCTATTTTTGCGTTGGCCGATTTGGTGATAGGGCGGAGTGGGGCCGGGACGGTTACGGAGGTTTCGGCATTGGGCAAGGCGGCCCTCTTTATCCCCTTAGTGCCAACGGGAGGAGATGAGCAGACTCGGAACGCCCAACGTTTGGTGGACGCTGGGGCGGCGGTTATTCTTCCCAATGCGGAATTGAATGGCTTGCGTCTCTTGGATAAAGTTAAAAAATTGGTTAACGATGCGGCGGGTCTTAGGCAAATGGGAGCGGCCTCCCTAACTTTGGCTCGCCCGAAAGCGGCCCAAGATTTGGCGCGGGCTTTATTGGAAATGGTTAGAGCGGGCTAAGGATGCCAGTAGGGTTTACGCAGTACACCCCTACCAAATATAGGATATAAAGGAAAAAGCCCCCAACCGGGGGCAATTTTAAGAAGAGTTACCAGAAGGGATCAGTCTGGCGATCAAAATAGTTGGCGCGTCGCAGATATTCACGCTCGTTACCCTCGATCATAAGTTTGTGCATCACCACCACATCGGCATCTGGCACGGTCTCGGTAGGTTGGACACAGAGGCTCATCACCAAGCGGCCCATTTCATAAACCTCGACACTTCCTCGGTGGCGCGGGATACGGTAAGTCCGATAGGGAAACATACTGCTCTGCACCTCAATATAGCCTTTTCGCACTAGATGGCTATACTGATCTGAATTGAGCAGGGTTTTAAGAAGGGTCTCGGCCCGTTGTTCCGCTTCCTGTTTATTGACGTAGTAGCGGGTGAAGGCGGGATGACGATTGCCCAGTGGGTAGCGGTAAGGAATACGACTGTAGAATAGCAACCAGAATACCACTATCGCCATTACTGCCAGCGATATTGCTATAAACAGTATTGACTCCATTCCCTTTTAACCCCCGGCTACTCGCGGAACGATAATAATCTGTTCGGCGGTCTTGTCGAACTTGTCAATCCGCTCAGCTGGTTTATCAGGAGCGTCTACTTTGAAGGCCGTTGCGCCGCGAGCCCTAGCATCTTTGAAGATGCGCTCGGCCTCTTTTACGGCTTTTTGGGCTTCCACATCACCCTCGGTAGCCTTCTCGGTGTCCCACTCAACGACGGTATCGCCGAGGGACGAGAGAATTCGCATTTTCGCCATCTTTTTCCTCCGTTTGGTTTTACTAGCTGCACAACCTTTATAACCGCTAACCCATGGATAACTGGTTATATTTTTTAGTAGCCTGATCGAAAGTAAAGCTTCAGGCAAGCTTATTGGGTCTCAAGCAGGGTGGATAAACCACCGGAAATATTCCGCGCTAAAAAGATAATCTAAAATGGCTAAAAATTCAAGCTAAGAAGCAATTTGAATTTTGACCTATACCTTACTTATACAATGCTATACAATCGTAGAGACTACTGAAAAGCTATGAACGCTACGGGGCTGACCGTGGCAGGCGCTCTCTAGTTCAGCGATAAAACTTTAAAGGATATTATGGCTTGTTCGGGTCTACTTACTTCTCAGCTTAATTATAATACAGAAACCGTTTTTTGCAACATGTCTTGCGGTTTGGCAGGGCGATTGCAAAGTCCGATTTAGGCGAGGGAGGTGAATTTGGTTTGCCGCACGGCTGAAGAGTTGAAGAAAAGTAGGTCAATGGGCTATTTTGCAAGCTCTGTGGGTATCCTCTCAATTAGCTTTAATAGTACAATCTGACCTGCTATAATAAAATAGTTCTAATCTCTAAACTTAGGAAGGAGTTTAACTTATGGCTTTGCGTAGAGAGGATTTACTAGAGCGTTACCCCGAAGAATATTTATTAGAGGAAGATGAGATGGGTGAGAGCAATTCCCAGTATCAACTGGCTATCTACTTAGTGGATGTCTTGAATTCGTAAGCTACAAGGTCTGGAAGAGGGTTAAGCTACTCACCTTTAACCGAAACCAATCCTAAAGCTATATACACGAAGTATCTTCTCAATAGGTAGGGGTTTATTGGAACCAGTTCACATAAACCCGCCGCAGGTTGGGCGTATGCAATACGCCCCTACCCCGAAATTTTGAGAGGGTATTTTCTAGTGGGTTTCGCTTTTGGTGATAATTTTCAAGAAGGGGGCGATGTCGTTGAGGGCCAGCACTTTGTCTATTACGCCGCGCTCGATAGCACTTTTGGGCATCCCGAAAATTACGCTGGTGGCTTCATCTTGGGCAATGTTGTAGCCACCGGCGCGTTTGAGCGATTCCATGCCGATGGAGCCGTCTCGTCCCATGCCCGTTAAGATTACGGCTAACGTTTCGCCCGGCCAAGCGAGGGACATACTTTCAAAAGTAATATCCGCGCTAGGGCGCAGGCTAAAACGGGCCGGGCTATCATCGAGGTGAAGCCGCCCATCTTTATAGACGGCTAGGTGTCGGTCATCGGTGGAGAGGTAGATAGTGCCGGGCAGGGGGATTTCACCTTCGCTGGCATTTTTGACTCTAAGGGGGGTCTCGCCGTTAAGCCATTCGGCTAACCCAATACTGAAACCGGACGGGATATGCTGTACCAGTAAGATGGGTAAGGGGAAATCGGCGGGTAATTCTTTGAGCAAGCGCGAAAGAGCGGGTGGGCCGCCCGTGGAGGCGGCGATGCCAAGTATTTTAAAGTGAGCTTTGAGTAGGGTTCTATCAGCTATGGCTGAGTTTAAAGGGTTAGTTCCCCGGACAAATGGTTTTGGGGTAGGTGGTTGGTAGATTTTGGAGGGGTCGAGGGGTGCTGTAGCATTATCCATATCTCTACGAGGGACTACTTGTGGGTTCGGCGTAGTCGGTGGTAGCGGTTGGATGGCAGAGCGAGATTTACCGCGCAGGTGAGTAATAACCTTGATGCGCGAAAGTAGTTTCAGCCGCTCTAATAATTTGCCTCCATCTCTTGCCCACTCTTCGGCGGTGGGCTTTTCTATAATCTCTAAGGCTCCTGCCGAGAGCATTTTAAAGCTAAGATCTATATCTTGGCGAGCAAGCGAGGCGGTTATCACTAGAATAGGGGTTGGATTATGGGCCATAATATATTCGGTGGCTTCTAGGCCACTCATATGGGGCATATTCACATCCATCGTAATAACTTGGGGATGGTGGTGTGCTGTCATACGAATAGCCTCGGCCCCATTACTAGCTACGCCAACTAGTTGAAAGGCTGCATCGCTTTCTATGAGGTGGCGTAAGATGGCCGCAACGGTGGGAGAGTCCTCCACTATTAAAACTTTTATGGGATCTGGCATTTTTTGCTCAATTGTGATTTGTAATGGCAGTTTGTGATTTAGTTCTGCCACAATTACCATCACATCCTTTTACTAATGCGCCCAAGTTAATTATACAATTAGACGGCTGATTGTATCAAGTAACTTAGTCTGTTCAAACTGTCCTTTAACAATATAAGCCTGTGCCCCGGCTTGTAAGCCTTTTCGTCGGTCTTCCTCCGAGTCACGCGAGCTTACGATAATAACGGGTAGGTCGTTCAAGCGACTATCCTGCTTAAGGGCGCTACAAAGTCGGAAACCATCCATATTAGGCATTTCCACATCACTCAAGACTAAATCGGGTCTTTGCTCCCGTGCCATAGCTAATCCTTCTACGCCGTCGCGGGCGGTAGTGACTTTGTAACCAGCGGTTTCTAGGATACTGCGCTCCAATTCACGGGTGGCAAGCGAATCGTCCACCACTAGAATGTGTCTGGTACGCTTACTGATAAAGAAATCGTTAACGGGCGGTGGGGTATAGTTGGAGGTATGGGTGCTGATTCCCTGCCGCACACTCTGCACCAACCCAAAGACATCCAAGATCAAAGCTAGGCCATCGGCCCCTAGTACACTAGCCCCGGCAATGTTGGGAGTCTTTTCTAAAAAGGCTCCTAGACCCTTAACCACCACTTCGCGCTCATCCACCAATTCGTCTACTTCGTAGCAAATAAAACGTTCGCTACTGGCCCCAATATTGCCGTCGTTTGCGCCACCTACACCTGCGCTGACTAGCACCCCATGGATGATATTGTGGTCAAATTCGTCATGTTTCGACTCTTGGTTTAGGTGGTTAATGGCAAGCAATTTGGTCAGCTTTACCAATGGTACGAGTTGACCTTGTAGCCGTAGTACGTCGCGCCCCTCCACTTTGTAGACCTCGTCCCGATTTACGCGGATGGTTCCAGAGACCATTACCGAGGGCATGGCAAAAATCTGCCCGGCTACCCGCACCAGTAGTGCATCCACCGTAGCGAGGGTGAGGGGTATCTCCATAGTGAAGGTGGTACCCTGCCCCACTTTGGTTTGAACCGAGACCCGCCCGTTGAGTTTCTTGGTATTTTGCTGTACCACGTCCATTCCAACGCCACGCCCGGAGATTTCATCGGGCCTTGCCCGAATGGAGAAGCCTGGTCGGAAGATCAAATCTAGGGCCGTCTCATCCGAAAGGTTGGCCGCTTCTAGGTGGGTGTAGATACCTTTGGCGGCGGCGGCCTCGCGTAGCCGGGCGGGGTCAATTCCTGCGCCGTCGTCATGAATTTGGATCAGCACATGGCTACCTTTTTGCATCGCATTTAGCCGGATAGTACCCTCTTCGGGCTTACCCAACATACGCCGCTCTTGGGGCGGCTCGATGGCATGATCTACTGCATTGCGTAAGATGTGCATCAAGGGATCGGTAATCTCTTCTAGGATGCGCTTATCTACTTCGATAGCCCCGCCACTGACTAAGATTCTTACTTGTTTACCACGTTCGTTAGCTAGGTCACGCACCGGGCGGGCAAAACGTCCAAAGATGCTATCTAGGGGCAACATGCGGATTCCCAGCATATTACGGCGTAACTCGTCGGCGGCGCTACCAAACCGCAGATTGAAAGTTTTACGCTCCCGCACCATTTTAGTCAAGCCTTGTTCAATTTGAGTATCGGCGGCGATCATCTCTTCCAGCTTATCGAAAATCTTGCGGAGTGCCTTAGCATCTAGTCCCACTTCGGCAGTGATAGCCGTTGCATTAGGGTTAGTGGCTTTAGTTAGGTTGCCATTGCCTTTAGCAAGGGTCTCTTTGGCTAAAGTGGGCAAGATCCAGCTTGGCAATTCGGCTTGCTCGAAGGAAAAGAGTTCGGTCAGGCCCAACAAACGGCTACGCTCCTCGACTGGGGTTTGCTCAATCAAAAACTCGCGCAATTGGTTGGCAACTCGTCCTCGTCGTCGGCTTAATTGCAGCAAATCATGGATGGCGGCTAAATGTTCTTCATTTTGGATCTTGTTAATGACCAACTCACCGGCCAGATTAATCAGGCCATCCAATTTATCGAGGCGCACCCGAATAGTTTCATCGGTAGAACGCTCGTTAGTCCCACTAGTGGCAGCGGTAGGATCAAGGACGCGCTCCGCTTTCTCAAGGGTTGTCTCTTCTGGCTTGAGTGGCGGCAGTTCGAGTGCGTTCTTTTGTGGGTGTGAACCATTGCTGTTGCTGTTAGAAGAGGTGCTACTTGTCCCGTTTAAGCTTTCGACCAACTCTTCGATAGTGCTAGATTTTCCGGCTTGTTGGTTAAGCTTGAAGAGTAGACCCGCTTGGCCTTCAATGGAGACGAGTGGATTGGGTGGCAGGGGCGGCGCATCGGGCCGACGGGTGGCAATCCGTACCATTTCGGCAATCATATCAATACCATCAAAGAGCAGATCAATGGCTTCGCGGGGAAAGATTTTGGGGCCATTTTCACGGTAGTAGCCTACCACATCCTCCATCGCATGAGCTATTTTGCTAATATTGGCAAAGCCCATCATGCGAGAGGCTCCTTTGACGGTATGCAAAAGGCGCATTAGCTCGCGCATCCGTTCGTCTAGTGCTGGCCCTTCGTCTCCTTCCTCGATTTCGACTAGGCCACGTGTCAGATTGACCGTATGCCCATCAATTTCTTCGCGGAAGGTGCTGAGCAGGAAATCTTGTTGCTCACTCTGACTCATCTTGACCCCTTATTGATTACAATTTGCCACTCCTCGATGGTAAAACATTCGGTCGGTTCGATTAATATTATAATATCTTTTGTACTTTTGCGCCATAAGGCCCACGCCGCGGGGCGGAGGCGAGAGCGTTCTACCAATTCGGGTAGAAGGTCTAATTCGTCTAGCTCAACTTGTACTACCTCTTGGGCCTGATCCACTAAAAAACCCGCCCGGCGGTTAGCCTGTTCGATTATCAAAAGCTGGCTTTCGGCTTGATAATTAGTACTGCCTAGCCCTAGCAATTGTCCCAAGTCAAAGATAGGCAGATCATTCGAGTAAACATAAGCCGACAAAGCCGGGTGTATCCCTCGGTTGGGCAATTCCAATTCGTTCAGATTTATTTGTTGTAGCCGTTTAACATTGGAGGCCCGTACTGCCAGCGTGGTCTTACCTATTTCAACTAGTACCAGTTGTATGACTTCTGCTATCGCTTCGGTGTTTTTAAGTCGAAAATCCAACATTTTTTATCTTTATTACTTAGATTTTCAAGTCGGCTAAAATGGAATTTAGATTCAGGATTACCAACATGCGGTTGGCTTGTTGCACTACGCCGCTGGAATATTTGCCGCGCTCGTGTCCTAGGGTTAGCAGGGGTGGTTCTATCTGGCTCTTTACCACTTCCACCACCTCTTTAACCTGTTCGGCGATAATGCCCGCTTCTAGACCTTGTACTCCCGCTACGATAATGCGGGCTTGGGCGGTTAAGGCTTGATATTCGATACCGAGTACACCGCGTATATCAATCACTGCCGTAATGTTGCCCCGCAGGTTGGTAATGCCCATTACATATTCGGGAGTCAGTGGGACGCGGGTGACGTTATCCAAACGGCTAATTTCTTTAACTTGTTGGACTTCGAGACCAAACCATTCTTGATCTAAGCGGAAGGCCAGGAAACGCTGGCGAACTTCGCTGCGTTGAGTGTTACTCGCTCCCTGAGCGGCGTTGCGGCGACGTAGTTTTTCCAGAATATCTTCGTTGGCGGTCTCTTTGCTTTCTTCTGACATCTCTGACCTTTATAGCTTATTATCATCTAAATTATATAACCGTTGCTAGGATTATAGCAGGTTAACCTTACAAATCAGCTTACGCTTCTTCGCTCGAATATAGAATAGTATTTTCTTGCTATAAACCAAAAAGCCCGGAAGTACTAGACCTCCCGGACTGCTTTAGTTTTGCGAATGAGATAGTTGTATCATCTCAATATTTCGTGGTAGGGGCGTATTGCATACGCCCAATCTGAGGCTGACCTACGGTGGGTTTATTCAATAAACCCCTACCCATTGAGAAGATACAGATAGTTCACGATTAAGAAGTTTGAAGCATCCGACGCGATATTCGGGTAAAGACCGTTTCAATTAATAAGGTGAGTACCCGTTCTCCTTCCTCACCCTTCACCACATAATAATCGGCTCCCATCTCATACGCCGTTACCATGTTCTTGAGCTTGTTCTCGTTACTGAACATTATAATCGGAATGCTGCGTGATTCTAGGTTGGACTTGAGAAGTTTGCATATTTCAAACCCGCTTAGCTTGGGTAGGTAAACATCGAGTACAATCAAATCGGGCTTCAACTCCTTGGCCTTGCTGACACCATCACTACCATCTACGGCTAAGAAGACCTTATAGCCCTTACTTTCTAGTATAAATTTGGTTTTGATGGCTTGAGTAGCACTATCTTCGACGATTAGAACCGTCTTGTTCATAGGAGTGAAGCCTCTATATGAGCGGTTTGTATCTAATTCGCTAACTTGAATAGTCACGATGTCCACCTTAAAATAAACTTGATTAATAAATTTAGTAAAAATGTATCCCTATAAATGGACCCTGCAGCAATAAGGCTGTTCAAAACCCTCTTTTACGCACTTGGGTAGCCTTCAGAACTATATCCATTTTAACCCCTCTGAATAAAAAGTCAATTAAAATAAATATTAAACGTATTAAATTAATATTAAACTTTCCTGTAGCGAGCCACCCGGACACGCAGGTGGTCTTAGGCTTTGGGTTGACATGACTTGTGCCACTTGTTACAATTAATGCGAACTTAATTTGAAAGTCTATAAATATTAATAGAAAAGGTTAAAATATGGATACCTTAAAAAGTGGCGAAGTTGAGAACGCTAACGTACCTCTGGAAGCCCACTACAACCGACCCGCTCCTAGTGAAGCACGAGAACTTGAAGGGGTAGATTATTACGATAATGTACTACAATTAATCGGTAATACCCCTTTGCTTAGGCTGAATAAACTGGCCCGAGCGGTTAAACCAGCCGTCTTAGCAAAATTGGAAATGCTAAACCCCGGCGGAAGTGTCAAAGACCGGATTGGTATTCGGATGATTGAGGATGCCGAGCGGAAGGGTCTCTTAAAAAAGGGTGGCACTATTATCGAGCCGACTAGTGGTAATACTGGCGTAGGTTTGGCGATTGCGGCGGCTATTAAAGGCTATAAGGCGGTCTTTGTAATGCCCGACAAAATGAGCCAAGAAAAAATCTCACTTCTCAAAGCCTACGGAGCCGAAGTGGTTATTACACCTACCTCGGTAGCCCGTGAATCCCCGGAGAGTTACTATAGCGTGGCCGACCGCTTGACCCATGAGATTCCGGGCGGCTTCCAGCCCAACCAATACTTCAATCCTGAAAATCCACAGACCCATTACAATACCACCGGGCCCGAAATTTGGCGGCAGACCGGGGGTAAAATTGATTATTTCGTGGCTGGCGTTGGTACAGGTGGCACGATTAGTGGGGTAGCCAAATATCTCAAGGAGCAAAATCCAAAAGTGCGGGTGGTAGGGGTAGACCCGGAAGGCTCACTCTTCACTAGCGATACCATTCGGCCTTACAAAATTGAAGGTATCGGCGAGGATTTTATTCCCGGTACGGTAGACTTGGGCCTAATTGACGATTGGGTGACGGTCAATGACCGCGACTCCTTCTTGATGGCCCGGCGAGCGGTGCGCGAGGAGGGTTTGCTAGTAGGTGGCTCGTGTGGTTCGGCCCTAGTAGGAGCGTTGGAAATTGCCAAAAAGCTAGATGAAGGCAAGATAATCGTGGTGCTGTTACCCGATAGTGGACGTAGCTATCTAAGCAAGATTTATAACGATGCGTGGATGCGCGACCAAGGCTTTACCGAACGCTTCCCCAGCCATCCCTGTGCAGGCGACCTGCTCCACAGTCACCAAGCTGGTCAGACCCGCGTACCATTCATTACAGTCCGCCTAGATCAGACGGTGAGCGAGGCTATCGCTACCCTACACACCCATGGTATCTCCCAAATGCCGGTAGTGGTTCCCAATGGCTCGAATGGCACAAACGAAATTGTGGGTAGTATCCAAGAGCGCACTCTACTGGAAAAGATTTTCAAGAATCCCGATATTGTCTCGGCTTCGGTAGAAAAGGCGATGGATGCACCCTTACCAATTGTGGATGCCACCGAAATGTTGGAAGATATTTTCCCGCTCTTTAGCTCGGCTTCACCCGCGCTGATAGTGGCTAGGGAGGGCGAGCCTATCGGTATTCTCAGTCGCGCCGATGTGCTGGAATTTGTAGCCCTACAACGGGGGAGGCAATAATTTCGGCGGGCAGAGTCGTGATTTCTTAGGAGGGATGCAATATCGGCGGGCAGAGCCGCACTCCCACAGTATCGTGGTTCATCCTCTGTAACCGGAAATAAATTTCCGGTCTAAGAGCTAAAATTGGTTAAAACCAATTAAACCTAAATCAATTTTGGCTAAATTGATAATAAGTTGGCTTTTGGCTAATGGATAAATTCAAGTAAACTGGTTTCGGTTTCAACCGATTTAAGCTGCATAGACCGGAAATTTAATGTAAACGGGTTTTCCGGTTGGATATTGCCTATGGAATATCGTTTGACTTAAAAGGAAAAGAGCGTTTCATGCCCAACCAACCACAGCAGCCCAAAATGAACCTGTTCCACGAACCAGAACAGACTAGCTTTGATGACTTGCCTTCTGGTTTGTCTGAGTCTGTTGCCAATCAAGAGGCGGAGCAAGCAATCCCTGTGGAGTGTTTGGGCCTAACCTTTTCCAACGAAGCGGCTCGCCGGAGCTATTTCAGCGACCGACTGCGGGAAAAACTCGCCGACCCAGCCTTCCGTAAAATCGAGGGTACCCACTTACGCCTCGAACAGGCTTAACAGGAAAAGAAATAGAGGTAAGAATAGGAAAGGGAAGCCACTATGAAAGGCGATTATAATTACGCCGGATTTGAAACACGGGCTATTCACGCTGGACAAGCACCGGATCCCACCACCGGGGCGGTCTCGGTGCCGATTTATCAGACTTCAACTTATGCCCAAGAAGAAGTTGGTAAACATAAGGGCTACGAATATTCGCGCACTCACAACCCCACCCGCACTGCGCTGGAAGAGTGTATCGCCTCGTTGGAGGGTGGCGCGGGAACTTATGGCTTGGCCTTTGCTACGGGTATGGCCGCGATTACTAATGTTATGTATTTGGCCCGGCCCGGCGACCGGGTATTGCTGAGCGATGATGTTTATGGCGGAACTTTTCGCCTCTTTGCCCGTATTCTGACAAATTATGGGATTGACTATGAGTTGGTGGATTTGAGCGATTTGGAAAAAGCGGCGGGGAAGCTGACCAAAGCGACCAAATTTGTCTGGTTGGAGACCCCCACTAATCCTTGGCTTAAAGTTATTGATATTCGCCAGACGGCGGAATTGGCCCATAGTATCGGGGCTAAGCTGATCGTGGATAATACTTTTGCTTCGCCCTACCTGCAACGTCCACTGGAATTAGGGGCAGATGTGGTGATTCATAGTGCTACCAAATACTTAGGCGGACATAGCGATGTGGTAAATGGCCTGCTGGTGACGAAAGATCAAGAGTTGCGGGACAAACTAGCCTTCCACCAAAACGCTACCGGGGCTACGCCCGGCCCGTTTGATTGTTGGCTAGTGCTGCGGGGTATCAAGACCTTGCCAATACGGATGCGAGCCCATAGCGAAAATGGTCTGTTAGTGGCTAAATTTTTGCAAGCCCATCCTAAAGTGGAGCGGGTGTTATATCCGGGCCTGCCGGAACATCCTCAACACGACCTTGCGAGGAGCCAGATGAGCGGTTTTGGAGGGATGGTTTCGTTTATTGCGAAGGGTGGCTACGAGGCGGCTTTGGAGATAGTGCGGCGCACCACGGTCTTTACCTTGGCGGAGAGTTTGGGTGGAGTGGAATCCTTGATCGAACACCCCGGCGCAATGACGCATGCCAGCCTTGCGGGTAGCCCGATTGAGATGCACCCGGCGTTGGTACGCCTTTCGGTTGGGATCGAGACTACCGCCGATTTGCTGAAGGATTTGGAGCAGGCTTTGGGCTGAAGTTAGGTAGTCACTCAATTTCTATATCAAAATCACCGGGCTGGATACTCACGATTTCGTCTAGCTCAATATCGTGGCGCAAGCGGTGGTGCAAGATAAGCTCGATAAAGCGCAACGAGGTTTCTACCGCAGGCGGTAGCGTTAGGTTGCTTTCTCTAAGGATGGCGAGGGCGGCCAAATGCAAAGCTTTGCCCTGCGCCAAAGGGCGCGAGAAGAGGCGGCGCAATTCCAAAATCCGCAAATCCCATAAGGAAAACGCCGCATTGCGGTCGCCCACCGCCATAAAATAGCCATCGGGTGAAAGGCAGAGCGAGGTCAAGCGTTCACCCGGCACTTCTACTTGACCTATGGCGGCTTGTTTTTCCCAATCCACAAACGCCACCTTGCCATCCGCCGTAGCCAAAGCCAAAATGGGTAGAGTTGGCAATTTACTCAGCCCTTGTGTGGGGCCACAAGGCTGGTTTTTTGTTTTGTTCGTTTTGCTCAAGGTTACCTCTGCTGGTTTTTCTCCAAAGCGGCTGTTGTCACTCAGGGAACAGGTGGTCAATTGCCCATCAGGGCCACCCATAACCAAAGTTTCGCTATCGGTAGGGAAAGCGGCGTGTTCTACCGCCCAAGCCAGTTTGGTAGATCTGGTACGGTAGACGGTGAAATATTTTAAAGAGACCACCACTAACCGGGGATTAAGTACCACCAACCACTCTTTATTTGGTGAGAGAGACAACCCTCGCGCCCAGCTATAGCCATAGTAGGAATGGTTTAATACCAGTTCTTTAACGAGGCTGGCCTCTTTTAGATTCCACTGTACTAGGCGGCAGTCCCGTCCGGCACTCACTAACTGCTCGTTGTCCAATACCTGCAAAGCCGTTACCGGGCCATTATGTTGCCCTAGCTTTAGCAGTTCACCTTGACTAGAGACGGTATAGACTCCACAGGGGCCAGTGCTAGAGTTGGTGGTTTCGGCACAAGCCAAGCGGTCTCCGGGTGTGAAAGTCAATTGCCCGATAGAATGTTCAAATCCGCTTAGCACCTGCTCGCGTTTGGCCTCTTGCAAATTCCACACTACCACTTTGCCTGCCCCGGTTCCAATCGCCAACAACGGGCGCGACGGCGAAAAAGCGAGGGCGTTGATTCGGCCTGACACTCTGGCTTGAGCGCGAAAGATGGCGGGGGGTAGTAGTTGGTTAATCTTGGCTTCGTCGGTTATCATAGGCTTTAGGGCTAATGCGCTTAATTGCTCAAAGAGGGTTTGGCTCTCCTGATCTTGGGGTTGCCATGTGGCCTGAGCCAAATGGCTAATCGCTGCCACGCTCCATTCTAGGGGCATTTCAAAGACCAAAGACCAAAGTTTGCCCCAATCCCGATTAGCCGCCAAAACTTGCACTAGCAGTTTGGCTTCTTCCAAAGTTAATTTGGCCGTGCGTGAGCGATAATCTCCCCCTGCAAGCGCGGTCAAATATTCGACGCGCCCTGCCGCCCGCACTTTTTCCGCCAAACGACGGCGCATGGCTGGTTCAGCCGTTTCGTAAGCGGTACGCAAAATCTGGTAGTCAAAATCCAACGCCTCGTAGCGTTCCCACTGTTCGGTTACAAAATAGTAGATTGTTCGCTGATAAGTTTCGGCGGGAAGATAGCCCGCTTGCAAGGCGGCTTCCTGCGCTTGGGGTAAATTGCGTTTGATGATCTGCTCGCACAAGGTCTCCTGCGCCTCGCGTTTCTTGAGTTGGCCTAACGCTTTTTGGGCTTGGGCGGCAATCTCCGGGTCGGAATCTAGCGTGGCCTCCACCAGTG
Organism: Candidatus Chloroheliaceae bacterium; assembly: GCA_013390945.1. Taxonomy (GTDB): domain Bacteria; phylum Chloroflexota; class Chloroflexia; order Chloroheliales; family Chloroheliaceae; genus L227-5C. The sequence goes on from JACAUC010000102.1 coordinate 17,661, forward strand.
GATTTGCTAGATTAGACTTAGATTTGGTCAAAATTTCCAGCTTGCCACATTTGAGAGCTACCCTTACCCGCGCGTCCGGCGGTCTTCTGGGTAGGTAGTCCTTTTTAAGCAGAAGGTCGAGAAGCAAAGGCCACCGCTTTTCCACCCAATGAACGGCCACCAAATCTAGGCCCGATTCTTCCGTTATTGCTTCTAAACACTTACGGGCATTGGCGGCAATTACGGCATCCCTATCGCCAAGTGCCTCTACTAACGCCCGAATTTCCCGCCTTTCACGTAGATGTAATAGCTCTAACTTACCCGTCTTTAAGATGGTAAGCACTTTGTATGGAACCGACCAAGTGGCGATCCACTGCTTTTCTAAGAGCAACTGCTCCAAGTCAGGATGCCGGGTGGTTATCCAGATGTGGCAGATAAAATTTATTTGGGGGGATTGAGAAGCCAGCCTCAATAAATTGAGTTCTTTTTGGCGCAAGTCTTCATCTTCTGTCCGTATTATTAAATGAAGCAGAAGTGGGTAGAGATAAGAGACCGAATCTTTGGAACTAGCGATTTTATCTAAAAGTTGGCTAAGGAGTTCTTGATACTTATCTGGCTGGTTAAAAAAATTAGTATTTGTTTTGGACAAAATGGTATGTAATACGCCTAATTTAGACAAGTTTTCTCCCAATTGATCGTACCAGTCGCTAGGTTTTTCAACTTTAGAACTCATCAGTATACCCAATACACTCAAGTTGTAGTTATCTGTCACGTCGGTCTCTTCTCCTTCAGCTTACTACAGGTTATTTAAAAGACTCTGCTTTATAGAATTATGGCAAAAAATGCTAAAAAGTGCCAGCGTATTAGCAGCAAAATCGCAACCTCCTACAGGTATTCCCTGCGGGGAATGATGGCACTAAAGCAAGGTTCAAAACTGGCGTAGCCGCCTAGCAACTGGTCATAAGTCTTAAATTTACTCTTAATCAGATTTATATCACAGATATGCTAATTGATACGGAGTCTTTCCACAAATCAATTGGTAGAACAGTCTACCGACCTCACCAACTTAGTAAGTAGTAGTTGGCGTAGTTTAGGGCTGTTGCAAAGTCGGAGAGCTATCCAATCTGGCAAGAGTAGTGGTAGGT
>JACAUC010000103.1 GCA_013390945.1 Candidatus Chloroheliaceae bacterium
CTACGACCAGTCTACGATTAGTCTACGACCAGTCTACGATTAGTCTACGACCAGTCTACGATTAGTCTACGACCAGTTTTGGTAGCCAAAGTGAGGGTGGTTTACCTGTTGACACCTTTGGCTTTGTCTGCTAAAATTAACCCATATACTACAACCAACTAACCATAAGCTATGGGGCTACTTGTGATAAGTGCTGCAAGGGAAGATTCAAAGGCTTGCTAGACTAAAGGAGTAAAAAAAACTTGTATCAGAACATTTTGGATTTGCCACGTGATTTAGGCGAGGGGTTGGTGTTGCGCTGGGCGACCGAAGCAGATGCTGAACCCTTGGCCCACTTTAACGGCATCATACTTGAGGACGAAACTGACTCACCGGGGTGTGTCACTAATTGGACGCGCAATTTGCTTAACGGGCTTCACCCGACTTACCGGGCCAGCGATTTTCTGGTAGTGGTGGATCAAAAAGCTGGTGGTAAAATTGTTTCTACGATGGGCTTGTTGTCTCAGGTATGGTCCTACGATGGTATCCCCTTTAAGATGGGGCAACCTGAATTAGTGGCTACTGATCCGGCCTATCGTCGCAAAGGTTTAATAACCACCCAGTTTCAGGTAATTCACGCTCTTAGCGCAGTACGGGGCGAAATATTGCAAGGTATTACGGGTATTCCTTGGTATTATCGTCAATTTGGCTACGAGATGACTTTGGGTTTGGATGGCGCACGTTGGCTCTATTGGGGTAATGTGGGCAAATTGGGCAAGGATGAGCAGGAGATTTATCAAATTCGCTTGGCTAATCAAAACGACATATCCCTGATAGCCCAACTTTACGAACAGCATTGCGCTTCCAGCCTAATTAAAAGACTACGAACCGAAGAAGAGTGGAAGTACGCGCTTCATCATCCCTGCCCGGAAGCGGTAGGCTATAAGCAATATTACCTGATCGAAACTTTGGCGGGTGAGCCAGTGGGCTACGTCGAGTACACCCCCTCTACCTTATTCAAGCGATTTAATTGCCGCGAGTTGGCCGTTTTACCGGGCTATAGCTTGCGGCAGGTGGCGGAGTTTTTGTTGCGTCATCTCAAAGCTGAAGCAGAGGAGCTAAGCAAAGATCAAGCCGTACCCTATTCCTGCCTCTCCTTTAATTTCGGTGAAGCCCATCCGCTTTACGAGGCACTTGGTCAACAGCTTGAGCGGCAAATTAAGCCTTATACATGGTACCTTCGCGTCCCGGATTTGCCCGCTTTTATCCGGCAGATTGCCCCGGTACTAGAAAAGCGGTTGCGTGGTAGCCCTATGGAGGGTTATAGCGGTTCGCTCAAGCTGAATTTCTACCGTTATCAGTTGGCCTTGCATTTTGACAAAGGAGAGCTTACCGAAATTGGTACGTTTGAGCCAGATAAGTTGCAGGGAGGCGATGCGCTCTTTCCAAACCTGACTTTCTTGCATCTACTATTCGGCCATCGCACTCTGGAAGAGCTTAATCACATCTATCCCGATTGCCAAGCTAGTAGTGAACGCACCAAAATTTTGTTGGCGGTACTCTTCCCAAAGCAAGCCTCGCAGGTGGTTTTGTTGAATTAAGGTTGCTAGTTAAGATAGAGAATGTTACAATCGTGAAGTACTTTTTTTCTAGCTAATCTACATCGGGAAAGAGCGGCAAATGTACCTCAAACGGTTGCAAGTACAGGGCTTTAAAACCTTCGCCAATAAGACTGAATTTTTATATGATGAAGGTATGACGGCGGTAGTCGGGCCAAATGGTAGCGGCAAGAGTAATGTTGCCGATGCTATTCGGTGGGTTTTAGGTGAGCAAAAATATTCGGTCTTGCGGAGTCGTAAGACCGAAGATGTGATTTTTGCTGGAAGCTCTCTAAAACCAGCCATGGGTTATGCCGAGGCCAGCATTACTTTTGACAATACCGATGGTAAATTGCCCCTTGCTTTCAACGAAGTAACGATCACCCGCCGGGCCTATCGCACAGGCGAAAACGAATACTACATCAATAAAAATAAAGTGCGCCTCAAGGATATAACCGAGGCACTAATGCCCCTTTCCCAAGCTTATACCGTCATTACGCAAGGTATGGTAGATGCAGCCCTGAGCCAAAAACCAGAGGAGCGGCGTGGCCTCTTTGAAGATGCTGCCGACATTGGACGCTACAACTTGAAGAAGGCCGAAACCGAGACCCGCTTAAACAAAACCGAAGAAAATTCGTTGCGGGTAGCCGATTTGCTGGGTGAGATTGGGCCACGCTTGAAAGGTTTGGAGCGCCACGCGAAACAAGCCGAAGAATTTTATACTCTTCAAGAGGAGTTGCAAGTGCTTCTCAAACGCCACTACGCCCATCGCTGGCGCAGGGCGGTAGAGGCTTTGGAGTTGGCTCACCAGACCGAAAAGCAAGCGGAAAATGCCTTAAATGTAGGCAAAGCTAGAATTGATACTTTGCAGGAGGAGATGAATACCAGCCGCGCCATCCAGACTGAGCGGCGAAATTGGTTGGCGGAACGTCACCGCGAGAGCAGTAGCCTGCATAGCCGGGCGCAACAACTTCAGAAGCAGGTGGCGGTAGATCAGGAGCGGTTAAACGGCCTTTTGCGCCAGCGCGAGGCGCAAGGTCAAGAACTGGTCAATTTGCGGGTGGCCCAAGAGAGTGCCACCCGGCGATTAAACGAGGTTGAACATGAATTTGATGCGGTGCGAACCGAACAGGGTGGCGAACGCGAACGCCTGACCCAACAGGAGACCACCCTCAAAGAAAAAGCAAGTGCGACTCGAACAGCAGAAGCGCGACTGACTAAACGGCGCGACGATCTAGCCCACCAGAATAATCGGCTGGAAAGCGTCAAAAATCGGCGGGGACAATTGGGGGAACGGCGGACAGAATTGGCCCGGCAGGAAGAGAAATATATCCAAGCCCGTAATGCCACTCTTGTGCGTCAAGCTGAATTAGAGGAGCAAATTGTCACGGCCCAGCGCATTGTGGGTTCAAATGAGACCGAGAGTGGCGAACTCGTGGAACGTCGCAAGGTCTTAGAAGCCTCCCTAGCAGGAATAACCGAAACTCTAAGACAGGTGGAGCGTTCGATTGGCGAACTGCGCTCAAAACGTGACTCGGCTAGAGCTAGGCTAGACCTTATGCAGCGTCTGCAGAGCAATTTTGCCGGTCTTTTTGGTGGGGTAAAGAGTGTGATGCAAGCGGCCCAGTCTCAAGCGGGTCGTCCGGCCCGGCTCCAAGGGGTGCTGGGTTTGGTTGCCAACCTGCTAGAAGCACCCGCTTCCCTAGAACTAGCGATTGAAACCGCTTTAGGGGGTCACCTCCAAGATATTGTGGTGGAGCAGTGGCGCGATGCAGAAGAGGCCATTGCCTTGCTCAAATCTACCGGAGCAGGTCGCGCCACTTTCCTACCCCTAGATAGCCTCAAACGCAACCCAAGCTCAAATTCGCGCCAAGGTGGTGCTATTGCCAATCGGGAGGGTGTGCGGGGCATTGCCGCCGAGTTGGTTGGTTTTGAGGAACGCTACCGGGTGGTTTATGAACAGTTGCTAGGGCGAGTCTTGGTCTGTGAGGATTTAAGGGTGGCCCGGGCTATTCTGCATGATCTAACGGGCGGATGGACGGCGGTAACGCTAGGTGGCGAGATTGTGCGGAGCGGCGGAGCGGTCACAGGCGGTGGCTCAGGCCGCGAAAAGGAGCGCACCGAGGGTAGCGTCCTAATGCGCGAACGCGAGCTACGCGAGTTGCCTCAAGAGGTGGCCCGTTTAGAGAAGGCGTTGCAACAAGAAGCCTACACTCTTTCGCAGCATCAGGCTCAGGCCACCCACCTGCGCCAGCAACAGCAGGAACTTGACCGCGAAGTGCAACAACTAACCCGCCAGCAACAACAAGGCCGCGAAAAATTGGCTAACCTCAAAGCCCAATCCGACCGTCTGACCGATGAGTTGCGTTTGCGCGAGGAGAATTATCAGGGCTTGGCGGGAGAACGAGCCAAACTGGACGAGCGTGAAAAATCACTTGAACTTGAAAAACAAGAGGCGGAAGCCACGCGCGAAGCGATTCAAGAAGAGATTAAGGGCGTAAATCAAGAGGTTTGGCAAGCCAAAGCCGCCGAGAACGAGGAACGGGAAAAGTTGGCGGGTTTGCGTACTGCCTCGGCCCTCGCCGAACAGCGACTCAAAAATAGTGAGACCAATCTAAAATTGGCAAAAACCGAACTGGCCCGCCTACAGGAACAGAGTGCCACCCGGCAAGTTCAGTTGAATGGGCTGGAGGAACGTCGGCGAACACTTCAAACTTCCCTAGATGCCGCCGAACTGGAATTAGACGAAGTTTCAGGTAAGCTGGAAGAGTTACAGTCCTCGATAACCCCACTGGAACAAGAATTAGAAGCGTTGGAAAAGACGCAAAGCCAACGGGAACAGCATTGGGTGGAGTCGAGTAACGACTTATTCACGTTAGAGGGAGCGCACACTCGCGCCGTCCTAGAGACTCAGCGCACCGAAGGTGAGCTTGAAAATATCAAACAACGGGCGGCAGATGACCTCGCCCCCTCGTTTGGAGGTAGTGGCGGAATCGAAGAGGCCCGCGCCGAAGTGATGGCTGATCCGAACCAATGGCAAGAACTTCTCGATATGGATGAAAACGAAGCGCGGAAGAATTTTGAGAAGGTGGAACAACTCCGCAATAAACTGCGTCGGATTGGGGTAGTAAATCCACTAGCCCAACAAGAATATCGGGAGGCCAAAGAGCGTCACGAGTTCCTCTCCACTCAGCTTACCGATTTACAGGAGACCTCTACCTCCCTCCGCGCCCTCATAAAACAACTCGACACCCTGACCCAGAGCCGCTTTGCCACTACTTTTGAGCAAGTTGCCGAACATTTCAAGAAATATTTCGGCATACTCTTCAACGGCGGTACGGCTAAGCTAACCCTAACTGCACCCGATAACCTCGCCGACACCGGGATTGATATTATTGCCCAACCACCCGGCAAGCGTCAGCAAGCCCTCGCCCTGCTCAGCGGTGGCGAACGCGCCTTGACTGCGGTGGCGTTGCTCTTTGCCCTGTTAGAAGTAAACCCGACACCCTTCTGTATTTTGGATGAAGTAGATGCCGCCCTAGATGAGGCCAACGTAAAACGCTTCTGCCAAACCCTCAAACTTCTTTCGGAAAAGACCCAATTTATCGTCATCACCCACAACCGGGGTACTATTGAAGCGGCCCGTACCATCTACGGTATCTCTATGGGGCCGGACAGCATCTCAAAAGTTATTTCGTTGCGGGTAGACGAAGTAGCCGCCTTCCGTGAAACCGGAGCTAAGGGGAGCAAGCGCGAAAAAGCTAAAGAAGAAAAAACTAAAGAGAAAGAAGTAGTAGCATCTCAATAATAGTAAAAATAATTTGCAGGCGCAGGGTTAATAGTGTTAAAGTAACCAATAGCTGAAAGTAATTCCTATAATGTAGGTAAGGAAGCAACCAATATATGACAATAGAATGGCAACGTCAACCGGAATGGGAATTAATGGAAAAAGGTGAATTACATCTTGCTCTTTTATGCTCAATTTTCTACTCTGACCTATTGTAGGAGGTGGCGTAACTTGGGTTCCGTCCGCCGATTTTTCCTATTTTCCCTTATTATAGATATTTTTTAACAACACTAGACTAATCAGGCCAATTCTGCTAAATTACTCTTAGATAAACTATTCACTAACTAATGTAGAATTGAGGAAGCCCGCATGCTAAAAGCCCGTAGTTTTTTGAATCTACTACTGATTGTAGTTATGGGATTATCGCTAATATTAAGCGGTGCTGAAGCCGCCAACGCCAATAATTTAGCCCTTGCTGAAGATAGCTACAAGCCACAATTATTATTTACCGGAAGTGACAATAACCTCTACACCTCTGATGCGGATGGCAATAACCGCAAGCAATTAACCAAGGATGGCAAGGCTGATAGTTTCAATTCACAATGGTCCCCGGATGGGCGTATGGTGGCCTATTCACAGAGTACTGGACAGAATAGCGCAAAATTATTTGTGACTAATAGCGATGGGTCTGACAATCATGTTGTAGTAAACAGTATGGGTAGTAGTTTTAAGTGGTCTCCTGATAGTACCAAACTAGCCTATCGAACCGGGAGCGGAGTTTACATAGTTAATGCGGATGGGAAAAATACTAAAACCGCTATACATGACCAAAAAGTTGGCTACTTTACTTATTCAAATGGGCTAGATTGGTCACCTGACGGTAAGCAGATAATTTTTGACATTACCCCAAATTTTAACTTCGAGCAAGACAAGAAAACGTTATTTAGTGCAGGAGTAGATGGGTCAAATTTGCAAAGTCGGTTTGATTTTACAGGTATTTTGATAGGCTATTGGCCTGATGGTCAGCGTGTAGCATACCAAGGAGATGTTAGTTATGGTATGACTAGTCCTGGAACCTTAACTATTCAGAAGCTTGATGGCACTGACAAACAAGCCATTATTAAAAACGATAATACGCCTGACCTTTCTCCTAACGCTGGTAAAGATCGTGTGTTAGTGAGTGGTTTTTCTCTAACAAATGGTGTTCTGAATTTATCTAATCCCGCTAAAAGCTTTAAAGCTCTACCAGTGTCCAATGCAGGGCATATTGAAGATTCTGTATGGTCAAACGAACCAAATAAAGTGATTGCCTTGATTGGATCCAATTCTGGTTACAATTTGGAAGAATTTGATTTAACTAATTCTACCAGTCGTTTGATTACAAAGTTACCAAAATTGGATGTTAGTTTTTCTGAAGGCCCTATACTTACAGGTCTTAGTGTTGAATCAAGTGGTTTAACTGTACTTAGTTGTGCGTGGTGCAAAAATGGCTCTTTTGTGGTGGATATAAAGACCGGAAAACTGACCAACCTAAAGGACATAAAATACGCCAAGTGGAAACCAGCCAAACCCTTCAGTGCTGTATCTCTTCCTGTTACCACTGCTCCGGCAGTTGCTGTTACCACTGCTCCGGCAGTTGCTGTTACCACTGCTCCGGCAGTTTCAACCACTGTTCCAGTAGTTGCTATTACCACTGCTCCAGCAGTTGTTGCTACCACTATTACTCCACTTTACACTGAAAAAGAAATATGCTTGAGGTTTAAGCGATGTGTAATGTTAAAACCTGGCACTAGTGGTAATCCGTGGGAGCCAAAGCTCGTAGGGGAGTGGAATCAAGAAGAGAAAGAAGCTGCTTATGATGTACTCCTAAACAAGTTTCCAGACAAATTAGTATCCTTATCTCAGATACAAGATATTTATTATTACCATTCTTGGTATAATAATGCAGATAATTCAAATTCAAAGGATACTATTTATAATCAAGATGCCCCATTCGGAATCTTTCTCAAGAATGGAGAGAACAAGAATGGAGAGAATTGGAAACCAGAGCTTCTTAAATCTATTGCTATTTTTGATTTATCTAACGCCAAAAGAAAGAACGAGTGGCCTGCTAATACTCTTGATAATAAAAATGATTTACAGTTAATACAATTGAACAAATATTCTGAGCTTAAAGAGCGATATGGCACAGATGAGATCACCGCTTTTAAGGCCAATCTAATTCACGAGCTTACCCATTCAGCCCAGTACAAGGAGGATGGTAGTGATAATGAACTAATGAAGAAATTCATAGACAAATTTCCCCTAAAAAAATCCCCAAAAGAGAAGGTTGAAACCAAGCTAGTACCTATTCCTATTCCTACTCCTATTCCATTTGCACCAATAATTCTTGTTCCAGTTCCAGTTCCAGCAAAACTTTGTGGTATGGAACTTACCATGCTCCATGCTAAGAATAGTAAACTTCCATTAATCTACAAATCAAATTTACCCGTATGGGGTTGGTACACTAATGGATGGGATGTAAGTGGGAATCCTTTACTATTACCTAAGTACCTTGTTACGTCATCCAATTGGAATGAAGAGTTTGAATGTCCGGGAGTAGAAAGACCAGCTACACCAAGAGGATTTGATGGTCAAGAAGAAGATATGGCTGAATCTGTTGCACTTTATGTCTATAATCCTAAAGAATTACAGAAAATATCGCCAGAGCGGTATAAATGGGTCAAGGAGCAGCTTTTTAATAACGCGGAGTTCAAATAGTGGAACCTCAAACTGGCGATTTATTGGGTGTGGGAACCTCCGATGGAACTATACGCTTGTGGAATGTGGGCAACGGTACAGAGGTGGCTACCCTAAAAATGAATAATAGAAAGACCCTTCCCTATTTCTTGAGTTGGTCGCCAGATGGTAAGTGGCTAACCTGTAATGGTGAAAATAGCCCGCTATGGAAAATTCGGAATTGAGATCATAAAAATAAGTGTCAATCTGCTACAATTGAGGGAGAAGTATTGCCGGGTAGTTACTCAGGAGGGAAGATGACCAATGACCATCCAAGCCGAATAGGTCGAGATTAAACGCTATTCTGATACCAATTAGGTAGAGGGCGAAGGGGTATTTACCTTAAATAACGGGAGCAAATTTTGAAAGTAACTAGAGATTTATCACAGGTAACGATAGGTATCTTAGGTGGCGGACAACTGGCCCGTATGACGGTTGAAGCGGCTAGTCGGCTAAATTTTAAGGTGGCAATTTTGGAGGCGGAGGCGGAGAGTCCAGCGGGACAAATCGCGGCCTTTGAAATTGTGGGGCATTGGAGTGAATTGGAAGCCCTAGAAAAACTGGTACAAGCTTGCGAGGTGATAACCTTGGAAAATGAGTTTGTGGATGCCGAGGTTTTGCAACGGCTAGAAGCCAGTGGTCGTCCGGTCTACCCCAGTGCCTTGACGCTGGCACTGGTACAGGATAAGGCCCGGCAAAAGCAAACCCTTGCTGGAGCTGGGTTGCCCGTACCAGCGTTCGCTGCGGTCTCCTCCCCGGAAGAGGTACTTAGCTTTGGCGCAAACTATGGTTGGCCCCTAGTATTAAAGGCTCGGCGCAACGGCTACGATGGGCGAGGCAATTATACGCTACGCCTACCAACGGAGATTGCCGAGGGGTTTGAGCGGCTAGGTTGGCCGGAACGGACGCTACTGGTGGAGCAGTATGTACCTTTTGTGCGGGAACTAGCGGTAATGGTGGTACGTGGTAAAGAGGGCGCGACCGGGGTTTATCCGGTAGTAGAGACCATCCAGAAGCACCATATTTGCCATAGCGTCACGGCCCCGGCGGAGTTGGCCCCGGAAATAGCAGCCGAGGCTACTCGTATCGCCCGGCAAGCAATTGAGGCCATTGCTGGAGTTGGGGTCTTTGGGGTAGAGCTTTTTCTAACTGAGGCCAACGAGGTGTTAATTAATGAATTGGCTCCACGCCCCCACAATAGCGGCCACTACACCATCGAAGCTTGCCGTACCAGCCAATATGAAAATCATTTACGGGCAGTACTTGGCTTGCCTTTGGGTGCTACCGATTTGATTGCTCCAGCAGCGATGGTTAATTTGCTGGGAGTTAAGGCTGGTAGAGCCGTGCCACATGGTTTAGAAGAGGCACTAGCCGTACCGGGAGCCAATGTGCATCTCTACGCCAAAGCCCTTTCTCGTCCAGGGCGCAAGATGGGTCATATTACTGCCCTCGCACCGGGGGGTAGTCCGGCGGATGCGCTGGCACTGGCTCAAAAAGCCGCCTCTTTGATAGAATTTTAGCCTGTTATTTCGTGTTAGGAGCGTATGATATACCTTTCAGGTGTAGGTTTTTATAAGAATAACTAAATCGAGAAAGCGATTAGTAAAAAAGCCCTTTCAGGTTATGATGGTCAAGCCGAGGATCAACGTTTGCGCGATGAAATCAATCGTCTCAAAGGCGAGCAAGTTTACCAGTTTATTATAACATTTTGGCAAGCCTAAATTTTGTCCAAACCAAATGCTTTGGGACAGCAGATGAGCATTTACAAGCATTATATTATATCATAATTAGGACGGGTAAACAAGCGGTAAATAACATTTTTATCGCTTGTTTTGACCGGAATAGAACCTATTTTGAGCATATTAAATAATTGAGCAATTGCCTCTGCTCTTTAGACCTGCTAAAATAGGGAGAGGATTTGAGCTAAGTTAATTTAGATATTTCGTAGGTACTTGACAATATTAAGCAAGAAAGGGCTTACATGACTAAACCACGCAAACAACTGCTGCAACCTATGGCTGAAGTTTTCGGCTTTCCAGTGAATAATTTCTTTCCTTTGGCAGAACATTATCGTAATAATCGGCTTTGCCCTTTTAATAATAAAGTACCAAACTGCACTAAAGATAAGGCTAAAGATCCGTTGGGTGTTTGTAGCATTAACGAAGCCAATGGAAGTATTGCTATAACTTGCCCGGTACGCTTTCGTCAGGATTGGCTCATAGCTAGTGATGCAGCCCAATTTTTCTTTCCAACTAATACCAAATGGACATCTTTGATTGAGGTATCATTAAAAGATAAGAATAACCAAAGTGCGGGTAATATTGACGTAGTTTTAGTATCATATGATGAAAAAGGTAAAATTATTGATTTTGGATCAGTAGAGGTTCAAGCAGTTTATATTTCAGGTAACATTCGTGATCCTTTTGAACAATATATGCAAGACCCAGCTAACGAGTATAACAAAATTTGGTCAGGAAAAATTCCACGCCCTGATTATCTTTCATCCTCGCGTAAGCGCTTAGCACCTCAACTACTTTTTAAGGGTGGCATTTTACAGTCTTGGAAGAGAAAAATGGTTGTAGCTTTACACCAAAGCTTTTATAGTACCTTGCCGCCTTTAACAGAGGTTGAATCACCCGAAGAAGCTGAAATTGCTTGGTTACTTTACGATCTCTCTTTTGACGAGACTCAAAACAAATATAATTTAGCTAAAACTAAAACAGTTTATACCAGATTTGACTCCGCTTTAGATAGAATCACAAAGCCAGAAGTAGGTGAAGTCAGCAAATTTGTAGATATTCTTCAAAAGAAGCTTGATGCCACCAAGCTAACAGCACCAGTGGCTCCAGTCTTAATAGACGAAGAAGAAGTTGAATTGAATGACGAGGAATTGAGCTAGAGAACTATGCAACAATTATCTTTTTGGGATAAAGCCCTACCCCAAGTTGTAAATGTAGCCTCAGTGCCACAGAGAAGCCCTTTTCGCTATCCGGGGGGCAAAACGTGGCTAGTACCTTACATCAACCGTTGGCTGGCAAGTTTGAATTTCCGACCAGCCGAATTTGTGGAGCCGTTCTGTGGTGGTGCTATTGTGGGCTTAAATGTGGCTTTCGATAACTTGGCCGAACATGTGACTCTGGTAGAACTTGATGAAGAGATAGCGGCAGTCTGGCAAACTATCCTAAACGATAATACAGGCACATGGTTGGCAGACAGAATTGTTCAATTTGATTTCACCATCGAAAACCTCAATTATATTCTAGCTGAACCTACCTACCGGGTACAGGATCGAGCTTTTCAAACGATTCTTAAGAATCGTGTTAATCGTGGTGGCATTTTAGCGCATGGTGTAGGCCGAATAAAGAGCGGTGAAAATGGCAAGGGTCTAAAATCACGTTGGTATCCAACAACGCTCCAAAAGCGTATTTTAGATATTTCTACTATAAAAGAGCAGTTTAGCTTTATTCAGGGAGATGGATTGGTGGTTTTACGCCAAAGAGCGAAAGCTCAAAATACAGTCTTCTTTATTGACCCGCCTTATACTGTTAAGGGTACAGGTAAACAAGCCGGAACCCGACTCTATAACCACTCCACCTTAGACCATGAAGAATTATTTAGCTTAGCAAATACTCTAAACAGTGAATTTTTAATGACCTATGATACATCCTCAGATGTCCTAGATTTAGCACATAGTCATAATTTTGATACTGCTTTAATTCTGATGAAAAACACTCATAATACTAAATTATATGAACTTTTGATAGGTCGTAACTTGGATTGGTTTAGGCAAATTTCTGATCGAACTAACTTATTTCAAGATAAATTATAGATGCTGGAAATTATTTGGAACAGATCACCCGCAAAGCTGAGTTTAACACCCGAAGCGGTTCACGTTTGGCGAGCATCACTATTGCAATTGCCCGAACGCTACGAAAGATTAGTACAAACACTCTCAGCCGACGAGCAACTACGGGCTGAGCGATTCCGGTTTGAGCAAGTCAAGCGGCGCTTCAAGACCGGGCGGGGGTTGCTTCGGCTATTACTGAGTCGGTATCTGGAGATTGCACCTGCCCAAATACAATTCGAGTATGGGGTGCAGGGAAAACCTGCTCTAGCCGAAAAGCTGAATAAAATTGACCTTCGGTTTAATTTAGCTCATTCCGAAGATTTTATAAGCTTGGCTGTAAGTTGCGGACGGGAAATTGGCCTTGATTTGGAATTGATACGTCCTCTCAAAGAGGCCGAAAAAATTGCGGAGCAGTTTTTCTCCACCTCGGAATATACCAAACTGTGCAGCTTAACGGATAAGGAGAAGGTACTGGGCTTCTTCAATTGTTGGACACGTAAGGAAGCCTACATTAAAGCGCAAGGCAGTGGTTTAGCCTACCCTCTAAACCAGTTTGAAGTTTCGTTGGCTCCGGGCGAACCACCCGCTTTGCTGAACGTCGCAGGCGCACCGCAAGAAACCTCGCGCTGGTCTTGGCAAGAACTAATTCCGGCAGAGGGCTATCTAGCGGCCTTGATCGTAGAAGGGCATAATTGGAACCTCGCCTGCTGGGATTTTTTCGATTAAGTAAGAAACGGATCTACTTCGCTGTAGTGTGTACTACCTACTCAAGTACCCTTGCTCCTTTATGATAAAAATATCACAACACCTGACTCGAACTTCTTCTAAAGTTTATAGGGGAATTGACTTTTTGTTCTTAATAAATCTAGGATATAACTTATGAAACCGATAGTTATTGTTGGTGGCGGCATTACTGGTCTCGCTGCTGCTTGGGAATTGCAACAACAAGGCTTAAAATACATTCTGCTCGAAGCATCTGACCGACTAGGCGGCAAGCTCAACACCGAAGAGGTGGATGGGTTTATCCTTGAAGGTGGAGCCGACTCGTTTGTAGCTATGAAACCCGCCGGGTGGCAACTCTGCAAGGAACTCGGCATCGCTGACCGGGTGATTGGGACTAATGACGGCAAACGCAGCAGTTTTATACTTTTTGGTGGGGAGTTGCACACCATCCCGCGCGGATTGCGCCTGATTGTTCCCAATGACCGGGAAGGATTGCTGGAATCGCAACTGCTCTCCGAGGAGGGCAAACACAAGATGTTGACCGAGAGCGAAGTGCCACCCCGCACTGAAACTGGTGATGAGAGCCTTCGCTCCTTTATGGTTCGTCGTTTTGGGGAGGAAGCCCTCGATGTTTTTGGCGAGCCGATGCTGGCTGGAATTTATTCGGGCAATCCTGAAACAATGAGTATGCTGGCTACCTACCCGAACTATTTGAATTTGGAGCAGAAATATGGCAGTGTTACCAAAGGAACCGCAAGCGTTCCTCCTCCGCCCCCGACTAAAAGGGAAGGACCAACATCCTTTTTTACCTCCCTCGTGGGAGGCATGAGCGAATTGGTGGATGTATTACACTCGAAATTGACCGGAGATATTCGGATTGGTCAGGGTGTTACCCGCATTGACCCTGATGGCACGGTTCATACTACCATCAGCGAAGCTATCGCCGCCGAAGCGGTCATTCTGACTGTAACTGCTCCAGTTGCCAGCGAATTACTGGCCGAAACACTACCAGAACTTTCGCACTCCTTCCAAGAGTTTCATACCACTAGTACGGGTACGATTTCGTTTGGCTACAAGACCGATGAGCTTCCACATCCGCTGGATGGCTTTGGTTTTGTGGTCAGTGCCAAAGAACCAACTCACCTGCAAGCTTGTACTTGGAGTAGCACCAAGCTCTCAGGACGCGCCCCGGAGGGCTATAGCCTGCTGCGAGTCTTTGTGGGTGGTCATCGTCACCCGGAGGATTTAGCTCTCTCCGACGAGGAGTTAATTGATTTGGGCCAAGCCGAACTTAGGAAAATTATGGGCATTACCGCTGAGCCAGTCGTCAGCCGAGTCTTCCGTTGGAACGAGGCCAACCCCCAATACGAGGTAGGACACCTAGAGCGGGTAGCCAAGATTAGATTGCAGGCTCCAGCTTGGCTCCAATTAGCCGGGGCACCTTATGGGGGCGTTGGAATACCCGATTGCATCCAGCAGGGTCGCAATGCTGCCAAAAATATTGTGTCGGCTCTCACTCCAGCATAGGAGATCAACGGATCCTTCATAAAGAGGGGGGCAACTGGATATTAGGACTAATCAAAAGGGCGGTTAAATCGTCCAAGAAGTTCAGATCAAACTCGCGCTCCTTCAACGAAGCACGAGTACCCTCCTGACGGCTCTGCCGGATACTTTCGAGGGTTCGTTCGGCTAACTCTTGGCGAATTTCGGTGGGGGGTAGAGTGCCGTTAGCCTCTAACAGGGTATCATTCCAAGCTTTGTAAGCGGCGGCGGTCAATTGACGAGCCGCTTCCAAATTCCCCTGTATTATAGGTCTTGGCCCAAACCGCAATTGAGTAGCCCAAGCCTCCAAAAGGCCACCCGGTTGATAAAAATTGGGGTAAGGTGGAATTAGCTCAGAAAGTGTTAAGCCACCCGGCTGAAGTTTGGTAAAAGCAGTTTTGATTACAAGCGGAACTAGTTTTAAATCGGTTTCTAACTCTGGCGGTAATTGTCCAACTCTCGTTTTCAATTCCAGCAGAGCTTGTTCTAAGGGCCGAGCTAGGCCAAAGCGGTAAGCCGCCTCATTTAGTAGGCTTAGACGAACTAGAGGAGCCGGGTAACCATCCAAGAGGCGGTCTAAAAGATGGGAGGGAGTGCCAAATTCAGCGTCTGCCATCGCTAAAGCCGCCTGACCTCCAACTGCTCCTATCGAATAAATATCGGCAAAAATTTCACGTGACCACTCGCCCCAAAGTGAGGCTGTTTCGGCGGCTACACCAAGCGGACTCGCCGCGACCGCTTCTTGCAAAGCCATTCTAAATTCGTCCACCAATGCCAAATCATACTGCACCTGATGACCGGATTCGTGGGCCGCAAAAATTAGCCACCAAGGTTCCCGGAGAGAAAGGGGGGTAAGGCGGACTAATGGGATGGGTAACTTGTTAAAGCGGCGGCGAAAATCGCGGTCTTCAGCACTCAAGCCGATAGGGAAAATCTCACGGGGATAAGCGGCAGGCGAAAGGTAAGGCTCGATGTAGGGCAAGGGACTGGCCCCCGGTGAGATTTCACCGAAAGGAGCGAGTAATTCAAAGGGAGTACGGTAACAACTCCAGATCACCTCATCTGCTGCCCTTAGGAGAGGGCCATAGGAACTATCACGTTGGTCAAATTTCTCCCGAAAAAATTCCCAGAGGCGGCGAGTCCAAGCCAAACGCTGGTCTAAAAAGCGGCAGTGTTCAAAAGTTTCGTCTAAGCCTCGCTCATCACTAACTTGAGGCATTGCCCGACTAATCGTGGCACAGGCTCGCTCCACCAGTTCGCTCAGCGCGTTCAACTGGGTCTGGTATTGTTGTTGAGTATCTTTTTTATGGCGCAGGTCTACCCACGCTAGGCAGTCGGTACGTAGTTGTTCTAACTCATCTAAGCTGCGCTCAATTCGTTGCTCTTTACTTATAAACATTTGGTGTACCCTCTCAATAAATCGTGGTAGACCAGCCTGCGGTGGGTTTATGCAATAGACCAGTCTACGGTCAGCCTACAACCCCTACCTATGGAGAAGATTATCAGTTATTGTTACAACCCCATTATAGCAGGTTCCTACATTTTCAGGGATATTTAAAAGGGTTTGGCCTTATGAGACCAAACCCTTAAATTCTTCTCGATTAGTGGCTAATTAAAGGCAGAGAAGTCTATTTTCAGCCGCTAGGTTTTTTCTTCTAGCCCACGAAGGTATCGGCGTAGATTTCCCAGACGTTAGTGCGACCGTAGTAGCGATAGAGGACATAAACCTGCTTGGTTTGTTGACTCCATAGCATTGTACCACCGCCGAAGCCCTGTACTGCACCAGGAGCGCCGCTCTCAGCTTCGGTGGCCCAACCTAGCCGCTCACGTACCTTCAGACCAGTGGCATCCCGCCAGACCTTGCCAAGGCCGCGCTGTGGCTCAAACTTGCCTGCCGGGGGAGTTAGGCTACCATTAACAGGTTGCGTCTCATCCCAAGTGTCTTGGGTGATAGCGTAGGTTCCGTCCTCGAACATAACATAAATGGTCTTCTGCCAAGGGCCGTAGTATTCATTAGTTTTGCTGCTATCTATCCAAAGCATCCAGCCGTGTTCAAAGTGCTGTGTGACAATCTGAACCGCCTGCTCTTGAGTGTAAACATAGGGGCAACCTATACGGAGACGCACCGAATAGTTGTCGGCCCAAACCTTGCCAAAGCCGCGTACCGGGTTATTGGTACAAGTCGTAGGCTGGGAAGTTTGCGACCGCCATTGGTAATAGTGTAGACCGACGTTACCCATCTCCACCCGCCAGTTGGGGGTATTGTCAGGGGTGTAGGTCAAAACCCGGCGCTCAAAAGCTTGGATCAAGACATCTTTTTCCTGACCACCCACGGTCACCCGCGCCCAATAAGGCTCGGTAATTGGTAGGCCCATCGCGAAAGTCCAATCTACCACTTGACCGTTGCGAGTTACACCATTATTGTCTACTACTGGCCCGGTCTTTTGAAAATAGTCCCAGAAGACATTGGCAATGTTGTGGCCCAAGTTACTATCGTAATAGGAGAGGCTCACCTTATTGGCAAAGCGCAAATCGTTGCCCACTTTGCCCTCACGATCAATGGTAGAGGTTACAAATTGACCGACGAGATTAGAGGCGGTGTTTAGGCCGGGAACAAGCGTGGTGACACCGTAGAGTGAAGCATAGGTGGGAGAGTTGGGGTTAGAGGTCAAATCGCCTGCCGCTGGAACCTCGGCGGGTAGGTAAGAGATTAGCGTGTTATCGCCGACTTGTTGCTGACCACTGATTAGCTCCTTGACCAACAAACCATTAGTTACGAACCACTTGCTGCTGCGATCCCCGTTAGGATTGTTAATCTCCATGCGGGTCTTGTCGAAATAAGCCACCAACCGCTTACCACCCGGCGACTCGGCGTAATCTTCCTGCCGAATCTCAAACGCCTTTGGCCCCCAGATCCATGTTCGTTGGGCCGAGCCGTTAGCTACCGGAAGGTCAGTCCGCTTCCAGACCTGATCCATATTTGGGTCAAGTGAAAGCGTTTGAGCTGCGACCGATTCGGCCTGACTAAAAAGTGTCAACAAAGGCACTAGAGCTAATAGAACGATTAGACCTAGCCGACCTGACTTGGAAAGTCCTAAGTTAACTCGCGTCATGTTCATAAGCTTGAGACTCCTTACTTTTCTAGAAACAAAACTGCCAAACATCTATCCTCCCAATAGGAGGGGCTTTATTGCATAAATCCGCTTAGGCGTATGCAATAAAGCCCCTCCTGATATATGGAAATGATAGCCAAACATCTATATGCTGATCCAGAAGCTTTCGATTGTGTCTGTCACAATCAATTCTTATTTTATCCTTCTTAGCATATAACGCGCCAAATTAACCATGGTTTCATATTTGTCATGAATCCGTAGGCTGCGCGAGTTTTCACAAAATTTGTTCTTAAATAAAATTTATACCAAAAATCGAAAAAATGATTAAAAAAGCCGTTTAGATTAATATCAAGAACTGCACGAGTACCTTGTTTAATTCAAAGTCGAAAAGGTAGGAGAAAGCGTTGAATATTGCTACACTAACTCAATTTATGGCTTCGGCAGATACTTCTACGGAGTTAATCGAAAAACTCAACTTTTTTCTGGGAAAGACTCTTTTAACTGGTCATGCGGAGAGTCTGATCTACTTAACACATAATAGTCCTAAAGAGGTTTATAGCCTTTCCTTTTGGCATAGTCTGGAGGATCTGCGAGAATTTGAAAAGAGATGGAAAACGGATCTCTTGATGAACCCCGAATTTAAAGCAAAGCCGCTCTCACACCATATTTTCAAATTAGTGTGGGAGTTTCGGCTACTAACCGTGCCGACTATAGTCTCTCATCTTCGTTTACTAACCTTCCCTGAGAAATTTTCCGCACAACAGTTCCATGAAAAAATAAACTCCAGAAGAGAAGAGGTAAAGCAGGTACCCGGCCTCATTGGAGCTTGGTTGGGAGTTTCCACTACCAACAAGGCTATGGCTCTGAGCCGCATGGATTGGAGTAGTTTAGAAGCTCTGGAAAATTTTTTTAATCGGGAAGTAGTTCAAGAGACTGTCGCGCAATATCGGGCTGCCGGATTTATCATTGAGGAAGTCAGTTTCAACCTGCAGGGCAGCACTCAATTTGACCAACCGCCTAGAATTAGGAAGTTTAAGTAGGGATGCAATGTGGGGATTGGAAATCCCTCCTACAGGGGGCACTGAAATATAGAACATGATTACTGTAGCGTTATGATGCAATGTGGGGATTGGAAATCCCTCCTACAGGGGGCACTGAAATATAGAACA
>JACAUC010000104.1 GCA_013390945.1 Candidatus Chloroheliaceae bacterium
TCGGGATTAGAAATCCCTCCTACCGTCTGAAATTGGGATTAGAAATCCCTCCTGCCGTCTGAAATTGGGATTAGAAATCCCTCCTACCGTCTGAAATCGGGATTAGAAATCCCTCCTACAGGGGCTTATTTATGAATATGGGTTTTAGGACCTAATTTCAAAGATCAATTTCTTCCACTACAATTTTTTCAGCCTTAGAAGTGGTTTTTTCAGACGATGGGTGGGAGTTAGGAACGTCTTGCTGGGCTAATCGTTCTAGGCTCCGATCAATGATGTTCCGCCAACCTAACAGAAATTCACGTTGGGAGGCGCGAAAATGTTGGCGAGCCTCTGGTGTAAAGACCTCCTCGAACGCTTTCCGATTGTCTCCAGAGCCAGACTTTTCCCACCAGCGGCGGAAGATATTGGGAAGCCCCTTATAGCTATCCGATCCCCATCCTACTTTCGTTGTGTCATCAAAATCGGCCCCTCTGGTATTATCTGCTTTAGCCGTATCCTTTTGGGGGGTGGGGTTCTCCACATCCTCAATATCAATATGTGGATCACTCATTATTACCTCCTGATAATCTTTGCAAAGTCTCCTTACCCAAACGGGTATCAAAAGTCATCTGCTGAAGTATATCAATTTGGAAGCAGTAGGGCAAGCTTGATAAATCGGGCAAGAGAAGACTGAGAATAATCTTTGATTGGCAAGATCAGACTAGGAGGTTAGGGGAATTACATACCATCCAGCAATAGCACTAGAGGCAAACCTAGGGCAACGGCACGATCCAAGTAATTAGCGGCGCGGTGGCGTTGACCAGAGGCTAAATTTATCAAGCTTAGCCAGTAATAATAGCTCCACCCCGCGATTCCGGGTCTTTCGGAGGCACCGTAAAACTTTTCTAAGCGGTTTAGGGAGGCAAGAGCCATTGGAAAGTCATTCCTCAGAAATTCCAGCACTGTTTCGCTTAGGATGCTCCAGTAATTAGGTAGATTGACGGGCGGGTTAGCGATGCGCTGCAGTCGGTCAGCCATAATAGAGCGGCTGGAAGTAGTCAAAGCCACATGTGTTCGAACTGAAGGCAAGGTGGCAGTACCTTGATTGGCAACCGCACTATTTCCTTGGAGACTCCAGTGGGGAGAAGGGGTAGCTCTAAGATTAGAGGTATCATCTAATCTAGCTTTGCCCGCACCTACCGTCAAACGGCGACCACGTGTTTTATAATCTAAGCAATAGTTACACCATTGTTCCATAAAGCCTGCCGCTAGTTGGTATTGTGGGTTAAGCTGGAAAGCTTTGCCAAAGTCTTGCCCGGCATTGGCAAGCGAGCCTAGTTGTAACTGAACCAACCCCCGGCTGAAGAAGGCACTATCGGAGGAATCGGCTCCCATCCAAATGGCCGAGTCAAAGTCAGCTTTAGCCCGCATCCATTGACCCATCAATAACCCAGCATGACCCCGAATTTCATAGGTGAGCGCATCTGAAGGAGCAAATCTCAAGGCGGCAGTAGCATCTTGGGCTGCGGCCAAGTATTTTTTTAGTTGTAGGAAAGCGAGGGCGCGTAACTTGTAAAGGAGCGCCCTATCTTCGGGGGTATAGAAGATTCCAGAAAGAGTATTACTCGGCTGTAGTTCCAAGAGACGAGTAATATGATGAATCACCTCTTGGTAGTTACCCTCCAGATAGTAATCCCAGCTTAAATTCAGATAATTTTTCCAAAGTGACGGCTGGAGATTGACAGCGATCACAAATGCGGATTGTTCAGGGTCGTTGTTTTCATCCAGCAAATCAAGCGCACTAGCCCCAAAATTGCAGTAAAGCAGACCTACTGCCAAATCAGGTCTAGCCTTTAGAAGGGTAGCATAAAGTTTTTCGGCTTGTCCATAATCACCGGCCTTCCAAAGAGCCAAGGCTACCTGATGACAAGCAATCAATTGATCCGGTAAGGGAAAAGCCAAGTCTTCCGGTGGTGTTTTGGACTGGGCGGAACCGCGTGGTAGAAGCGAATGGTTATGTAATACCGAAAGGAGTAGTCCAAGTTCGGCAGAGTTTTGGGAACCGGACGAGGGGTGAGTGGAATCTAGCAAAGCTGTGAGCGGTAAGTCCACTAAATTTAAACCGTTCCAGCGATTGTGAGAATTGACGCTGGTTTGATCCTGCCCAAGTTGAATTTGAAGGTTAATTTGCTGAGCTAGGTATCCTTGCAAAGTACTAAAATTAAATTCAGGAGGGAATAAGGCTTCCATTCCAGGAATAGTGAAAGTAACTGTTTGATCTAACATGGCTGAGAAGCTCCTACCTTAGTGGTAGCTACTAATATTTATTAGTCTACCTACTATTACCATTATATCTACAAACTTGTCTATAGTATAATTTTACTACACTTTCCTACCAAATTGAAGAAGTACTAAAAGGCTACTTTCTGCTGACTAATGGTATAGTCGGATAGCCTAAATAGGCGATTAAGAGTGAGTCGAAAGATAGATTAAATCAGACCTTAGTAGAATTTGGCAAGACATTGATGCTGACCCTGAACTTGCCCAAGGTGGTTAGCTAAAGCTACTTTTTGCACTTGGCGCAATAACAGTTTTGTATAATATCTATAACGCCATTTAGTAGCGATAGTAGCGGCCTCTTTAAGGAGTTTTAAGGGAATTTTGAGGGAATTTTAGGGGAATTTAGCAGGTTAATGAAAACTGTGCTATACTTTCGTTTATGGTCAGATGTAAAAACTGAGAAAACTTGAAAAGTAGGTAAAAGCCAGATAAAAATGCTATTTGATACTGCTTACTTCTTTGCTTGGGTGCTAACTTTTATTTTTGGAACGGCTTTCCAGAAATATTGCCAAACGTTTGTGGCGCAACGCCTTGGCGATTCCACTTCTCGCAGTAAAGGTCGGTTAACCCTCAAGCCTGCCGCTCATCATGAACCTCTGGGCCTGCTCTTTGCCTTTCTACTGTCGTTAGGGTATCCCGCGATTGCTTGGGGTAAGCCGCTAACCATTGATACCTACCGTATTAGGGGAGGCAGGTTGGGCCGGAGTATTGTAGCTTTGGTAGGGCCACTCTCCTATCTGTTGTTGGCCCTCTTGATTTGGCTCGCCTCCAAATTCTATATCGAAAGTCCCGCACCAAAGGACTTGTTGGCTCGGTTATTGGTTGGTATTATTGTAGTAAATCTAATTCTGTGTGCCTTTAACCTAATTCCCATACCACCACTGGATGGCTATGATCTGATTCGGGGTATTTTACCGAAGGATTGGGAGCCTCGTCTGCTGTGGCTGGAGCAATACGGTATTTTAGTGCTGGTGGTGTTGGTGCTAATCCTGCCTTTCTTCCTGCAGATTAACATCTTGTTTGAGTTCTTTGTCATTCCAGTAACGACAGCACTTGGTGGCTTACTAGGGGTTGGGGATTTAGTCAGGTCATTTTTAGGCTCCTTATGACCTCAAAGCTGATGCGAATAGCCCAGTTAGTGCGCTCTTGGCAGGCCAAACCTTTGCATGAAACCGAGATAGCCTTTGTACGAGATTTGCTGAATGAAAAGCAGGCTACGCTCTATTTTTCCCTAGTACTTTACGAACAACGTCACGCCTTGAATGTCTGCCAAACCCTTGTGAGAGGTGGCTTTGGTAATGACCGCGATCTGCTACAGGCCGCCCTCTTGCACGATTTAGGCAAGCGTGATCCACAAACAGGCCGCTATATTCCTCTGTGGGGCAAGTGTGTTAGCGTAGCCTTATTGAGTCTGGGTGGCCCGAAATTGGTTGCTCGTTGCGCCTCTCCCAATCCTCAAAGCTGGCGCTATCTCTTCTACCTCCAAAACAAGCATGAGGAGCGTAGTGCCCAACTAGCCCTTGAAGCCGGGAGTAACCAAAAAGTAGTCGGGCTTGTCGGCGATTGCCCACGCTTGCTTCAGCAGGGCGACACCGCCGCTAAAGCCCTCCAATGGGCCGACGACTTGAATTAAAAAATCACGATTTTCGATAGGATACCTACGTTTTGACAATGAACCTTATACGCAAGGTTAACTGAATTATGCTCATTTAGTCTGACTCGAAATAGGTCTTTAGGCTAATACGCTCCTACCAAGCAAGTGCTAGAATGACAGTGGAAGGGTAAGTGAAAGATCATTAGGAATATTATATAATTCCAAGTGATTTATTATCCTACACTTTCAATTTCCTTTACAACCTTCTATTTATAAGAAATAAAATTTAGTCAATTTGTCTTCAAATTGATCCCCCTAAAAATCTCCTCCTACTACTAACACTAACGAAACCAATCATCGGGCCGCTGCTGGCGAGCATTGCGGCTCGAACCATTTTATAAGCTAAACCAAATCGGAGAAAAGGTAAAAGATAAATCCTGAACGGTTTGCTGTAAATCTTTGATCGTTGCAGCTTGATTTTCGACCAGATTACGGTAGTTCTGGAGTTTTGTTGCTTGGTTGTGGATTTCAGGCACTTGGCTTTGAACCACGCCTTCTGGAAAAGCCCCTGAACGGTACCATTTATGAGCCAGTACGGTTTAGCTAAAATCGCCCTTTATAAAAAACTTTGTGGCTAAGGATTAAAACAATCTATCTATAATTGGTTGACGTTGCTTGTTAGGAGGATTACAATTTAACTATCGGTTTTATGCGTCAGTAACAAGTTGTGAGCTAATAAACAGATTTAGCAAAAAGCTGTCAGGTTGCACCTATGTTCGCTCCATTCATTGTTGCCCGTTTAGGTTTGTTGTATAATCGAAAGGTTGAAGTACTGTTTTTGGTTAGCTTAACCTAGAAGTAGCAGCTGTTGCTTCTAGTTGAGAAGGGAAGATCAATGAAGATACACGAGTACCAAGCTAAGGATATTTTGCGCCGTTACAATATCCCGGTACAGGCTGGCTTAGTGGCAACCACCCCCGCCGAGGCTCGCACCATTGCCGAGAATTTTGGAAAGTCGGTGGTAGTAAAAGCGCAGGTTCATGCCGGAGGACGCGGTAAGGCTGGTGGGGTAAAATTTTCCAAAACGCCCGAAGTGGCGGAACAAAATGCTCAAAACATCTTGGGCATGAATATCAAGGGTAGTACCGTTCATAAGGTACTGGTAACTGATGCGGCTGACATTCAAAAAGAGTTTTACTTGGGTATTATTTTGGATCGCGCTTCCAAAACTATTACGGTTATGGGTAGCTCTGAAGGTGGCGTAGAAATCGAGGAAGTTGCCAAAGTTACACCTGAAAAGATTATCAAGGTTCAGGCCGATCCTTTCTTGGGTCTTAGTGACTACCAAGCTCGCGAATTGGCTTTTGGAATGGGCATTGACAGCGCCAAAGTCAATGGCTTTGTCACCATTACCAAAGAACTCTATCGGGCCTACACCGAAAATGATGCCGAAATTCTCGAAATTAATCCGCTGATTCTGACGGAGCAGGGTGCTTGGCTGGCTCTGGATGCCAAGATGGTCTTTGAGGACAATGGGATGCACGTCCGCCACAAAGCCTCAGAGAATTTGCGTGATTTGGGAGAGGAAGAGCCTGCTGAAGGTGAGGCTCGCAAAGCCGGGCTAAGCTATGTGAAGTTGGACGGCAATATTGGCTGTGTGGTAAATGGTGCGGGCTTGGCGATGGCGACGATGGACTCGCTCAAGCTCTACGGCGGTGAACCCGCTAACTTCTTAGATATTGGTGGCGGAGCCAAGAGTGACAAAGTAGCGGCGGCCATCCGTATTATTCTGACCGACCCCAATGTTAAAGCCATCCTCTTTAATATCTTTGGCGGTATTACCCGAGGCGATGATGTAGCACGGGGTATCCTTGCGGGCCTTAGCGAGATTAATACCGATGTGCCGATTGTTATTCGCCTAGTGGGTACTAATAGCGAAGCAGGTCGGAAAATTCTGGAGGAGGCTAATCTGAAATCAGCCGAAACCTTGATGGAAGCCGCCCAAGAAGTAGTCGCCGTAGCAAACGAACGAGCGAAGGAGAGCAAGTAAACATGAGTATTCTAGTTAACAAAAATACCCGTCTGCTCGTTCAGGGTATTACTGGCAGCGAAGGGGCTTACCATACCAGCCAAATGTTAGAATATGGTACTCCGGTAGTGGCCGGGGTAACTCCCGGAAAAGGTGGTACTAAAGCACACGGCGTTCCAGTCTACAATACCTGCAAAGAAGCGGTTGCGGCGACCAGAGCCAATACTTCCATCATCTTTGTCCGCGCCCCTTTTGCTCCCGATGCCATTGTAGAGGCCGTAGATGCAGGTATCTCGCTGGTGGTTTGTATCACCGAGGGTATTCCAGTACTGGATATGGTTAAGGTTTATCACTATGTGAGGCTGAAGGGTGCGCGTTTGATTGGCCCCAACTGCCCCGGTCTGATTACGCCGGGTGAGGCTAAGATCGGCATTATGCCCGGCTTTATCCATATACCGGGTAATGTGGGGGTAGTCTCTAAGAGTGGCACTTTAACCTACGAAGTGGTTAACGCGCTCACCCTGAAAGGCTACGGTCAAACGACTGCCGTTGGTATCGGTGGCGACCCGATAATTGGCACTAGTTTTATTGACGTGTTAGAACTCTTCCAAAATGATCCCGCTACTGAAAAAATCGTGATGCTGGGAGAAATTGGTGGTAATGCCGAAATTCTAGCCGCCGAATATGTGAAAGAACATGTAACCAAACCAGTCGTCGGCTTTATTGCTGGGCAGACGGCCCCTCCCGGCAAGAGAATGGGTCACGCGGGTGCAATCATCAGTGGTGGTGAAGGGACAGCCGCCGAAAAAATTGCCGCCTTCAAAAAGTATGGTATCCAAGTAGCCGATAGCCCGGCTCAAATCGCGGATATTATTTAGGAAGTTTATAGGTATCTTCTCAATAATTCGGGGTAGGGGCGTATTGCATACGCCCAAAATGGGGCGGGTTTATTCAATAAACCCCTACCAATTGAGAAGATACGTTTATAGCTATTAGGCCGGAAATTTATTTCCGGCCTAATAGCTAAAGTTAGTTGAAACTAACTAAATCAGATACGGCTTATGTTAGCATTTGGGATAGGATAAATTCAATCGGTTTCAACCGATTTTAGCTGCATAGACCGGAAATAAATTTCCGGTCTACTAGGAGCATCAAAGCATGACAACAGAAATAGCAGCGAAACAGGATCTGGTAATCCGAATCGCTGGTGAGAGTGGCGAAGGTGTAATTAGCACGGGCGATTTTGTAACGCAAGCGGCGGCTAGGGCTGGTTTTGAGGTAATTACTTTTAAGACTTATCCTGCGGAAATAAAAGGTGGACATTGTCTTTATCAGCTTCGCTTAGGCGATAAAAAACTTTATAGCGAAGGCGATGAACTTGATATTCTAATCGCTTTCAACCAAGAAGCTTATGATCGGCACTATGAAGAATTGAAGCAAGGTGGCCTATTAATTTACGACGGTGGAGCCTTTGAACCTTCTCACGACCCCGAACACCTACATTATAATGTACCCCTTTCCGAAATTGCCCGTACCAAACTAAAATTTGAACTAGGTAAAAATGTGGTGGCAGTAGGAGTAGTCTCCGCCCTCTTTGGTTTACCCAGAGAATTTATCGTAAAACTGCTGACCGAAAAATTTACCCGCAAGGGTGAGGATGTAGTTAAAAAGAATATGCAGGCGTTGGACGCTGGAATCGAATATGTCGAACAACATATTACCGACCGTAGCCAATTCCAACTTCATCACTCTGCCACCAACCCCGATATAATTATTGTAAGTGGTAACCAATCTCTTTCAATGGGCGTTATTGCCGCCGGATGCCGCCATATCTTTGGCTATCCAATTACCCCGGCGACGGATGTGCTAGAATTTTTGATAGCCGAATTTCCCAAATTGGGAGGAGCTTCAGTTCAAGCTGAAGATGAAATCGCTTCGATTGGGATGGTGATGGGAGCCAGTTATGCCGGACACAAGGCGATAACCTCCACTTCCGGGCCGGGTCTGAGCCTGATGGTAGAGTGGTTAGGCTATGGTTCGATGGCCGAAATTCCGGCGATGATTGTAGATGTGCAAAGGGCTGGCCCCTCCACCGGAATGCCCACCAAACACGAGCAAGGCGACCTAAACCTAGCCGTTTTTGGTGGGGCAGGCGAGATTCAACGTTTGGTAATGGCTCCAGTTTCGGTGGAAGATTGCTTCTGGCAGATGATTAACGCTTTTAACTTTTCCGAAAAGTACCAAATGCCCTGTATTTTTCTCTCCGATACCACCTTAGCAAACCGTACCGAAAGTATCAAAAAACCCGACCTAAGCAAAGTAAAATTAATCGAACGCCAAACCCTAGAAAGCAACGGTCATCAAAGTAGCGAAAATTTCAAACGTTACGAACTAACTGAGAGCGGTATTTCACCGATGAGTCTACCCGGACAGCGCGGTGGGCAATATGTTTCAACCGGACTAGAGCATAGCGAATATGGGCGACCGCGCTACGATACCAAGAGCCATACTTCTATGACCGAAAAACGGTTTAGAAAGTTGGCACTCTTAGCGATAGACCCTGATCTGCCAGAAGCGGCCCGGATGGGCGACCCGGAGGCCGAAATTGGCCTGATTACGTGGGGTAGCACGTGGGGTATTGTCGAAGAGGTAGTGATGTTGGCGGCTGAAAAAGGTATTAAGGTAGATGCCATTGCCCCCAAACTGGTTTGGCCGCTACCGACTAATCAATTAGACCAATTTATGAAAAGTAAACGAGTAATTATCTGTCCTGAAGTTAACTATACTGGACAATTTGCCGAATTGCTTAAAGCGCACTACCTACGCCCGATAGTAAAAGTTAACACCTATAGCGGCGCACCTTTTAAGGGTAGTCAGATTTTAGCGGTAGTGGAGAGAGAGGCACAAGCCAATGCTTGATACAATTGAACTAGTGAAGCCCGACTTAGACGAGGGTAAGCTAGATATAGAAGAATTTGAATATCGTAGCGAAGTAAAGCCTACTTGGTGTCCCGGCTGTGGCGACTTTGGTATCCTCAATGCCACCTTTACCGCCATGAAACAAAAGCATCTAAACCCTAAAGATACCGTCTGTGTATCAGGGATTGGGTGCAGCAGCCGTTTCCCCTTCTTTGTCAATACCTACGGCTTTCACACCTTGCACGGTCGCACTATGCCCGTCGCGACGGGTATTAAAATGGCTAACCCCGATTTGACCGTTTTGGCTTTTGGTGGGGATGGCGATGGTTTTGCGATTGGTGGCGGTCACTTTATCCATGCCGCTCGCCGCAACCTGAATATCACCTATGTGATTATGGATAATTCGGTCTACGGTCTGACCAAAGGCCAAACTTCGCCCACTTCAAGGCTTGGCTATGTTACCAAAACCAGTCCGGCTGGTTCGGTGGATGAGCCGCTAAACCCGCTGGTACTGGCTTTGGCTTGCGGTGCAACTTTTGTGGCGCGTGGCTTTAGTGGTCGTCCCAAAGAGGTCTCCGAACTGATTATTCAAGGTCTCGAACACAAAGGTTTTGCCTTCATTGATGTTTTTAGTCCCTGTCCCACCTTCAACAAAGTCAATACCTTCAAATATTATAAAGAAGAAGTGACCGCACTACCGATAGACCACGATGTTACCAATAAACTCAAAGCGATTGAGCAAGCTTCCAGTCCCAAGATAGTTTACACCGGGGTCTTCTACAAAGCGGCTGAATCTCATTCCTATGAAGAACACGTTCTCTCGCAACGCCCCGCCGTCCAGACCGATGCTAACACCCTTTTGGGCAAGCTCTTTGCCAAGTATAGTTAGCCTCTGATTTTAGATTTTGACGTGTTAAATCAATTTGACCTTCTATTTAGGAAATGGCATCATATCAATAATTCGGGGTAGGGGCGTATTGCTTATGCCCAATGTGAGGCCAACCCACAAGGGGTTTATTCAATAAACCCCTACCAATTGAGAAGATACTAAGGTTGTTCAATCTTGACTTTGAATAAAGTTTAATTGAGAAGGGAACCGGGTTATGTCATTAGGAGAAGAAATAGAAAAAGCTTCTAAAGAAATTGTAAATGATGGCTATGATATGTCTTTGGGCGAATTGATAACTCTTTATAATGAGAAAGAACTTATTATTAATCCTGAGTTTCAACGCCTATTTCGCTGGAAAGAAACTCAAAAATCTAAATTCATTGAGTCTATACTATTGGATATTCCTATTCCAGCTATTTTTGTTTTCACTACTGACGAAGGCACTTGGGAGTTAGTAGATGGTTTACAAAGGTTATCCACAGTCTTTGAATTTGTGGGTATCTTACGTAAGACGGACGGAACATTAGAGCCACCTTCAGTCTTGCGGGGTACTGAGTTGCTACCTTCTTTAAAAGGGATATCTTGGAAAGCTGGAAATGGAACTCATTGTCTCACTAACGCCCAACAATTTCAACTACGAAGACGTAGAATACGGGTTGAAATACTCAAAAGAAGTCACCCACAAAGTAAGTACGAGTTATTTCAGAGATTAAACTCTGGTTCTGTTGTAACAAATCAAGAAGTTAGAAATTGCGTGATGATGATGATGAACCCCGACTTCTTTCGCTGGGTCAAAGAATTGGGTGAGTTTCCCTCTTTTAAAAACGTGTGGGTGTCGTCTAAAAAGCAAGAAAAGACGCAACATGCTATGGAGCTTATTTTAAGATTTATTGTATATAGGAATGTCACTCGGTCATCAAGCGATTTAGATGTCAATGCTTATCTTGATAAAGGTACACTTGAACTTGCTAAGCTTGCTCTCAACAAGCAATTTGACCTTGATAAAGAAGGTAGTATCTTTAAAGAGACTTTTAGCCTGATTGATAAAGCTTTTGGAAAAGAAGCTTTCAAGAGGTATGACAAGGAGAATAACAGGTTTTTAGGCCCATCTCTTATATCCGCTTATGAAGTTATAGCAATAGGCGTTTCTAAAAGCTTAGTTGTTGTACAAAAGCAATCTGAGGAAGACCAGATTGCTTTTGTACAACAACAAGTGAAGAAAGTTTGGGAAGACCCTACATTTAAGAAATATGCTAAAGCTGGAATAGGTGGTGCAACACGTCTTAGCAAATTACTACCATTAAGTGAACATTTTTCAGATTTATGAATAAAATCCGTACTACAGTTGATCTTGAAACGCGGCTTAGCGAAGATTTAAGTTGGCGTAAAAAGGAAATCTCGTCTATCAAAACCTCTATAATGTCAGCTAAGCAAATACCAAATAAAGCCTTAATCAGAGCAGGTGTTCCTCTACTTTATGCTCATTGGGAGGGCTTTATTAAGAAGGCTTCTGAAGCATATTTAGAGTTCGTGGTAAATCAAAGATTAAGTTATAAAGAGCTTAAAACCTGCTTTATTGTTTTTGGATTAAAAAACCAATTAAATGATATAGCAGAGTCAAAGCAACACGCAGAAAATATTAAAATTATAGAATTTTTACTAAATGAATTAAACAAGAAAGCTAAACTCTCCTATAGAGATGTTATCAATACTGAATCAAATCTCAAATCAAAGGTCTTTGAAAATATTGCTGTTTCACTTGGCTTAGATACCGCTCCTTATACTACCAAGTTCAATTTTATTGATGTAGAATTATTAAAACGCCGAAATAGTATAGCACATGGTGAATATTTAGAATTAGATATGAAGGATTACATGGATCTTAGTGATAACGTTGTTACACTCCTAAATATGTACAAAAATGACATTTTAAATGCTGTTGTTAGAAAAACTTATTTAGAACATCGTCCTTAAATTTATCAAGAAATAACAGACAATTAAGCTTGTAGTTGTTCCCCTATCGAATGCCTATTGATTTTCCAATCCAAAATTTGTAGCGACTCCGTCCGGTGATATTCCTCTTGCATCTGGTTTTGGTTTTGGTTATAATGGCTATAATTGAAAGAGAAGTGTTAAACCGATAGTTAGGCAAGGTAGAAAGAAAAAGCCGATGACAATTGAGACCAACTCTATCGAAATAGAACCGTATTATGATACTCTAGCAATAGAGGAGGAAGAATTGGGCCAAAGTTGGGAACATTATGCTGCTATAGAATATCTAACCTCAGTGCTGAAGTGGATGTTTCATGATCGGCGGGTCGCGATTGGTGGTAGTATCAACCTTTACCAAGCGTCCAAACCAGCAGAGAAGGTGATAAGCCCTGATATAGTAATAATCGAGGATGTATCGGTAGAAGAATTAACCAATGATAATAAGGCCAGCTATTACATTGGCTCTTATGGTTCTCCTCCGCCAGTGGTCTTTGAGGTTTCAAGTGCTGAAACTTGGCGCAAAGATTTAGAGGAGAAACCGGAAAAATATGCCAAGATGGGTGTAATCGAATATTTTGCCTTTGATCCTAACCCTTCAGGAACATGGATAGGGGATTGGCGGCAAGAGGGGCGTTTATTAGGCTGGCGCAAATCCTTGACTAGTGACCAACCTCAGAAGATAGCCAAAGATGAATCAGGACGGATGTGGAGCGAACAATTGGAGAGTTGGCTGATAGCAGAGGGCAGGCACTTACATTTGTATAGTGCCAATGGCTCACTACGGCTGACTGAAACGGAGGCCGCAGAGCAACGGGCAGAGGTGGAACGACGACGGGCAGAGGTGGAACGACGACGGGCAGAGGCAACTAAGCGCCAAGTTGAAGCGGAACAGCAAAGGGCCGAAGCAGCCGAACACCAGATTGAAGCGGAGCGACGACGGGCCGAAGCAACTGAACACCAGATCGAAGCGGAACGTCAACATACCGAGAAGTTAACCGAAATATTACGTCGTTACAACATAGATCCCGATAATTTACCTTAATATTACACCCTACTTATAGCTCTTTAATTGGAGGAGCCCTTTATCATATTCTTGGACTTTTTAGGAAATTAGGAAAATATGACAATCGAAAACGAAAACGAAAACGAAAACGAACCTAGCAAAAACATCGAGTCACTAGTAGAGGTAATTGCCGCCCGAATTGAGCAAAAAAATGCGGCACGGGAAAAAGCCTTGACCGAATCGCGGCAGGTTATTCGCTTGGCGGCCAATTCGATTCGGGCCACCCATCGGCGCGAATTTGAAATGGCTCAAACCTTGTTAGAACAGGGTCGCACCCGCTTGGTAACACTCAAAGAGGATTTGAAAATTTACCCAGATATTTATTGGGCAGGCTATGTCCAAGATGCTCAAAAGGAATATACGGAGGCCCGTTTAACCTATGGACTGATACGTGCCGAACCCTTACCTTCACCGGAAAGCTTGGCTGTAGAGGATGCCCCTTATTTGAATGGGTTGGGCGAAGCGGCCAGCGAATTACGCCGCTACATTCTCGATCTGATCCGGCATGGCGCGGCTGAAATGGTGCGTTGTGAAGAATTACTTGGCAAAATGGAGGAGGTTTATAGCCAACTCATTACCATTGATTATCCCGACGCATTAACCGGGGGGTTGCGCCGGACGACTGACTTGGTGCGGGGTGTATTGGAACGTACTCGCGGCGATTTGACTGTCACCATCCGACAATACGAATTAGAAGTGGCACTCAAGAGAACGACTACCTGACCATCCTTTGCGGATGAATTTATCAACCCACTGGAGATTTTCCCACTACTGACGTGTAAATCAAACCTATTTTCGGGGCGCGTGACTACTCTGGCTCATCGCCCTAGTCCCGACTTTTAGATAGGATACCACATAATGATTGACACAACCCGGTTAGATGCTCTAAAATTAGTAAAATATCTATCTGTGGAACTAAGGGTGGTAGTCGTCACTACTCTGAGAGCGGTAACAAGGTTCTTCCTCAATCGAATAGAGCTAAATTGTTTTAGAACCTAGTTCGGCTATAGTCAAGCTGTCAAAAGTAGTATAATATTAGTGGGAGGTCTAGCTTGTTGCAGGGCTAGTTTACCTCCTTATGTTAGCCTTTTTGAGTTTAAGCAACAACTTAACAATAGAATTTGGAAAAATTAACTTTTTATGAAAATAGGAGGCCGACAAGGGGGTCGTGCTTGGCCTGAAGAAAATCCCTTCAGGTAGCAGGTTCAGGGGAGGGAGTAAAGGTGTCCACTAATACAATAAAGGTAATTCGGGAGGAGACTCCGTTTGAGGTATCCATTGATGCTTTAGCTTTAAATGATGCTTTAACTTTAGATGTCAGCCAACTAATGACGTATGTGAAAGGGTATTTGCCCCCGGCGGATTGGTCGGTGGTGCAACGGGCGGTGGCTTTTGCGTCGGCGGCTCACGCGGGGCAATATCGGGCTAGTGGCGAACCCTATGTGATACATCCGATTGCGGCGGCCACTACTATTGCTGAGATGCAACTAGATCGAGATTCGATTGTCGCTGCTCTATTTCATGATGTGCCAGAAGATACTACTGTTACGTTGGAGGAGATTCAAAAGGGTTTTGGTGAGAAGGTAGCTCACCTTGTAGAGGGTGTTACCAAGCTTAGTAAGATCAAATGGGAACCGAGCCAAGATCACACTGCCAAAGCCTTGCAAGAGAAGCAGGAGCAAGCGGAGAACCTACGCAAAATGTTCTTAGCGATGGTGGATGATGTACGGGTGGTTTTTATTAAGTTAGCCGACCGCCTTCACAATATGCAAACCCTCCAGTTTAAAACCCGGCCCAAACAAATCAAAATTGCCACTGAGACCCTCGAAATTTTTGCCCCGCTCGCCAATCGTCTCGGTATTTGGAACGTCAAATGGCAACTTGAAGATCTCTGCTTCCTCTACCTTCACCCCGACGAGTACAATAATCTAGTCTCGTTGTTGGATGATAAGCGGGAGAGTAGGCAGCGCTTCTTACAGCGGGTACAAAAGACTATCCGTAAGGCACTCGATGATGCCGGTATAGAGGTGGCTGATGTTAGTGGACGGCCCAAACATATTTATAGCATCTACAAAAAAATGACCCGCAAGAATCGTCCGCTCGATCAGATCTATGATGTCTTGGCGGTGCGGATCATTGTAGATAATGTGCGGGATTGTTACGGTACGCTCGGTGTAATTCATACCCTCTGGCGGCCTATTCCCGGAGAATTTGATGACTATATCGCTACCCCTAAAGAAAGTATGTACCAATCACTCCATACGGCGGTTATTTCAATGGATGGTCGGCCCCTCGAAGTTCAAATTCGCACCAAAGATATGCACAAAGTGGCGGAGTATGGCATTGCGGCCCATTGGCGCTACAAAGAGGGCGGCAAGCGGGATGTGGAGTTTGAAGCTAAAGTTGCTTGGTTGCGCCGCTTGATTGATTGGCGCGAAGATGGCCCAGAACCTGACGCTCAGGAGTTTGTTGACAGCTTAAAATCAGATGTTTTTCAGGATCAGGTCTATGTTTTTACCCCCAAAGGCGATATAATTGATTTACCGGCGGGTGCTACCCCAATTGACTTTGCCTACCGGATTCATACAGATATAGGCCATGCCTGCGGCGGGGCAAGGGTTAATGATAGACTAGTTTCACTAAACTATCAACTTCAGAATGGTGAACTGGTTAAAATAGTTCAGGCCAAAAATCGCAAAGGTCCTAGCCGCGATTGGCTTAACCCTAATTTGGGTTATGTTAAGACCGCCGGTGCCCGCGATAAAGTCCGACAATGGTTCCGACGGCAAGAGCGCGACGAGAATATTGCCCATGGTCGGGAAATTCTGGATGAGGAGCTGAAGCGGCTTGGTTTGGTAAATATCAGCTACGATACGGTAGCCAGCCATTTTCCCAAATATGATAAGCTGGATGATTTTTTAGCCGGGGTGGGTTATGGCGGGGTCTCCATTTCCCAAGTTGCTGCTCGCTTGGTGGATGCCAGCAAGGGCGGTAGCGACTTACCAGAGTTTATGCAGCCCAGTTCGGTTACTACTAGTGCCACCGAAAAAGTCCCCACTATTGCTACTGGTATGACGGTCTCTGGTATTGGAGGGTTGTTGACCAGTTTGGCGAGTTGTTGCCACCCGATGCAGGGTGATGATATTCTAGGTTATGTGACTAGAGGAAAGGGTATCTCAGTTCATCGGGCCGATTGTCCTAATATCTTGAATATCTCGGAGAAGGATCAAGGTCGCTTGATTCGGGTCGCTTGGGGTAATACTACCATCCAGTACTACCGGGTGCCAGTACGAATAGAATCGGTAGACCGCGTCGGTCTCTTGCGCGACATTTCGACGCTGATCTCAGAAGACAAGGTGAATATGGGAGATTTTCGTACCCTTCAAACCAACCAGCGCGGTATTATCTCCATTCAATTTACGGTGGAGGTGACTAGTCTGGAGCAACTCAGTCGTCTTTTAAGTAAGCTTCAATCTGTGCGTGATGTGCTGGATGTACGGCGCGATGTACCCTTGCTCGGACAGGGTAAAGCGGCGATCAAGTAATTGTGGCGCGGAACTTGAGATATTGGGCAGGATAAAGAGTTAATTTGTAGTCTTGTAGAGTTGTGGCTTGTTCCATCCTAGTACGGCAAGACACCTCCCTACCTAAATTAATTCTTGAATATATTTAGTAGTAATGTGCTGTTGGGTATCACACGTGTACTAGGTATGAGGGTTAAGGTCATGGCGCAACAGACGCGGCCACGTTGGGATGAGTTCTTTCTGGCGGTACTTTGGACATTAGGGTCAGGGGTGTGGGGAACTTTTGGGGTTTTTGGCTACATCTCCAATTTGACCGAGCCTAATGGTTTTAAGCTGGCTGGTTTTATAATCTCTTTCTTCTTGTTATGTCTGACGGTCTTTGGGCTTCGCTTTGCCCTAAACGTCTACCTGCGTATTCCTCGAAATTTACCCGCTTGGTTTGATAACGCTGCCCCAATAACGTTGGGCGTAACTTTGCTGCTAGGTCTCTTCTTCAGCCTCTTTACGGCGGTGTTGGTTCTACTTAATATTTTTCGCGAAGTAACTAATAATCTAATCTTTACCTGGGGCTTTGCTACGGCGGTTGGTATTGTTGCCCTTGCTACCTACCAGTTTTTTGCCGCCCTAAACGCTTTCGAGCCATTTATAAATTGGGAGGAACGGGAAGGCCGTAAATCTACGCCTTTTTTTCGCCTCTTGGTGCGGCTCAATTCCTTTCAACGTTCACTTCATGCCTCGAATTTTGGCCCCAAATGGAACTTGGACAAATTGCACGGGCCATTATTACCAGAAACCGATCTTAAAACGGTGATGGTAGAAGAGAAAGCGGGCGGACGGCCCGGCCTAGAGCGCACTATGAGTGGCCATGGTGGTTTTCATGTTACTACGCTTGGCTTTACCGCCAATGGTTCGGTAGTCTTTGCCTGTAGTGATGGTGGGATGCTTCACTTTCAGGCTGGTGGACGCAAAGGTACTATCTTCCCTCCTGAAATAAAATTCTGGGATTGGCACAATAATCGCGTACAAACGGCTACGCTGGGCGCACCGCGTACTTTTCTGACCACTAATCATCAGGCTCCTCCCACGCTTCAAAATTTCCGGTTTATTGTCCCTCCCGGAGGAGGACGATTTGCTTGGGTCACACCAAAATTAATCCAAGTGGGTGACTGGAATAATGACCAACTTCAAAAATTAGAACCGGATGATGGTCTAATGCTTAAAGGCTTTAACGGTTTTATTCCCTTAGCTTTCAACCCCGATGGTACAAAGCTGGCTTGGTGCGATGTAAGCGGTCAGACTCGCTATTGGGACTTGGACGGAGATCGAGTGCAACCCTTACGGGTTTACCCTACCACTAATCCCAACTCTGTTACTGGCACGGAAGAGGGCGCATGGGGTTTGGTTTTTAGCCCCGATGGTACGAAAGTAGCTACCCTAGGCATACGAGGCGTTCTTTTACAGAATGTCTATACTGGTTGGCGTTGGTTCGCGGAGAACAATCCTACCCATGAAAAATTGACGGCTTTTGCTTTCAACCATAATGGTTTTGAAATGGCGGTGGGCCTCAGTGTCCGTCCTGAAGCGGTCAAGCCCCTAACCCGACGCAATCGTAATAATAGTGGCACTGGCTCCCTTGGTTTTAACTCCAATGGTGCAAAATCGGGCAGTCAGAACGACTTTCAGATTATTACTACCCGTATGCTTGCTTACTCCCCGGAAGATAGTGCTGAAACCGATAAGTGGTCTCAGGTAGTGCGTCTGTGGGATTTGCGGGCGGCAGATTATCATGATCTTGTGGCGGGAGAGAGTTCTTTGCGTGAAATTGCCTTTAGTCCTGATAACCGGATGCTGGTGGCGGTGGATGAGTCCGGTCACTTGCGCTTGTGGGATATTGCCCCGGAAGGTAGTGTAGGTCGCTTGCCGCGCCTAGTAGCACTTCTTGATTTGGGCCTGACCGGGCGAAAAATCGTCCTAGCCTTTTCGCCCGATCTGGAACGGCTGATTACTGCTACCGATAACCGTATCCTGATCTGGAATTTAGCCCGTGTGCGGCAAGAATGTAAGGTTTAAAATCGGGATTGGAAATCCCTCCTACTGTCCTAGGTAGCGGAGGCACTATCCTGATCTGGAATTTAGCCCGTGTGCGGCAAGAATGTAAGGTTTAAAATCGG
>JACAUC010000105.1 GCA_013390945.1 Candidatus Chloroheliaceae bacterium
GATTTCGATTAGGATCCCTTAACCCTGTAGGAGGGATTTCTAATCCCGATTTCGGCTAGGATCCCTTAACCCTGTAGGAGGGATTTCTAATCCTGATTTGGGGCTTATTGGGCTAAGGCCAGCAAATAGGGGCAAACACCGCGGTTCACGGGTAGGCGACGGTGTGGCCTAGGTGTTAACTACTCGAGCTTGATTAAACCTTTTTGCACCGCATACATCGCGGCCTGAGTGCGGTCGGTGACATTACATTTTTGGAGAATCGAGGCGACATAACCTTTGACCGTACTTTCGCTGATAGAGAGTTTAAGGCCGATCTCTTTGTTTCGGTCGCCGTGTGCGATCAACTTCAAAACTTCCAATTCGCGCTCGGTCAAAGGGACTTCGCCCGTTTTGGGGCCACCTTGTGCCAGCAGGTCAAATAGGCGGGCCGTAATAGTGGGTTGGATCATAGATTGGCCTTGATTTACCAGCCGGATCGCGCGGCAAAGCTCTTCTTTTGGCACATCCTTTAGCAGGTAGCCTTTAGCTCCGGCCCGAATACCCTCAAAGATGTATTCGTCGGTGGCAAAAGTGGTCAAAATGATTATTTTTAGTTCGGAGTGTTCGGCTTTGAGACTACGAATAGCCTCTACTCCGTTTAGCCCAGGCATTTGCAAGTCCATCAAGATTATATCTGGTGCTACTCTTCGGGCCATTTCTACCACCTCATAACCGTTGGCGGCTTCAGCCACGACTTCAAAATCCGGCTCGGCGTTGAGGATATAGGCCAAACCCTGACGTACTACGGTATGGTCATCGGTAACGATAATCCGAATGTTAGAATTAGTCTCCGACCGGAGCGGCTGGTTAAGACCTGTCTGGTTTGTCATAAGAATCACTTTCCACTAAAAGTTAAGGGACGTTTTCACTCATTGTAGCAAGTTGCCGCAAATCCTGAGATCTATTATAAGGGATTATTACCCGTATCCGGCAACCTTCATTAAGCTTACTTTGAATAGTAACCCAGCCGCCGACCAGCCGGGCGCGTTCCTGCATCATACTCAATCCAAAAGATTGACCATTTTTGTCGCTTTTTCCAGAGGGTAACTCAAACCCACGACCATTATCTTGCACTGTTAGGCAAACTTCATCCTCATCGTAGTCCAGCACCACTTGAACCGCCGTGGCACCGGAATGGCGACCTACATTAGTCAGGGATTCTTGACCGATGCGGTACAAAGTATCTTCAATTTCAGGTGAGAGGTGCTGAACCTCTCCGCTGGTACTAAAATTGGCCTCAATTTGTTGTTTCGTTCTGAAGTCATTTACCTTTTGCTCCAATGCCCCCAACAAGGTGCTACCATCCAGCGGCAGGGGTCGCAACCCGGCCACCGAACGGCGAGCCTCTTGCAGGTTATAACGGGCGAGTTGGTCAATTTGAGCCAACCGTTCTTCTAGTTCCACCGGATCATTGCGGTGAACGTGGGCGGCCTCTACTTGGAGAATGATTCCGGTAAAACCCTGCGCCAGCACATCATGAATTTCGCGAGCAATCCGGTTTCGTTCACCCACTACGGCTAGTTTTAGGTTTTGTTCGTGCAGCGTTTGGGCCTGCTGATTGAGCTTATCGAGTTCTTTTAGCCGGGTTTGCAAAACTATCCGCGCCTCCGCCAATTTGCGTTGGTTCAACAGGTAGCGGTGCGCTATCAGACCAAACAAGAGCAGAAAACTGTAAGTCAAGAATACCGATAGCAGCACATGGTCACTTTTGGTTCCAATGGGGAGAAAATTTGAGATATAAAAGAGAAGGATGGAGGTAGTAGCTACAATTAAGCCTCCGGTCAGCTTGAAGGTCAGCAACCCAAGCCAGATGGGTATTGCATAAAGGGCATCAATTGGGACTTCGGCTGGGCTGAGAAAATCTAGGTAGGCTATAGTTAAGGAGAGCAGGGTAATACAAAACAGACTGATTTTTTTATGCAAGGCAATCTTAGCCATCAATTCTCCAATGTAGAGCATAAAACCTACCTCTGAATAGCTAAAAATACTCTTTCTCTGAACAGTAATCTGATTCATCTCTTTTCGCCTTATTATACCGCAACTTGCAATAGCCTGAGCCGAATATGACTGTCCGGTTTGTCTCAGGAAACCTATTTCTAATTTCAGATAGCCCTTTTCAAAAGCTTGTTTGACAACCTAACTTATTATGAATTAAGACCGAGCCAGATACTAGTATAATCCGGCTAACTTTTAGACCCCCAAAAGTAGGGTATCTTTGTCCGTACTTTTGTATAAATTTCTCCTCCGATCATTGAGCTAACATCATCCAGCCAATTCAATTGAGTGTACGGCGAAGGCCAGTCGTCGTGTATCTTTACTACCCTGATAAATCTCTTGGGGACTTTGGTCTCCATCGAGGCTTATCAGGCGGAGTTCATTCCGCCCCTCCACTAAGGATAAATCTACCTCAAGTGTAGTAGCCGCATTTGGCACGATACTTTGAAAAATAGCTTCTCCATTTAAATTTATTTGCAACCTGCGGTCTACCTCAAAGGAATTGAGCGTAAGCTTTAGGTGCATCTTCTGAGCTGCAAAAGTAGTGGCATAAAGGGGACTATTTGCACCTGTCCAGCGCCACATATCTTTGTTAGTATCGTATTCCAGTGGAGACCAGCCACTACCCAGCGTTAATTTTACGTAAGAACGTGATTTTTCAAGGTGTTCATCCGGCACCTGGTAAACTGCCATCGTCTCATCTTTATAGACCAATTGTTGACTGCCGTAATGGTTGCTGATTAAATCGGTGACTCCGGCAAGCTGGTAAGGATCATCAAATTCATTCAAATACAGCACAATATAATGAAAATTGTAGAGAGCCACCAGCGTATCCAAATCCTCTTGATTGGTGCTAAGCGGAATAATATCGGGTGGTTGTCGCTTTTGCCGGATTATCAGCTCCGCTAGGGGTGCGAAGGGAGAATCGGGCGAGCGATAGGGGTCAACCACAGGCCGGGAAAGATAGCCGCCCAAGATAGGCCGCCCATGTGCAATTTGATTGAACATCCGCACTTGATCGTGGTTATAGTGGCGAGTGATCGGTAATTCTAGCAGGTAAAAATCGCCCTGCTCTTTAGCCAAACTCTCCATAAAGGGATTGTTCTTAACTTCAAAAAGAGGAAGAGGCGACCAAGATTCTAAAATCAGCAAACCCAACGTCAAAGCGGTTAGTAATCCTCCGGCTAATCCGGCCCGGCGGGAGGGTTTTACAAAGTGAAGTAACCGAGCCAATCCGTTAGAAGTGCGTAACCAATCTAGGGTAAAAGCCGCCAGTACTGCTATTCCTAGCATCGCCAAAATTACAAAGCGGCTGGGGTCGCGGGTGACTGAGACCACTGGCAATTGGCGAAAGAGGGCATAAGGCAGGGGTAAGCCTGTATTGAGTTCACTGCTAAGCTTTAGTTCCGGGCCAAGTGCCATTACCAAGGCCCCACCGCTTAAAAGTAACCAGTAGAGGCAGGTGGTTGGGGAGAGCCACGCTGGATTTTGGCTCTTTGGTGGTTTTTGGCGTTGAAAGAGAAATAAAATTGCCAGTGCTGCCAAAATAAGACCGCTATAGCTAAGGAGGCAGGTATCCCAATTTGAGCCAATGGCTCCCGGCAGGAAGAACGAACTCAGGTTGGCCGCACTTTTTAGCTCGCGGTCATAGCCGGGGGTAATTCTAAAATCGGGATTATTCAAGTTGGTAATGCTTGGCAGAAGCAGAGGTGCTACCAAGATAAAAGTGCCGCCCGCAATCAATAGCATAAAGCTGATTTCGCGCTTTAGCTGGCGAAAGGTATGTGAACCCTGCCACACCCGCCAACCAAAATAGAA
Source organism: Candidatus Chloroheliaceae bacterium (assembly GCA_013390945.1). Taxonomy (GTDB): domain Bacteria; phylum Chloroflexota; class Chloroflexia; order Chloroheliales; family Chloroheliaceae; genus L227-5C. Next base: position 3,853 of record JACAUC010000105.1, read on the forward strand.
GAGGCTGTAGAAGAGCAGGTAAATGGTGTTATACCAATCGGTGTAGATGCAAAAGGTAAGTGCCAGTATCGCCCCGACCACCCACTTTTTGTTCAAATTAGCCCAAAACCGAATACTTTCAAAATTGGTAAATCTGGCAAGATGTAGGAGGAGGGCGTAAAGCGGTAGAAATTCGGTGGATTGAATATTGGTAATACTCTGGGCAATGGCATCGCGCCGAATGGGGGCAAAGGCATAAATGGCTCCTCCAATCAGGGCTGCGCCGATACTACCTCCTAGCCGCCGAATCAGCCAATAGGTTGCCAGACCGCTCACCATAGTAGCCCCAAAGACTACCCCGTTGTAAGCGGCGGCTACTCCACTCATGAGTTGTAAGGGCAAAGTTACCAGCCCGTTAAAAGCCTGTAAATCATGAAAGTAGAGGGGTAAGGCATTTCGGGGAGCCTGATAATAAGGGAAGAAGAGGGCATCGGTCAGGTAAGGGAATTGACCGTGAGTTAGGGCTTGGCGGAGCCACCAAAAATTCCAGAGGTTTTGCAAGCGGTCTTCCACGCCCACGCCTGAGACGGCTTCGTTAAAGTGGAACACCGTAGGGTAAGTAAAAAAAGCGGTCAAAAGACCAAAAAATAGGACGGGTATACTCCAATGTAGCTTTTTTGGTGGCCTTAATTTTGGTGCGACTGGTAGCGGGGCCACCTCTAAGCTGGGTGAACCTAATTCGCTGGTATCAATCAGGGTATCAATCATAGAATTTAGCTCTACTTATTAAAATGATTTTAATTGGAAAATATTTTAAGTATCAATACTAATTCTAATTCCGCTTGGATGAAATTGATAGAATAAAAAGATGGGTTTAAATTCGGCTAAGAGTATGGAAAAAGCTATCCAGTTGGGGGGTGGTAAGACTGTACTTTCGAGGGGTATCACTACCCCCCCAAAAGGATGTTGCTTTTTAGTGGCGTTGCTATTTATGGTTAACCTAAGACATAGAGCCGTTGTGCGTCATCTATAATGTAGACCTTGCCTTTGTAGACAATCGGTGAGTTGTAACCGAAGGTACTCTTGGCAGTAGTACGCCAGCCGAACATAGGCATTAGATCGTTGTTATCGTAGACCGAAACCTTGTAGACCTGCTCATCATTCGAGCCAAAGTAGACATAGCCATCTATTGCTGCCGCCGAAGAGCGCACTTTACCGTTGGTCTTTACTACCCACTTGATGTTGCTCTCGATGTTATCGGCGGAAAGACCATAGACATAGCCTTTATCGGTTCCCACAAAGACGCGGGTGTCATAGACTGCTGGCGTGGTAAGGATGGCATCGCCCGGAAAATTACGCTGGAAGCGGATGGTTCCATCTATCCGCAGGGCATAGAGCCAACCCATATCAGTACCTACATAAATGGTATTGTTGGCGTAAGAGGGTGTCGCGTAGATATTACCAGTTAGAGTAGGAACTTGCCAATCGGTTCTTTTCTTACCGTTGAAATCTAGGGCGTAAACTTGGCTTGGGACATTTTTCTCGTTGAATTTAGGAGCAGTAACAACGTAGATGGTCTCGCGTTTGCCAAAGATAAGACCCGCTAGGATTGGCCCACCTAAGTCATCACTTTTACTGAGCAATTGCCCACTATTAATATCCACCCCATAAACCCGGCCATCTCGCGAGCCAAAGAAGACCTGATTACCCGCTACAATTGGCGCACCTATGACCCGATCCGCCGCCGCTTGGCTGATCCATTTTAGGCTCCCGTCTTTGGTATTGATGGCGAAGACCCGCCCGGTGGTGGAACCAATGTAAGCGACACCATTGAATACAGTTGGGGTAGCGTCAAAATTGGCTATCCGGTCTCCTACTACTTGATAAGTCCAAGCCTTTATACCCGGATCATCCAGACGTAAACCGTATACTCCCTCGGTTTGATCGCCGACAATGATTAGCTGGTTCTGATCGTCAATGGCAAACGAACCGCTGGTAAAGGCATCGGTCTTGTGTATCTCTAGGCTCCGTACGCCACCTTGGGGAATTGGTCCACTCTGATGGTATTGCGCCCGATACTGGCTAAAATCAAGCATAGTATCCGGTACGGCGGTGATTGGTGCGGTGGCGGCAGGCGGCGTGGGATTAATCGGGTTAAGCACATAGTGCCACTTGAAGTAATGCTGGCCGACGTTGCCCATCTCCACCTTGAAGCCTACCGGGTTGGAAGGAGTGTAGGTTAAGACCCGCCGCTCAAAAAGCTGAACCATTACATCTTTCTCTACCCCACTTACTACCGCACGAGTCCAATAAGGCTCGGTGACAGGACGACCCATTACATAAGTAGCGTTGCCGAAGAAGAGGGGGGCTTGGGTGTAGGTGTTACCACTCCAAACTTGACCTTGCTGGTTGCTGTAGTCCACAAAGACATCGGCGATATTGTGCTGCGTAACGTTATCGTAGCCGGAAATAAGGCGCGGTTCCACCGGATTGAGCGTGGAAAGGTTGCCTGCCTTGTCAATCTGGGTGTTGATTGGGCTACCTAGGGCCGAAGGCTTACCATTCTCATTGCCGCTGAAAGTACCCACCTTGCTAAAACTGGCATAGGTCGGCGCGATGGCATTAGCTTCGCCATCGTTAGGATCACCCGCGACTTGCACCGTGCTAGGAGGCAGAGTGGTGAAGCTATTATCGCCATCCTGACGCTGGCCCGTCACCAGTTCTTTGACTAGCAGACCGGTAGTAACATAGAAGAGGTCATTGGGGTTAGCGTCAGGATTGTTTATCTCCATTCGGGCTTTATCAAAATACTGCACCTTTCGATTCTGCCCGTTATAGACCTCGTTGGTCACATTCTCACTGTTAGGCACGGTCGGTCCCCACGTATAGCCCCGGCCCAAGTTGGTAAGCTCCTCTAAGGGCTTATCTACCCGGTTCCAAGTAGTAGCAAAGCTGGGGCTAGTGAAACTAGCTGGAGCAGCTTCGGCTCCAATTGGGGATAGGGTGGGAAACAGTAAAATTAGCACTAATAGAAAAGGTAAAGCAAACTTTCTCATCGTTGTTGTTCTTCCTTTACAACTATAAAACGCATCCTCTCAATAAGTTGGGGTTTATTGAATAAACCCGCCGTAGGTTGGCCTCATCTTGGGCGTATGCAATACGCCCCTACCCCGAAATTTTGAGCGGATACTATAAAACCTACACTTTGGGAAGCGGGTCACTCATCCTGTAACTTACAAAGATATTATGAATTAAGAATAGAGCGGTTAATAGCGTAATTGGTCTGAATCTAATCCCTCTTTTTGGAGCGTATCTTTACCCACCTTCTTAAAGATAAGCTACCCTACCAACGGTGGTACTAAAAAATAGCTATTTGGAGGGGTATCCAACAATACTCCTCCAAATAGCTAAAAGTAGCTACTTTTAGCTATTGACAAATTGACGTGATGGTGTTATATTAACAGTGTAACGTAAAACAACTTACTTATAGAATGAGGTTAGGGTGAAGCGGAGCCAAACAGACGAGATTTATAGCCTCAAAGACTTATGCCGGGATGCTCAGGTAACGGAGCGGACGGTACGCTATTATATCCAAGAGGGCTTATTGCCTCCCCCGGAAGGAGCCGGGCCTTTCGCCCGCTATAACCGTCAACATCTGCTGCGGTTGCGTCTGATCCGGCGTTTGAAAGATGAATATTTACCCTTGGCCGAAATTCGACGGCGGTTAGCTGATCTTAACCCAACTGAGTTGGAAACCCTAAACCAACAGACTTTACCCGCCGGGGAGTATGACGAAGAGGAAGCCGATGCCAAAAATTATTTGGATCGTTTACTTGGCAAGAGTGAGCAGGCTAACGCTCTGGTCAACGGATCTGTAACTGGATTGCCCTTGCGTTCGGCGTGGCCGCCACCGCCTGCACCTCTTCCTTCTAAAAAGAGTGAGCAGGCTCTTTCTACCAAAGATGGCTCTGCTGATAGCGTTTCTCTCGCAGAAGCCACCAGCGAAACATGGCAACGACTAACCCTTGCTCCGGGGGTAGAATTACACTACCAGCCGGGCGACTCGGAGCAACGCCGCCAAATTGACCGTTTATTAGAAGAGGCCCGGCAAATCTTCAAGCGGTAAACCTTTTTGCCTCTAAAAGTTGTAAACAAATGTATGTCCAGTTACGCTTGTGCTGGACTGATTTCCAATGGCTATGACAGCCGTGAAAGGAGTCTTATTCCTATGACCCTGAAAATATCCGCTAAATACGATGGTAGCTTGATCCGTGTTGGTGGTTCCGAACGCTATCTGCTCTTTAAAATAGTGGCCGAAGCTTCTAGCACCTTGAACCGTGTCCCCCTCAATTTAAGCTTGGTGCTAGATCGCAGTGGTTCGATGTCAGGCGAAAATAAGCTGGAACTGGTGAAGCAGGCGGCGGCTTTTGTGGTACAGCGTCTGTCAGACCAGGATCGGGTGAACGTCATAGCCTACGATGATGAGATTCGGGTGGTCTCCCCCTCGGTCAAGGCCACTGCCGCGAATCGTCAGGTGGTTGCGGCTGAAATCGGAAAACTGCATACTGGCGGTAGCACCAATCTAGGGGAGGGTTGGCTTACAGGCTGTCGTCAGGTGGCCGAATTTCAAACCGAAGCCCGCTATATTGATTGCGCTTGGCTCTTGACCGACGGCTTGGCTAACGTGGGCATAGTGAGCCAAGAGGAGCTTACTACCCACGCCACTGAGTTACGCAAGCGGGGGATTAGTACCACTACTTTTGGAGTGGGGCTAGACTTCAATGAGGATTTGCTACGGGCAATGGCCGAAAAAGGTGGCGGCAACTTCTACTTTATTGATAGCAGCAAGCAGGTCAAAAACTACTTTGAAGGTGAATTAGGAGAGCGACTCAACACGGTAGCACGTGGTTTGGCCCTCCAGATTCAGTTCCCGGAAGGGGTTAGCCTTGATTGTGTCAACGATTACGAGACTTCACGGGGTAGTAGTCGGGTTATCTTACAGTTGGGTGACATGTATGCTGGTGAGGAACGCCAAGTGCTAGTGAAGGTGACTACTCCGGCCCACCAAACCGGAGAACAGGTGAAGCTGAGTGCCTTACTTATGTTTACCACTCCTCAAACTGGCGCAGGTCACGAAGCCTCGGTTACGGATAACTTGACGCTCACCTGTACCAGCGAGCAAGAGTGCAACGCACAGGTTATAGAGGCCGAACTAAAAGAGATTATCGGTAAATTATTGGTCTCCCGCGCCCGTCAAGAAATTTTGGCGGCCAACCGAATAGGCGACTATGCTGGGGTAGAGTCCAAAAAGAGGGCATTTTTTCAGAGTATGTCCGACGCTGACCTTGACGATGCGCCCGCCGTTCAAAAAGAGTTGGAGGAACTAGAGCAATTTTCCCAAGAGGCCGCTGCCGCCCCTTTACGGGCAGAGCAAGCTAAAGAGGCTCACTTTCGGTCTCATATGACTAGCCGGAGCCGCAAGGATTACAAAAGATAATCGTACAATCTTCTCAAGGGGTAGGGGTTTATTGGAACCAGTTCACAACGCCCCTACCTATTGAGAAGATACTGGTTTAGAAAGGCGAAAATCGCGGTGCGTAGAAAATATACTTGGGTAAGTTTGCTCTGCTTCTATTTTTTATTCTTTAGTTTGGTCTCTCCGGTTAGCGGTCAATTAGACCGCGAGACTAACAGCTTAGCTGATTCAGGAGCTTATCTGACTGATTTTTTGGTACGTACCGTAACCTCACCGCTCCGCGATGATTATGCCCTCTACTCCCGGCTCAAGCAGAACTTAGGGCCAAATCCGCCTCGCACCACTAACAAGCGTACTTACCAATTGGGCGATAAAGATACTTTTTGGGTACTTGACCAGACTCGGATAGAATATTATAAAGTTACGGCGACGTTGGTGGCCCTTACGCCTCATGTTTATCTCTTTTTGGATGATAGTTACAAACTAAACGTGGCTGACTTTAGAAAAGCTGCCGAGACTTTTGAAAGCAAGGTTTATACTACCACGCGGCACTACTTTGGCGAAGAAGCTTCGCCAGGCGTGGACAATGATCCCCATCTGGTTATTCTCAATACACCGCTCAAGCAGGTGGCAGGCTATTTTAGTGCCGAAGATATTTTGTTGAAAAGTGTTAATCCTTTTAGTAATGAACGCGAGATGTTTTATATCTCAAACCCGCCTACGGTCTTGAACAGTTATTTGGGTACTTTGGCACATGAGTTTCAGCATATGATTGAAGCCCACAACCTGCCTAATCAGGATAATTGGCTCAACGAGGGGAGTAGCGTTTTATCAGAACACCTTAACGGCTATTCGAGTAATGATCTGGAAAATACCTTTATGTCCCGGCCGGGTACACAGTTGGATGCGTGGACTTGCGCTTCCTGTGGGGATGGTACGATCCCTTATTATGGGGCGGGTTATAGCTGGCTCTCCTATCTCAATGACCGACTGGGCTTTGAGGTAGTTCACAACATTGCCAATAATGGTCATAACCTGACCGGTTTTAACTCGGTGGATTGGGCTTTGGTTACTACAGGCTATTCCGATCTGACTGGGGAGAGCCTCTTTAAGCAATGGGTTATAGCCAACTACCTGAACCGCCGTACCGCCGATCCGGTCTATAGTTATAAGAGTTTGACCAGTCAGGTCAGACAGACTACCCCGGTCTCAAGTCTGCCTTTTTCGGCTTCTCAAGTTGCCCTCAACCAGTATGCGGCTCAATATTATGAGGTGGCGGCAGGTGACACTGGCTTTACCCTTGACTTTAAGGGATTATCTCTCGCCCAATTGACCCCCACCACTCCCCATAGTGGCAAGTTAAGTTGGTGGGCTAATCGGGGCGATTATAGCGATACCAGCCTAACCCGCGAGGTGGACTTGAGTAAGGTTAATGCGGCTACCCTAAAATTCTGGACGTGGTTTGATCTGGAAGCAAATTACGACTATCTTTATATTGAGGCTTCGGTAGATGGACAAAGCTGGGAGCCTTTATCGGGTAAATATACCACTCCTTTAAAAGCTACCTCTCGCGCCTACGGCCCGGCCTTAACTGGTCAGAGCAATTCGGGCGGCTCTGAACTGACCGATACGGAAGCTATTACGGCCAATTGGGTGCAAGAAAGCATTGATCTGAATAAATATGCGGGCAAGAAGATCAAGTTGCGGCTAGAATATGTCACCGATGAGGGCTATAATCGCAATGGCGCACTTTTTGACGATTTTGAGATTCCTGAAATTGGCTGGCGCGACGAGGTGGAGAGCGGGGTAAATGGCTGGCAAGCCAATGGCTTTTTGCGGGTCAATAACCTGCTACCCCAGCACTATGCCGTACAGGTTATTAGCCGGGAGGGGGTTTGCGCCGACTCTACTATTACCGATTTAAGCCACGCTGATAAAGGGCAGAGTTGTATTCAGGAAGTGGCTTTGGATGCCAGCAATAGCGGCCACCAATTTTTCCCTTACCGCAAAGCGGTAGTGGTGGTCGCACCGTTTGCTTCCAAGACGCTAGTACCGACTCAATTCAGCCTAAAGTTAGTTTCGGGAGGATAAAATTTTTAATCCTCATGCCAGAGCATAATTTGTTTGATGGCGTTGTTGGCTATATCTTTGTTGGTGGTTCCCTCGGCAGAGCCTTGGTCGGCAAATTGCATCCAGACTAACGCGGGTAGAGCTTCTTTATCGCCTAGTTTGCCTAAACTGGCGGCAAGGGCTTGCCGCACATAATCATTCTCTTCTTTGTCCAGCAATTCGATAAGTGGGCCAACTACACGCCTATCCCCAATTTCGCCCAAACTTTGGGCGGCTACTTGACGGACAGAGTAGTCTTCATCTTGGAGCCTTTCCAGCAAAGGTTCCACTGCTCTGATACTACCCATTTTACCCAACACCAAGGTTATATCGTAGCGCATATGTGCCTCCTTATCTCTTAGAGCGACTAGCAAAAGCGGGAGTGCCGACTCACCAAAATTACCCAGCGTGGTTGCGGCGGCGAGCCGTTCCTCCCAACTTCCCTCTTTGAGAGTTTTGATTAAAGATTCAAGTTTTGACTCAACCCGATTGCTCATAGTTTATCTTCAGACCATCTATTTGGCTGTGGAAGATTACATTGTTAAATATTATACAATCATTCAACCACAAAGAATCCGTAAATCAAGAGCTTCTCCACCAATGGCACATATGTGGGGTGAAATGGTTATTTTGGGGGTATGGGTGGTAAGGTTAGTGCTAAATGACTTTTAACTCGATGGCTGACTCGGCGATTTGGACGGCGTTGACCGTAGCCCCTCGGCGCAGATTATCCATACTACTCCAAAAGGCTAGAGTATTGTGGGCCGGGTCTACCTCGCGGATGCGCCCGATTAGAATATCATCTTGGTTGATGGCTTGCCAAGGCTGGGGGTAAAGGCTCACCGTCGGCTCATCCAGTAGGCGCACTCCGGGAGTAGTACCAAAGACCTCGCGTATCTCATCCGGCTTAATCTGGCGACCAAAATCCACCAACACCGATTGGCTCATGCCGATGTAAAGTGGAACCCGAATAGAGGTAGCGATTACATTAAGTTCAGGCAGATGCCAAAGGCGGCGTACCTCGCGAATGAAACGGGCTTCACTTTTACTCATACCGGTATCTAGGAAGTTTTCGGTTTCCGGCAGCAGGTTAAAGGCAATCTGGTGGTGGTAGAGATGCGGCACGACCATTTTGCCCTCCAGCACTTGTTTAATTTCGCCGCTCAGCAATTCCAGTGCTATTTGACCATTTTCAGAGACTGGTTCAAAGCTATGTACTATAATTCGTTTTAGGCTCGTCCAACTACGTAAGACGTTGAGGGGTAAAACCAGTTGAATAACACTTGGGCTAGGTGAAACCACAATGCGTTTTTTCTTTAGATTGGATAAATCTTTGGCATTGACTTCAGGAATGATGGCTGGTGTTCGGTCATCGCCACGAAAGGCACCACTTAGGTCAATTACCAATGCGCCTGTATCAGAGGCCACCGGGGCAAAATGTTGTACGATTTCAGGATTGCCGCAGAAAAAGACCACATCCGTGTCTTGAAAGGCGCGACTGCTGATTTCTTGCAGTTCTAATTCACGGTTGGCGAAGAGTACTTTACGCCCTTTGCTAAAATTAGCTGGTCCTTCCAACAATTTTAACCCACTGATGGGAAACCGGCGCTGAGCCAGCGTCTTCAAAAGTTCCTGCCCTACCAGTTCGCTTGCTCCCACTATTACGACATTGTAACCAGCCATAAGATAACCTTTGCTTTGTTGTTTCTACGAAAGTACACTTTTCTTAGTTTACTCAGGGCGTGGCTATTTGTCAAAGAGGTTACTTTGGCTTAAAATTCTCCTTACCAAATCTGCATCATCCCAATAAATCGGGGTAGGGGTGTATTGCATACGCCCAAAATGAAGCCAGCCTGAGGCGGGTTTATTCAATAAACCCCTACCTATTGAGATGATACCCAAATCTTTTGTAAGCAGGTCTATTGTATGGAGAATTTTAGCTGGTTACTGGCCGGAAAACTGGCGGGAGCCGCCAAGCCGGGTAGCACCACATCCGAGGAAGAAGACTTACATTTTCTCTACATCCAGGGGGTGCGAGCCCTTGTTACTTTGTGTCACCAAACCTGTAACCCGGCCTTGATCGTTCAGTTTGGTTTTATGACCAAACATATACCGATTGGAGATTTTACAGCACCCAAATTTGAGCAGATCGAAAAGGCAGTGGATTTTATTGAGCGTCGCCTTGCCCATAATCAGCCCGTAGTGGTACATTGTCGGGCGGGTTATGGTCGTACTGGAACTATTTTAGCCTGTTATTTGGTCAAGCGCGGAATGTTTCCCACTCAGGCCATTGCCGAAGTACGCTATGCTCGGCCCGGCTCAATTGAAACTAAATGGCAAGAACGGGCGGTCTACCTCTACTACCGCAAGCTTCATGCCATGGTAGTCGAGTGAATCTTCTTTTTAGGCTAATCGTTTAATAAACCTTAAATGTTTACCTAATATATACTTTTTACCACCAAAATTTTTACCTAACCTCGTTACACTAAAATTGCAAAGCACCGCTGAAGCCTTTATTTCATATTCATAATTTTAAAGGGAAGAAGAGGAGGATGGAAAACCTGCCGCTGGATAAGGAGATTTCCCAAGTAAAGGATCCCCCCTATAGTAGACCTTTCCATTACCCTTCAGGTGGCGCACTCCCTGAAAAAAACTGTCAGGGGTTGGCTTGCTTTGTGGCTCGTCAGCTAAATCCTGAACGCTGGCAAGCGGCCTCTTCTCAGCATCCTAGGGTTTATTGTCTTGGAAAATGCTATATGGCTCCTGCCCGTAATTCTTGGGGAGACGACTCTAGGGTTGAAGTTCACGCCCGCAAAGCAATTGTACTAGAGCGCATTGCCGCCGGAGGTATTCATAGCCTAGAAGAATATACTATGTTTGGTGGCTATGAGGTGCTTAAAAAGGCTTTGTTACTCTCACCGGAACAGATAATGCAGTTGGTAGAAATTTCCGGTTTACGCGAGAGAGGCGGTGGTGGGTATTTTGTCGGTAAAAAATGGCAGGCTTTCTTTCAGCAACAACATACCGAAAAAGCGGTGGTTGCCCTTACGGGCGACGTTGCTCCCGGAGCCGGGGTTGACCGCTTTATCCTAGAAGAAGACCCCCATCGTTTAATCGAAGCGTTGTTAATTACGGGCTATGCGGTTGGAGCGAGGAAGGGCTATATAGAGCTACCCTCTGAGTACTCTCAAGCTCACTTTGCCTTGCAAAAGGCTCTTAATGAAGCGCACCAGCGAGGTTTCTTGGGTTGTAACCTCTTTGGAACCGACTTCTCCTTTAAGATTGAATTGGTGCTTGCTCCGGCGGGCTATATCTGCCGGGAAAGAGCGGCGCGGATCGATTCTATTGAAAATCTGTTGCTCGAAACAAAAAGCCTCTACCCCTCTCCTTATCACGCTACTCTCTTTGACCAGTCGGCCTTGTTTAGTAGTGTCGAGACGCTTGCTAACGTTCCTTGGATTATTCAAAATGGGGGGGTAGCTTATAAAACGCTCGGTTCCTCCAAGAGTCGGGGAACTAAAGTAATTTGCCTCAACTCGCTCTTTCGCAATCCGGGGCTTTACGAAATTGAATTTGGCTTGTCTCTCCGCTATATTGTTGAAAACTTGGGGGGCGGTTTGAAAAGGGGTGATCTCAAGGGGCTTATCATTGGGGGGCCAATAGCGGGCATTATACCCCCCGACCTGATAGATACGCCCTTTGGTTTTGAGGAGCTTCAAGCGATTGGAGCCAGCATCGGACATGGTGGGATGGTGGGCTTTAGCGCTCAAACTTCAATCGCTGCTCTGATCCAATATGTTTTTGCTTTTGCCGCTTACGAGTTATGTCCCGGTTGTACCGCACTCTGTCGGTCTGGTATTCAGCGAATTGAGCAGATTTTTGGGCAAATCCTCGAAAGAGGTTCTGCTACCCTCCAAGAACAAGAAGAATGGTCTCTCTTTGTTTCTACGCTACCGAACCTGACCGAAACGTGTGGCCTAAGCACGGGCCTCACCGAGTTTACCCAAAGCGTCCTTCGATATTACAAGAGAGAGCTAAAGACCTACTTTAAATAAGTTGAGTTCAGTCAGTTGCTTGGGGGCTAGATAGTTTTGTCGCGGAGTTGGTTGGCGGCACGGTAGAGCTGATTGACGGCTTCCAGCAATATATGGCTGTTAGAGGCCATCTGGTAGGAGACTTCGCTGATCTGGCGCATTGTATCTACGACTTGGCTGCTGGCACTGCGTTGTTGTTGAATTGCCAGCGAAATCTGTTGGGCTAGGCTGGTAGTATGCTGCACCATCTCAACCATCTCCTCGATGGTTCCTTCCGCCTTGTGCGCCCGCCCGACGATTTGGAAGGCTTCTTCTAAGCCCACCTTGCTAATCTCGGCTGACGCACGAATGGCGGCTTGCACCTCGTTAATGACCGAGCGCACCTGTTCGGTAGCATCGCGGCTACGATTAGCGAGACGTTGCATCTCACTGGCAACCGCCGCAAAACGACGACCGTATTCGCGGGCACCGGCAGCTTCAATGGTAGCGTTGAGGGCCAATAAGTTAGTCTCCTCGGCCACTTCATTTATCAATTCGATAATCTGATCTATCTGACGGGCTTGGTCAAAGAGGCTATTCATCGCATTTGCCATATTTTGCACTCGTTGGCTGAGTAAAATAGTGGCTTCAAGGCTCTCTTTGATATTGATGCTACCGCGTTCGGCTACGTCAAGAGTATGGCTGGCACTCTCCGCCACTTGGCTGGCAGCACCCGCGATTTGTTGGTTAGTCTGGCTCAATTCTTCTAGGGTGGTGGTGACTTCTACCACGGCTGAAAGCTGATCGGATGTGCCAGTGGTTTGGCTGGAGAAGGCATTGGAGACTTGCACACTTAGTTGGTTTATTTCTTGACTGAGGTGGTGTTCTTCGTGGCGGCGTTGATCCAACCGCTGATTGGTGTTAGCAAGCTCAAGGTTTTGACTACGCAAGCGTTGGAGCAATTCCTCAATATTGTGTTCAAATAGCCAAGAGAGTCCGGCCAACACTAGGAGCAAAACTACGGGTACTGAAAGTTGAGCGATCACTTCGTTAGTAGTCTCTAAGTCGGGAAAACCGACTTTGCTTCGGGCAAAGGCTACCACACTAATACAAATCGCCCCGGCGACCGCTACGAGTAGTGAGAAGATGGGGCTAATAATTACGCCGGTCGCCAGAATGGGAATGGCTAAAATAGGGGTCACGCCGCGCAGATTGGAGATAAAATAGCGATCTTCGCTGACGGCGATATAGGAGACTACCCCAATCAAGAGCCACAGGAAGAGGATTATAGCACCCTGTGTTACCCAACCCAACCTGCTCAGCCCATAGGCTACTAGGCAGAGAATAAAACCTGCCAGTAAAAAAAGGGTGATAATTAGATTAAAGCCGCCAAGCTGAGGCAACGGCAAGTAAAGTACAATAACTATAGCCAGCAATAGCACAATGGTATTGTGCAACTGGGCCCGGCGGTGCTTATCAGGGCTAAAATTCGGATTAGGCGTGACGAGACGTTGCCACAATTTCATAAATCTCTTCCAAGCTAAGACCGTTTACTCCTCAAAAATTCAAGTACAAGTCTAAAGCCCTGCACTTGAAACTAGGGCTTTGAAACTTTAATTAAGTTCCAAATTTATAACCGAGACCTCGCACATTCAAGATATATTCAGGATTATTGGGATCACGCTCGATTTTGTGGCGCAAATGTTTAATATGTACTCGAATCATCGAGCGTGAGTCAAACTCGCTCAGTTCATAGTTGTGAACTTGCTTGACCAGATATTTACAACTAAGCACTCGCCCGGCATTATTCATCAGTGTTACCAAGAGATTAAATTCGGTGGGTGTCAGGTTGAGCAATTCACCGCCCCGGCGAACTTCGTGCTTTTTGACATCCACGATCACATCGCTTACTTGGATCAGTTCGTCCGCTGCGGTGGTGGGTTCTTTACTGGTAATCCGCACCGCCGCAGGGGTGGAATCGTCTATTCCGTTGGCAAGTTCACCACCTTCGATGACGGCTCGCGCAAACTGACGGGCTTGGCTTGCCAGTCGCTTTTGGTGGAGGTCATCTTGGCGTTTATCCAGACCACGTTTGATACTAGTCTTCAGATCCTGTACGCTAGAGGGTTTGAGCAGATAATCAAAGGCCCCACAGCGAATAGCTTCCATGGCCGAATCGAGCGAGCCGTGTCCGGTAAGCATAATCACCACCATATCGGGGGAATGTTTTTTAGCTTCGCGCATTACCTCAAGGCCATCAATATCACGCAGTTTCAGGTCAACCAGTAGTAGGTCAAAGGTTTCGTTTTCTAAGGCGGCGACCGCGTCTTTGCCGCTACCTTTAGTAACGATACTATAACCTTCGTCTTCCAAAGCCTCGCTCAGGTAAAGTAATATGTTTTGCTCGTCATCTACAATAAGAATTTTGGGGTTTAAAATTTCCAACACTTCTCTCCCTTTCTACTGGGTTGCTTTAAGCTATGCTAATTTGAAGCGTTAACCTAACGAGGTGGGCCTAGTGTCAACCCTTAACGGATTCATCACTTTTTGTATACCCAACCTTTATGCTTTCTATATTCTCATTCTAACACACTAATCCATTTCTACCAAATTAATTTTGGAAGTGGAGCGACTAAAACGCTTGACAAGAGCAGTTTACCGTATCATCTCAAAATTTCGTGGTAGGGGCGTATTGCATACGCCCAATGTGAGGTCAGCCTCCAGAGAATGATGAAGAAGCGGA
>JACAUC010000106.1 GCA_013390945.1 Candidatus Chloroheliaceae bacterium
TGTGAGACCGACAATATGTAGTAGGGATTTCCAATCCCGATGTGAGACCGACAATCGGGATTAGAAATCCCTCCTACATATTTATTTAGAAGGAGAATCAACTAATATGGTACAGAAGACTTATGAGGTTTATTGTCCCAGAACGGATTGTTCAAACCAAGAGACGAAAGATACCTTCTTGGTCGAATATAAGATCGAAAAAGATGAGGATGGCAAACCTTACGTGGTTGATCCGCAGACGAGAGGTATTGGTGATCCTAGTTCCGCCCGTAAAATACTATTGCCCCTCAAAGAGGATTATACTTTGATAGAACGCCGCTGCCCTTGGTGCAACCAGATTAGCAGCTTTAGAGTGCCGCTCTAAACCTTAACCGAAATAAAGGAGATACAAGATTATGTTGGATTTTTTGATAGAGGATGAGCAAGCCACGCTCTTTGAAGGAACCGCCCGAATACCCGACGCGAAGGCGGCAGAGTTTGAGGAAAATGAAGCACTTGAGTCCACCGGAACTATCGGCGATCTCTTCCGCAAGGAGAGCCAGTTTATTATCGGCGACCCGATAGCCACGCCGCTTGAGTTGCAGGGCGAGCAGGTAGCCGCCGAAATCACGGCGCAACTGGAGCATTATGATTTCTTTCGGGTGCAACTGGCCTGCTCCTTCTTGCCCGCCAACGGTTGTCGCTACTCTTCGGCCCGCTTTAAGGTAGAACTTCTTTCTGCCCCAACCAGCCCTGCGGCTATCGTCTACGACTATTTTCCGCCCTTCACCCCGGATGAGGCTAAAGCGGTTAAAAGATTTAGCCTTGATCTCAACCTGAAACTTAAAGTTGGGACAGTACCACTGCTGGAACTGAGCGGACTGCCCTTCAAATACGAAAAGTCTCAAGAATTTACGGTCTACACCAGCCGGGTAGAGATGGCTGGACTCCAAACCAGTCAGCCGATTTGGAATTTCAGCCGTACATCATCCCATGAACTCAACGGTTCTTATAAGCTGATAATGATCGTGCGTAAGCCCAAAGGTAGCCAAGTACAAGCCCGGCTGAGCCTATCGGCAGAGACCGAGGTGGTGCTAGAACTTGGCCCGTTGGGGCCGTTTCCTCTCACCACTACCCTACGCAAGGGCAAGACGATAGTAGACGAGCCCGAAATTCCTTTGTGCTAAGGCAAGGTTCAAAAAGCCCGGAATAAATTCCGGGCCTAATAGCTAAAATGGGTTAAAACCCATTAAATTATCGTGGAAATAGGCTAAGATAAATTCAATCGGTTTCAACCGATTTTAGTTTCTTAGACCGGACAACCAGTTGACATTGATTTCCGATCTTTAGCGGCTAACCGGAGAAGAGTATGGCTAAGAAGAGTAGCGTCCCACAATACTATAACCTCGATCTGGAAATCCAGCGAGCGGAACCACCGACGACGGAAGCGAACGGTCAGAGTTTGCCCTATTATCAGATAGAGCCACACTTTGAACACGGAATTGGCGATTTCAAATCCAAAGTGGTGCTGCTCACTTTGGATCAACCCAAAATTGATAAGTTTTATGAGTGGGTGCGCTACCAACGCCTGCGGGCTACCACTGGTTCAGCAGGCACTCTAGACTTTCAGGAAGCGGAGGAGATGGGCTACCAGCTTTTCCGCTTCCTGTTCGTGGATGGTAGCCTGAACCAAGAAGAAAGCCTGCTCTTCGCCTTAGAGCGAGCCGTAACAAAGGCCATAGAGGATAATTGTTGCCTTCGGTTACGGCTGAAACTCCGCTCTCCCGAACTACAAAACTTGCCTTGGGAATATCTCTGCAAGCCGGGCCTCCCTGAAAATTTCCTGAGTATCGACGGTGATTTTAGGTTGGCGCGTTACCTTGAAATACAGAAAAAGCAACCTACCACCAAATTACCGCGCCCGGTACGAATACTCGGTCTGGTGGGTGGCGACCTAGACGGGAAAAAACCGATGCAGCAGAAGTGGCTCAAAGAATTGGAAGAGTTGAAGCAGACCTTTGAAGAAGCTGGCAAGGTGGCGGGACAAGATTTCGAGGTGGTTGTACCCGGCCCACTTAGCTTTAAGGAATTAGACGAATGGCTGGATAGTCAGGAACAGTTTCATATTTTGCATTATCTGGGTCATGGTGATTTTGATGCTGAAGGCGGAAAGGGCTGTCTCCTTTTGGGGAACGGCAAAGAAGATAAAATTTATGGGGACAAACTGGCGGTTCTCCTAAACGGTCAACGACGACTACAATTGGTGATGCTCAACGCCTGCCATACGGCAAAATCCAGCTTGGGCGACCGCTTTAGCAGTGTGGCGGCGGGGTTGGTTCCAAGCAATGTTCCGGCAGTGATAGCCATGCAGTTCGATGTACTAGGCCCAACTGCTGTAAATTTCTCGAAACGGTTCTATTATGCTCTGGCTCAGGGCTTAACTTTGGAAGAGGCTTTGGTCAAGGCCCGTAAAGCCATCTTTCTTCATCACAGTAAAATCGAATTTGGCGTACCAGTTCTCTATAGCCGGATTTCAGTCAGCCCTTGCCTGTTCAAAAAATCGGCCAGCCAAAAGCCACTTTCAGAAGCTGCGCCATCCGTGTTAGAAACCTCCGACCGGAAAGCTCTCCAAGAGGAGGTCTTTCAACATCTGGATCGCTATGAGCAGGTTTTAAGCAAGCTAGTAACTGACCAAACCCAAGAACGGGAGGAGATGCGTCAGCGTATCGCCGCACTGGAAAAGATGCTGGAAAAATTGGTGGCTCTACAACCAGCCCAACCTGTAACCAACGTTTCACCGACCCCTGTTTCTGTAGATACTTTCCCTGCTGGAGGCACTAAGTCCATCCGCTTTAACGATGAATCTTCCTTCTTAATTCTGGATGCCACTGCATTGCTCCCACGTGGCATTAAATTATACGAAGAGGGCGTGTTAGAGAAAGCTCGGCAATATTTCGAGGCTGCCATTAAGAAAGCACCGCGACAAAGAGCCGACCTTTACTTTTGGCTGGGTAAAACTTTGTTGGCGTTGGAAAAATCGGCAGAGGCAGCCCAAAATTTTGAACAGGCGATTAAACTCAAACCGGACTATGTAGAAGCTTATTTGCAATTGGCCCAAGCGTGGCGAGATTTAGACAATTCGGCTAAGGCACAAGCAGCCTTGAACACTGCCGTAAGTCTAGCCCCACAAGATTCGATTGCTCGACAGATACGCGGTCTGTTTTTATTTGAACTGGAAAACTACGCGGAAGCGATAGAAGATTTCACCGAAATTCTAAAGCACGAACCGGAAAATTCTGCTATTATGATGCTATTCGCACAGTGCTATGAAAAAATAGACCCACCCCAACCACAATTAGCCTATTCAAACTACAAACGTGCTTTCGAGCTAACCGGAGACAATCTGGCACTGGAACGGATGAATGTGCTGTTATCCCACCTCTCGGCTGGTGCAGTACTGTAGTTAAGAGAGAAGAAGAAGTTATGAATGATGTAGCTCAAATTAGATCCAAACAGTTAGAAGATTGGTTGAAAGAGGCCGATCAGACGATGGCGACCCTGCGAAAGCAACTTGCCAAAATAGTTATTCCCCAAGAGCGGACGGCCCTTCAGCAGCGTATCAAAGAACTAAGCCAAGACATTTCAGCTTATGAGAATAAATTGGTACAAACTCAAATCAGAAGCCGAAGTAACTCTGACCCTGCCTATCTCTATCTAAACCTAGCAAACAATCATTTTGCTTTAGGAAATTTCGAGTTGGCAATTGGCAGCTACACGCAAGCACTAGATAGCAGCAAAAACGCTCCGCCGTTAGCAAATCTTTATTTAGAACGGGCCGAAACCTACGCTCAATTGGGTTGGTGGGATAAATCTCTGGAAGATTACGAACAGTTTGATAAAGCCAATAATCACCAACATAGTTCGCGCAAAGCATTGGGAAAAGGGATTGCCCTGTATTATCTGAATGAACTGGAAGAAGCCAAACGTGAATTTAAGTTAGCCAACGAGATTGCGTCTAAAAAAGGAAATGAGAGTGACCAATTTAAGGCGCAAAGTTACCTTGGTGCGATAGCAACGGTGCAGCAAAATTTTGACGAGGCAGTAAAGCACTACAAGCGAGCCCTATTTTTTGGAGAGATTGCCACTAACAGCCAGAATTTGGCCCGGCTGCACTATAATCTAGCCACCCTCCTGCGAGAACATGAGCAACTAGAGGAGGCCGAAGCGCATTATAATCAGGCCCGCCAACTTGACCCCCAAAACGCCGATGTTTTTCACGGATTGGCACTGCTCTACCGTGACCGGGGCGATTTAAATGCGGCTAATGTCTCTTTGCAACAAGCCCTAAAAC
Organism: Candidatus Chloroheliaceae bacterium; assembly: GCA_013390945.1. GTDB lineage: Bacteria > Chloroflexota > Chloroflexia > Chloroheliales > Chloroheliaceae > L227-5C. The sequence goes on from JACAUC010000106.1 coordinate 4,331, forward strand.
TAGAACCAGACCGCCCTGATCTTCTGGTGAGTTATGGCACTAACCAGCTAAGGCTACGGAATTACGAAGAGACCAGCCGAGCTTACCGACAGGCTCTCGAATCAGGATGGAGCGAAGCCAACGTATTTGATGGTCTAGGAACGTGTGAATTGGCGCATAGTAATTTTAGCGCGGCTGAAACGGCCTTCCGCCGGGCAATCGAACTAGACTCAACCAGTGCCTTTAGCTGGGGTAATTTAGGGGCAGTTCTCTTTCGCCAAAATAAAATAGAAGAAGCGACTGAGGCTTACCAGCAAGCCATCCAGACCGGAAATGCCAAGCCCGTAGAAGAAGCTTGGTTAGCTATTTTGCAACAGATACAAAGCAAACAAATTTCAAATGCGGCCTTAAAGAAACTGGAAACTGGTGAGAATCGGCAGTTTTATGAATTTGCCGAATATGAAGCGACCCTTCTGGTGCTGCAAGCCGCCACAGTTCCAGCCGAACAAACCGTTACAACTATTCTTGAGACTTTCAGACAAAAATTAAGTACCGAAATAGACGCATTAGCTACTTTCTACTGGCAAAACGGTGAACAGGCGGTACGTGCTATCCAAACAACTTAGCCGCACCAACTCTCAGTGGGGCGCAGGCTCTTTCTGTGCTGATACGCAAGCCCAAAGGCAGCAAAGTGAAGGCCAAACTCGCGCTTACCGCCAGCCTCGAATTGGTGATAAATCTGGTGGTGTTACCGGTGATCCCTCTGACAACTAAGTGGCGCAAAAAAGGGAGTGCCGTAGAAGACCCAAACCCAACTATTGACCTGTGCTGATTTTATTCCTAACCAACGATATTGGTCAGAACTGACTAGCGTCGTTGGTTGCTAGGCGAACCTTTGTAGACCAAACTTAGGGCAAGTATGAAACCTAATATAAACACATTATTATTCTGATTAGCTTGTCTGAAATTGATTTTTTACATGGTTAACCAAATTAGTATCAACTATATATAGCTAAATTGGTTTTAATAGAAAATAAGTTCTACTAGGTCTGCTTAGAACCTATTTTCTGTACGGTAGCAAAAAGACTAGATTGCCAAGTAGCTAGACAACTGGCTATCTACTTTGAAATGACATATTAAACTAGCGATTTTGATAAACTCGTGTCAAAAACGGTTGCATTGGACAGAATCTAATGTAATTATTGAGGAGTTGTGGTCTGCTGCTTCGTCGGGGCCGGGTGGTAGCTTAGGACTTGTAGGGAACCCGACACCGACACCAGCGAAGAGTCATCATCCGGCTCCTAGTCTGAATGGTCTGAATGGGGATACAGATGATAGCTTTGGTGGTAATACGACAGGAACCGGGTGCAAAATTGTGCCCATTAGTCAGGGACGGACTGGCACTGGCACTAAACCAAAGGTAGAGGTTAGCCAAGAAGACGAGAACCTTTATGTTAGCACTTGGGAAGAATTGTACGAGAAACTCGGCAATATTCCATCCATAAGAGCAGTACATGAAGCTCTTAACTGGACGTATTATAAGGGTCGTGGCGTTTATAACGTAGTGTCAGCCAAAGGACTATTAGTTCTGCCTACCACCACCGAATTTGCCGAATAATTTTGGTTTTGGTTTTGGTCTTGGTCTTGGTGTTCCCTCGTCGTGCGTCATCGTCTTTAGAGTTTTTCAGTCAAGCGTTTAAATCCAAGCTTGCGGAGTAGCCCCCCTACTCCGCTACGTCTGTTAATTGGAAAGGAGCAGGGCGGAGCGGACTCTTCCAACACCGCAATCTGGTAGAGGAGAGGAGTTGTACGTGCGCCCAATTTAAAATATGAACCAACAACAACATGACATAATATATGTGCCGCAGCATCTACAGGGAAAGGGGGGAAGTAATGATTCCCCACCTGAAGGTATGGGTAAAATCCGCCGAGGGCTGTGGCTTTACTCGAATAAGCTAGGCTTGGATTTCACTCTGGTGGTAGGCTTATCGCTTGGCTATCAAGCAGTGATAGGCATATTCATAGGGCTAAATGCAATTAAAAGGATACTTTGGCTTGAGGGTCTCGGCGCATCCACAGATTTCCCACCACAAGTAATTTCTTTTGTTTGCTCGATCCTGCTCGGTCTTTTGATACAAGGACTTTTGGTAGCCGAGGCTGCTCAAGTAGTGTGGCTACGTAGGCCCGACCGCTTAAAAGTACGATTGCAATCAAGTTCTGGCTGGTGGTGGGTGATGCTGTTTGCGCTAATTTTCACGGGCATAATTGACTCTGTATTATTGTTTTTATCAATAGCCGGGAAAACCACTATTCAGGAAGCGTGGGATCGCGCTCGGATTGACCAGATGAATTTCTTTACGTTTTTACTGATTGTGCTGATGTCGGCTTTGTCTTTGTTGCGTTGCGCTGCTTCTCAAAAAACTAGCACCACCGAAGAAATTCATGATGCAATCGAAGAGCGTCTCAAGGCGCAAGCAGATGAAATGCTGTTAAACGCAGGGGATGAAACGCGGCGGCGGACCGCACAGGTTTGGAAACAACTTTCGATAAACCCAGCGGAGTTATTGCCCATACCAAATTCGATTATTAATATAATCTCACAGCGTTATCCAAATATGTTTCCACCAGATTTAGGTGGCAATACTTGGGGATATAGTCAGCGCGGCCATGTGTTCGCGTCGTTGCCACCAGATGTCTACCGCGCCCTAAATTCCGCTAATACCAGCAGCCTCGGCAGCAATGAAGCACCATGGTGGAAATTAGAGCCGTCGCTTCTAGGCAATTTCTTAAATTCGATGATGCAGCGGAACGGCCAACCGCAAATCATTGATGCTGGAAATCCGCAAGAGGTGGTCTATTTGAGCCGAACAGTTAATAGAAATGTTCTAGCACCAGCACCAGCGTCGTCGTCGTCGGCGGCGGCGGCAAGACAAAATGAGGCTGATTTTGACGATGCAGACGATTATGAGGACGACTATGAGGACGATGATGCTGGCTTTGACGATGACTTTGACTATGAGGACGATTATGAGGACTTTGAAAGTTCTAGGCGACCCGCACCGACTAGTATCAATAGGACGGGCAGCGTGGGCCGTAGTGGTAGTGGCGGAAGCGGAACGGAAAGGCGGACGGCTCAGAACGGTTCTTCTGTAGATAGTCTATCTGTAGCTAAGATATTAGCTAACCCATTGGAAAGACACCAGTTCGCCAAATATTTGGCGAAGAGTGCCTATCCCGAACTGACCGGGCGACCTTTTTCCAGTGGTTCAGGTAAAACTATATTCAACTCGTTTACCGAGCGGCAATTGGCTCTATATGCTCGCCAGTGGTCAGAGCTAACGCCTTTCGAGAGGCAAGAAATTTTAGGATAGAAAGAAAATGCGTACTACCACTACCCCCCGCCGTCCTAGCTCTCCACCTCCACTGCCCCTGAAGGGGCGTGGCTCCCACGCTTGTGCGCCGTCGCCGTCGTCGTCGTCTGTGGCTAGGGCTAGGGCAGAGGCTCCTACTCCTAGGAGTAGGAGTAGAAAAATTGAAAATGAAAATGGGTCTGCCCAGGATAGCACCCGCACAGGTAGACCCCCTTTTTTAAACCTTTTCGCCTTAGTTACCTCTTCCGGGCAAGTAATTTATTTTGATAGTCAAGGCCAGCCTTGTCAAACTTATTTAACGCGCGATGGTTGTGTGGCTAAGGGCAAAGTTTTTGCTATACCGGGCCAACGGGTCAAGATAATCACGCCAGAGCAGGCACTTCAAATGCTTCAAATTCAATCTTCTGTGCCGCCAACAGCTAAGCCTAGCAACCGTCCAGCGTCTCTACCACCGCCGTTGCATACGTCGCCCTCCTATGCTTCTTCTGGTAACTATGCTATTGAATCGGCTCCTATCCCTGTAATTCAGCCCCAGCTACAGCTACATCTACCAACAGTTAGAATGGCTCCTCCTAACATAAACTTAGCCGGAGTAAGGGGAATAAACCTAAACAGTCTGCTTAGGCAGCAACCATCAAAAACAAATTGGCTGGCCGCAACGGGTTTGCTGCTCCTCTCTATAGTTGTAATTTATTTTATGTGGCCGGGTTTAGGTAGTTTCGACCAGAGGTTAAAGGAGGCCGAAGCGCGGTTCCGTTCGTCCTATGCGGATCAAGGTGTTTCAATTCAAGGCTATCAAGAAGTAACCATGGTGGTGTTTGGGGCGGGGGGCTATAACCCGATTGGGCCGGTCTCCATCACACGAGCTACCTTCCGTAGCTTCCTGTCCGAGATGGGTAGTCCAGCCTTACCAGAAGCGGACACAATGTACCAAGCTTGCGTCGAGGAGGGTTGTGATCCGTCTTTGCTGTTAGCTTTCTTCGAGCATGAATCTAGCGGCGGAAAAGCTGGTGTGGCAGCCAACACCCATTCTATCGGTAATATTCGTTGTACTCAGGGCTATACCTGCTTTACCACGTCGGGTAATGGCTCGTTCCGCTCTTATCCTACTTGGACGGCGGGGGTGCGTGATTGGGCGAAGTTGCTCCAATTTTACAAAAATGATTGGAAGCGAGTAACCCTTGAGGAAATTATTCCAAAATACGCCCCGCAAGCTGATAATAACAATGAGGCCGCATACATAGCATCGGTTAAGAAGCGCGTAGACAATCTTCGGCAGCGCGAGGGTATCGGTGGAAATGCTACCTCCTCTGGCAGTAGTATCGCCGTGAGCGGAAGCAATGGAAATGTCTCCAGTTCTAGTTCTAGCGGCGACCAGCCAATAGGCAATCCTGTTTATGAATCAGATTGGGTAATAACCCAAGATTTTAGTGCCAAGCACCCAGAGATAGATATAGCTCGTCCTGCCGCAGTCTCTCTAGGAACCAATATCCACACCACTATTGGTGGAGTGGTCACGGTTGTGAGAAACGATCCGCTTTTTGGCAATCGGGTTTTTGTTACAGGCCACGAATTTACCGCTCATTATAATCACCTGATGTCCGATAACATACCCGTTTCGAGTGGACAGGAAGTAAAACGGGGGGATCTGATCGGTTATATGGGCAATACTGGAAAGAGTAGCGGCCCTCATCTCGATTATGAGCTATTTCAGGGAACGCAACGTCTTAATCCGATGGATTGGGTTCTGCGTCGGCAGTAGTGCCAAAAATAGATGTCGCGGTAGAGGGAGGATTCCGATCCTGTTCCTGATGCACCAGAGAAAAGGCCAAGGTTAGATTGGCCTTTTTCTAATCAAATTAAATTTCGATGGTTTGAAATACTACAAATGACAAGTTAAATGGGTTATAATGGAGATGTTTCTGGTAACTATTCTAAACCGTCCAGTTCCATTCAGGTCTAAGAAGGATTTTCCGATAAGGAAAGGAGTTTTGATGATAAAGTTAGAGGCTCTAATAGACCAAGCTAACTATTCAAAAATGGCCTTGGCTACTGAAGCCGAAATAGCATACAACATTATTAACCACATTGCGGCGGGTCGTACCAAATGCCCTAAGAGGAGTGATGCTAATGCTTTGCTTTTGGTAATAAATCGAGCTTTAGCCGCCCAAGGGAAAGAAGAAGTAAGGATGGAAGAAGTCGAGGAATTTGTCCAAGTTAGGGAGGGTTCCAATAAACTAGAGAAAAAACCAAAGGGAAGGCCAAGGGGAAGCCTGAAAAGACCTGCTTCTGTTGCGCCTATGTCTGCCTCTGCAAGATTCCTAATAGAAGTTTTCGGGCCACAAGGCCACTATGAGGTAAAAAGTAGGGCCACCGAGCTATTAGATGCTGTGGCCCGTGAGGTCTCCAAATTACCGGCAAGTGCTGACGCAGCAAACAGAAGCCAACCAACCCCAACGGCGGCAGTAGTTAATTTGCAATTATTAGATACGGCTAATGAAGCTAGTAATGAAACTAGAAAAGCAGGTTTTACCCTGATCGCCAGCCAAGTAGCCCAACTTCAGAATAATGCTGCAACTGCAACTGCAACTAGGCCGGGTACTCTTACAGTACAAGTACAGATTGAAAAGGATGGGGCTACTTTGCAAGCTCAAGAGTTAGCGCAAAGCCAAACAAAAACTAACACCAGTGGGCTTGAAGAGGAACCGGAGCAGCGAACAGAGGAAGAGGCAATGGCAATACTGGAACTGGAAGCAACACAAAGTAATACTACTAGTAGGGAAGAACCACCTCCACAGCCACCGAAACAGACGCAGATGAGGGTCTGGTTCAGGCAATACCAAGAGGTAGTACCACCACTTTTTCCGGGGGGCGATTTGGCTTTGAGTTGGGCCGAATTTGAGCAATTGACCTTGCTACAACTCAAACTGCTAGTAGATTTCTACTTGGCTAAGTTGGTGCAAGGATAACCAACCAACCGCTAAGCACAATTTCAAGCCAAAGGAAAATCCTGTCCTGTCCTTCCCTTCTCTTCTCTTCCCGAAGCGAAGCTCCATCCGAATTTATCTGGGCGGGGATTCAGTGGCAGGAAAAACCGAAGAGGAGAGGAGAGAAGAGGAGAGAAGAGGAGAGAAGAGATAGGTACTGAGCGTCAATACTAGAAAATTTATTTTGTATATCATTTTGGCACTTTTTGGAAAAAACAGCGATAATTGATATAGAGAAGTATTCCGAGTTTTAGGTTAAGGTTTTAGGTTAAGTAAGGAGTGTACTAACATTGGCGAAAGATTTGAACAAAGTGATGATAACGGGTCGTTTGGGCAAAGATGTAGATCTGCGGGTTACTCCGAATGGTAATTCGGTGGCTACTTTTTCGGTAGCAAGTGGCCGAAATGTCAAAGATGGCGATGGCTGGAAAGAACAGACCGAGTGGTTTCGAGTAGTTGCTTGGGAGAAATTGGCTGAAAATTGTTCCAACCTCTTGAAAAAAGGCAGTCATGTCTTTATCGAGGGACGGTTGCAGACGCGAGAGTGGCAGGATAAAGAAGGTCAAAAACGGTATAGCACCGAAGTGATCGCTACCGATATGTATATGTTGGACTCGAAGCGTAGCCAAGAGGACGGTAGTGGTGGTAGTGGTGGGGAGTATCAATCCAATACCGCACCGTCGCGCAACAAGCCTGCTCCTCGCCGCAACGATAATCCTTTTGATGATGAGGCCGAGCCAGAAGATATTCCTTTTTAGGTAATCTTCCCAATATTTCTCAGAGCAGCACTTGGCCTGCGGGTTGGGTGAGGATTGAAACCGAAGGTCACTGCCCCTGAAGGGGCGTGGCTACCACGCTTGTGCGCCGTCGTCTGTGTTTTGTTTTTAAGTCCGCATCATAGGGAAAGGGGAAATTTCTATGGCCGTAGGAGGATTAGGGAGTCTTTTTCAAGATTCCCGTGCAATGGAACCGAAGATCAAAGCGTTAATTTACGGGCCACCGGGTAGCGGCAAAACTTTGGCTGGTCTAACGTTACCGCCGCCCCTTTACGTTTTTGACACAGAGGGTGGCTCTGAATATTATGCCGATAAAGGCTTCATGGTCTTCCCTCGGCCTGTCCGAGATTGGGGCAAGGTAATACAGGCTTTGCAGCTTATTCAGCAGGACGGGGGCCATTCCGTTAAGAGTGTGCTGATTGATTCTATCAGTACCCTCCACGACCTGCTAATGCAGGATTGCTTAGAACCGGCCAGAAAAAGGTTGTCTGATGGGGGGAGAGACCCTAAAACTGCTCGTATGGGCGATGCTGAATGGGGAATTTTCAAAAATCAGTGGGCGGGTCTGATGACCCTCCTAACCAATTTGCCCTGTCATTTGGTAGTTACGGCGCATGAAAAAGATAATTACGCCGTCTCTGGAACGAATAAGACCAAGGCGGGGGTACGTCCGGTCTTGGATTTGAGTAGCCTTTATTTCCCAGATGTAATATTCTATTCGGAGCGTCGCAACGGAAAGTTTTACCTAACGCCCAAATACAAACCTGACCGGGGTGGACGGTTCCCGTTGGATCGCCCAATCGAAAACCTGCTGCAACCGTCTTTTTTTGAGGTGTTGAGCGGTAGTGGTAGTGGTAGCGGTAGTGGTAGCGGCGGCCAGGGTAAAAGCGGTGCTACATCCGTTACCGTTGCACCGAATAACACTCGTAGCAATACTAGTGTCGTTAGTTCCCCATCTCTTACCAATGGTGGTAGTAGTAGTTATAATAATCATCAGAATACTCCTGCCAATGCCAATGCCAATGCCAATAGTCCTACCGTAGAACCTGTTGCCGTTGACTCGAAATTGGTTGAAAGAAGGAACGCAACAGGGGAAACTGCTTCTACTAAAGTGGGCGGTGACTCTGGCTCTGGTGGTTCCACCAGCGAAATTAGTGAGTTGCAGATAAGGGGTATCAACCGCTTGTTACCGCTCAAAAAGGTAACAGAGGCACAATTGGCGGATTGGGTTAGGGAAGTGTCGAATGGAAGAGTTACTTCTTTGGAAGGACTCAACCAAGCCGAGGGGGTCGCTTTGATTAGTCGTCTTAATAGTCTTAACATCCAAAGAGCCGCGCAACAATAGCCCCTCCTGATTAATTATTGTTTGGCCCCTGCCCACTTTGGACGGGGGCCAAGCTCAAACCAGATTTGGAAAACGAAACGGAAATGCAAAATCAACCTCAGCCTACAACATTGGCTACAGCCAACATCCTGCGCGGTGTGGTTGAGCGTGTCACCTTCCAGAGTGAAGAAACCGGATATACCGTTGCTCGTTTTTTGCCTGACTCCACCTCCGCAGCAGCAGCAGCACCAGCAAACTATATCCCTGCCGCAGTGCAGGCGCAGATGAATATTAATCAGGGCGGCTTTAGTTCGCCTCGGTTTGGCAGCAGTGCCAACGGTAATTTGTTAACAGTAGTGGGTACAATGGTGGGGGTAGTCGCAGGGGAAGCCCTCGAACTGACCGGACAATGGCAGCAACATCCCCAACACGGTTGGCAACTCAAAGTAGAAACTTATCGTAGTGTTTTACCTGCCACCGAGGTAGGTCTTCGCAAATACTTGGGAAGTGGCCTCATCAAAGGGATTGGCTCTAAGACCGCCAATAGAATTGTAGATCATTTTGGCTTGGAAACGCTCGATATACTTGAAAATACTCCTGATCGCTTGATCGAAGTGCCTAAATTGGGCAAACACAAGGTTGGACTGATTGCTAAAGCTTGGTTGGAACAGAAGGCTATCAAAGAGGTGATGCTCTTTTTGCAGGGTCAGGGCATCAGCACCAGCCTAGCCGTGAGGATTTATAAGGAGTATGGTGATGCTTCTATCACCATCGTTAAGAATGAGCCATATCGCTTGGCTAGGGAAGTCTGGGGGATAGGTTTCAAAACAGCCGATAAGATTGCTCAAGCCCTCGGTTTCGCCCTTGATGACCCGGAGAGGATTAAGGCCGGAACACTCTACGTCCTATCGGAGGCCAGCGATAGCGGCGGTCATACCTATTTGCCCCGACCTCAACTTGCCACTAAAGCCGCCGAACTGCTAGGCGTTACGCCGGAACAGGTAGAAACCGCGATTAGCGGATTAGTCTTGGATGGCGGAGCGCAAGTAGAAACCTTGACCGTAGACCCAACGGACGGAAGTAAGGGCTTTGTGCCTTTGGTAGCCGTCACCGTTTATCAACCTGCCGTCACCGTCGCCCCTGTTGCTAATGCTAGTGCAACAGTAGCCAAACGTAGCGAAGTAGGGGGCTACTCCGCTACGTCTGATATTGGTGATAATCCACCAAATTCTGCCACTTCTAGTAGTGCCTTTCCTACTCCTACCAGTGTTCCAACGGCGGCGGGGATGGCATTACATGAAAACGTGGAAGTGTATGTTGGTTCAACGCCTACCCTTTCGGCACTACCCGGTGAACAGGCGGTCTACTTAACACCGTTCTACTTTGCCGAACAGGGTATCGCCAACCACCTGCTGCGCTTGGCCCATTGCTTACCTCAACAAGATCGGCTGATAACCTTAAAAGAAACCAACTTCGCCACGATGTTTGAGTATCTGTCCTCTACCAAAGAAGGCTTGAAGCTGGCCGACCGACAGGAAGAGGGCGTGGTGATGGCCCTCACCACTCCGGTAGGGGTGTTAACTGGTGGGCCTGGCACGGGTAAAACTACTTCAATGCGAGCCTTGATTCGAGTGCTGACCCTCAAGAAGAAGCGGATCGTCCTAGCCGCCCCCACTGGTCGCGCGGCTAAACGGCTGAGTGAAGCTACTGGCCTAGAAGCCAAAACTCTACATAGGCTCCTCCAACTCAAGCCGGGCGGCAAATCGCAATATGACCACCGGGCTAATCCTATTCCGGCAGATATTGTCATCGTGGACGAAACTTCAATGCTGGACACTTTGTTGATGAACAATTTACTCAAAGGAATTGCTACCGGAACGCATCTCCTGTTAGTGGGTGATGCCGACCAGTTGCCCAGCGTGGGTGCTGGCAACGTGTTGGCCGATGTTATCGGTAGCGCGGCAGTGCCAGTGGTCAAACTGGAGCAGATTTTCCGGCAAGGAGCGGGTAGCGCGATTGTCACCAACGCCCATCGAATCAACCAAGGCCAAATGCCTCTAATGGGGAGGGAGATTACCGATTTCTTCTTCTTTGGCGAGGATGACCCTGAACTGGCCGGAGATTTGGTGGTAGATTTGGTAGCAAAGCGTATTCCGACCAAGTTTGGCTTTAAGCCAGAGGAGATTCAGGTCTTGTCCCCGATGCACCGGGGTAAATGTGGAGTAGGCTACCTCAATGAGAAGTTGCAGGAGGTACTTAATCCGCCGAATGAGCGCAAAGGCCAAAAGCAGTATGGCGGTAAGCTTTTCCGAGTAGGCGATAAGGTGTTACAGCTTCGCAACAATTACGAGAAAGAAGTCTTTAATGGCGATAGCGGTATGGTGGTGGCACTTTCGCACGAGAATCAGGTCGTAACGGTGAAGCTGGAAGATGGTCGAGAGGTAGAGTATGATTTTAGTGAGTTGGACGAATTGACACTGGCATACTCCGTCAGTATTCATAAAAGTCAGGGCAGCGAGTACCCTGTTTGCGTTATTCCCCTAGCGATGGGCCACTATATGCTGTTGGAACGCAAGCTAATTTACACGGCAGTCACTAGGGCAAAGAAATTGGTAGTGTTGGTAGGCTCAAAGAAGGCTTTGGCAATGGCAGTACGAAATGGGCCAAAACATGAGAGTGCCACCATGGTAGAAGAAGAAGGCGGCATCGCCTTTCATAGCAACGGTGGTGACAACAGCTTTGTTCATCGGTCGGGACGCTACACTGGTCTGTCCGTTCGACTACTACAAGCTAAGTCCTAAGTCAGTAACCAAAGGCTAGACGAGTTCAGGAAGAAGGCAAGGATGGCTGAATCTAAAGGCGGTAAATATGTACAAATGGGCTTTGATTTCAATTTTGGGGGTGATGGTGATGGTAGCCAAAGCCACTCTTCTCCTTCCTATTCTCCGTCTCTAGGCTTTGTACCAAACCTGTACCACCATCCTATCTTTGCCTTTGGGCAAACGCCCAACGGAGGTGACGGATTAATTGATGCCTGTCCGGGCAGTGGGAAAACCACCACCTTACTTGAATTTGTCCGAAGATTGCCCAAAGAGTTAGAGCAAAGCGTCCTGATCGTAGCCTTCAGCAAACAGATTGCCGATGAGTTGCAACCACGCTTGAGACAGACCGGACTAGCTCAGCGAAGTAGCTCCGTCAATGGCAAGTGCCTAGTATCGTCCAGCACTATTCATAGTTTGGGGCTGGCTACTCTCCGCCATTATTTGCTACGTGGTGGTGGCGGCAATAGTGGTGTGGCAGGCGTGGTGGGAGCAAGAAGTTCTTATGGCGGAAAGGGCAACAAAGGCAATAATGGCAACGTTACTCGGCCTCTTCCTCTTCTCGATGAGAGCAAATACGAGAAACTGGCACAGATTTATTTGGGCAAGCGGCAATTAAACGCAAAAGATTATCTCTACCCAGTCACGGAATTGATCAGATTGGCCCAACTTACTTTGACTGACCCGAATGATGAAGCCGCAATGAAAGCTCTGACTCTCCGTTATGATTTGATCGAAGCTTTGCGTTTCTGGGAAACTGTCCTAGTAGCTACCAGAGACCTTCTCGAACGAGGCAAGGAAGTTGCTTTGGAAGAACATCGGATTAATTTTGAGGATATGCTTTGGCTACCCTACGTCCTAGACCTGACCCCACCAGAACAATTTCAATGGGTTTTCGTGGATGAATACCAAGATTTGAGCCGCGCCCAATTTGAACTGGTGATGCGCTGCCGCGCCGCCGCCGCCGAAGGTGAAGGTGGTGGTGGTGGTGGTGGACGGATGCTGTTCGTTGGAGATCATCATCAAAGCATTTTTGGTTTCAACTGTGCCGAGATCGGCATTAAACAACTAATTCTGAAGCGCACTAACGCCACCGAGTTTCCCTTACCGATTAGCTATCGCTGCCCACGTTCGACGGTAGAGTTGGCGGATACCATTTATCCGGGTAGCATCCTAGCCGCGCCTAATGCTAAAAAAGGCGCAGTGATTGAGGATTTAACCGAAGATGAACTGGCGGGTGTGGTCAAGGCGGGTGATCTCATCCTTTGTCGCACCACTGCACCTCTGATTAAGATTTGCTTTGAGCTAATCAGAGAGGGAATTAAAGCTAGGGTACGCGGGAAAGACATTGGACGGAATCTAAGGGCCATCCTTACGCCGTTGGAAAAAGCCGAAAAAGAGGGTGGTTTTATCTTCAACCGTAATAGCTTTTTAGCTTGGCTAGAGCTAGAAGAAGAAAAGAGGGTAGAAGTGGCTTATAGGATCATCCTTAGCGAGGGAGCCTCACCGTCCTTGATTGAGACCATCCACGACAAATTAGCTACGTTGCAAGCAATCTTTCTGTCGGCCCAACCGCAACCTAAGAGCGTCACCGAGTTGAAGGATGTTATCAGCCAGATTTTCTCTGATAAAATTGGCACGGTTTGGCTCTCCTCGGTTCATCGGGCTAAAGGATTGGAAGCCAAACGAGTATTCATTCTTCGGCCATATTTAATGCCATTTCCAAAAGCAACCTTGGGTTGGGAACGAGTACAAGAGAGCAATGTTCTTTATGTGGCTGTCACCCGAAACCGCGAGCAACTATATATCATTCACCGCGAGCAGGATCGCGAGCCAGACCAAGACCAAAGTGCGGCTACTCCTAGCAAGAAAACTCGGACGTTCCCATTTCTGGAATATTTGCAAAGCAAAGCAGTGCAAAAAGGTTCTAAGTAGCAGAGTAGCTACATACTCTGCTATGTTTCAGAGTACTGAGTTATTAGAATGGAAAGTGCGGTTGGTGGAGCTACTCTACCAAAGGAATTATGAGAAAAAACAAGTGCGGCAATTGCTCCGGTTTATAGATTGGATCATGGTCTTACCAGAGGATTTGGAGCCACTGGCTCAAGCCCGTATAGCTCATTTATAGGAGGATGCAAAAATGGCTTATGTTACCAGCTTTGAGCGTTTGGGTATCAAAAAAGGGTTAGAGGAAGGACTAAAGGAGGGTCTGGAGAAGGGAAGAGAAGAGGGCATTAAGGAGGGTATCAAGGAGGGCATTAAGGAGGGTCAACAATCTGGAGCAGCAGAGATTGTGCTTAGGCAACTCAAGCGCAAGATTGGGCAGCTTCCACCCGAAATAGAGCGGCAAATTGGTACTCTAACCCTAGCGCAATTAGAAGACTTAGGCGACCATTTGTTGAGCTTTTCTATCCTTGCTGACCTTGAAGTATGGTTGCAGTTGCAAAAAGGTGACTCTCTTGATAGTTAGAACTTGATTTTGGGAAAATCGGCGGACGAAACCCAGGTTACGCCGTACTCCTACAAGAACGCGGTAGACAACTCTACCTCTTTGGTTAGGTGACTCACCTG
>JACAUC010000107.1 GCA_013390945.1 Candidatus Chloroheliaceae bacterium
GAGGGATTTCTAATCCCGAAAAATGTAAATGTAGGAGGGATTTCTAATCCCGATTTGCACCCAATCTTATAAAAATAGAGGAAATAAAAATGTTTGGTGTACTTAAAATGCGATGGTTCTTTACGCTGTTGCCCCGCACAATTCGTTATCTGGGCGATGGGCGAGTGCCTTTTTATTATAAAATCCTACCGTTCCTATTTATATTCTTTTTCTTTACCCCGGTGGCCCGGCTAATGAGCCTGATTCCTTTGTTGGGCTTGTTGGACGAGTTCACCATTTTGTTGCTCAGTTTGGCACTCTTTACCTACCTGAGCGAGAAGGTACTCAAAAGAAAAATGGCTCGGCAGCAAGAGGATGTGGCTAATAGTACTCCGCTGGAAATTATCGAAGGGGATTACAAAGTGATGGATCAAATGGAGAAAGTGGTAAAAACCAAAGAAGCTCTACCCGCCAGCGCCCACGAAATACATTTACCAACTCCGCACCTACACCAGAAATAAATAGGAGGCTTATAGGCTATTTGCCAATACAAAAATTGGCGAAAATTTCTTTTAAGAGTGAGTCATGGACGCTTTCGCCCGTGATTTCGCCTAAGGCCTCCATTGCGAGCCTTAGATCAATCGAAACAAAATCAGCAGGTAATAAAGCCTCGCTACTAGTTATCGCTGCCGTCAGATGTTCACGGGCGCGTTCTAAGGCGCGTTTGTGGCGTTCGTTCGTAATTAGCAGGCTTTGTCCTGCCAAATTTTGCCCACCTAGAGCCAGCCGAAACATCTGTTCCTCTAAAGTATGGAGGTTTTGCCCACTCAAAGCCGACATTTCGACTATTGGCACGTTGGGTAGCAATTGGTTGAGTTGCGTCTGGTCAAGCAACGATGGGCTAATGTCGTCTTTGTTGAGAACCAAACAGGCACGTTTTCCCGGCCTTTCCGTTAGTTCGGTTTGTACTGCCTTCAAGAGTTGTAAATCACCTTCTAGTAATGGACGGCTCTTATCCAACACTAGGAGCAACAAGTCGGCACTGGAAAGAGCCTGACGGCTGCGCTCGATGCCCAATTGCTCCACTATATTTTCGGTGGTGGTAATTCCGGCGGTATCTACCAATACCACTGGCACTCCCCGAATATTTACCGTCTCCTCAATTACATCTCTGGTGGTTCCAGCAATAGGAGTCACAATTGCGCGGTCGGCTCGCAAGAGAGCATTGAGCAACGAACTCTTGCCCACATTGGGCAGGCCCACAATCGCGGCCCGAATACCTTGCCGATAAATCATTCCAGCCTCGGCGGTAGCCAGCAGTTCGTTTAATTCGGTGAGGGTTTGCTGTAACTGAGGAGCAATCGAGGCTGGTGGCACATCATCTTCGGGAAAATCAATCATCGCTTCGAGCCAAGCCAAACTGCTCAAGAGGTGTTGGCGCACCTTGGCGATCCGGCGCGAAAGATTACCTGCTAATTGGCTAAGAGCCTGTTCCAGTCCAGGCCCGGTTTTTGAGCGAATAACATCCACTACCGCTTCGGCTTGCGCCAAGTCAATCCGTCCATTGAGAAAAGCCCGCAACGTAAATTCGCCCGGTTCGGCTTGCCTTGCTCCTTGCTGCAACGTTAGGTTTAGCACCCGTTCTAGCGGAACCATCCCACCGTGACAGTTTAGTTCCACCATCTCCTCGCGGGTATAAGTCCGGGGTGGAACTAAGTAGACCGCCATCACCTCATCCAACACGTCGCGCACATTTTTGGCAGGATCTACCACTTGCCCATAATAGAGGCGGTGGCTTTCAAAGCGGTTACGACGCTTGCCCGAAGGAGTGCGAAAAATTCTTTTGAGAATAGTGAAAGCTTCTGGTCCACTTAGCCGCACAATCCCAATCCCACCTTCGCCCAGTGCCGTTGAAATGGCACTAATTGTATCGCTATACATTAATTTATAGTTATCAGTTTATAATTAACATTTCCATAGGTAGGGGCAACTAGTCTGTTAACCGAGCCTATTGCGGTTATAGTTATCAGTTCATAGGTTACTGATAACTATAATCTATCTTAGTACCTACTTTGCCCCGACCGGATGGACGGTGTACTCTTGGAAGAGTTTGCCCCATTCAGAGTTATTTAGCCAGGTCTCAAAGATTCGTCGGTCTAGGTTCGGCCAACGTAGGTAGTCGTGATAAACTTCGCTCCCCAGCACAAAGACGTTGACCAGTGGGGTATGGAAGAAGAGTTTTTGGAACTGCTTCATCGGCCCGAACCACATCAAATCCCCAACTCGGCTGGCTCCGTTATCGCCGACTCGGAAACCCCAACTCTCTCTTGAAATATCAGCACCGACGATCTCAATTTCGCGTGGATCACCCACCCCTAGCCCGGCTTCGTGGGCCAACTTGATATAGGGTATTGTTAAGGGATCGAAGCCCATCATCTTGGCTGCAATCGCATCAATTGCTACCTGATCGTTCGAGGCTAGGAGATAGTCTTTGATGACCGGGATCATCGTGCGTGGGCCTGGCCCATTTCCAGCGGTAGTGCCATCCATCACCGCAAAAAGACCGCTATGTATCTCCTTCTGGATTGCTAGAAGGTCAACCAGCGTTTCGTGAATCCAACTATGGGTGTAGTGGCGGTGGGTATTGAGCAAGCCACCGAAAGCGTTTTTCATCGCGCCAGTAGTGGTAGTGTAGATATGGCACTTTACCGTCGGCAGGTGAATGATATTCTTGTTGAAGAAGTACTCAGGAATGTAAATCCCCTCCGGGAAGATTTTATCCAATACCAGCATTTTAGCCTTTGGCTCATACTTAATCCACGTCATATCCTCTGGCTTGAAATTGTAGAGTACGGGGATATTATACTTTTTGAAAAGTGGCAGATAATTGTTAAGGTCCTCGCCTTTAAAAGCATTGGTAACAACCGTTTTATTTTGGACACAGCTAATATCTTTGAAGCCACCCTTCTGAAGAGCTAGAATAGTACCCTCCAGTTGCCAAGGAGTAGTATTAGCACCTGGGAAGGGGAAGTGCCAAGAGATATTATCTTTTAGAATAGTGGTTTTAGTTGGATCGAGATGCTTGTCAAAGTCGGCCAATTGCATCAAGTGTTGGTAGTCTTCTAATACACTTTCCGCTTTGGTTTTCAACACAGCTACTTTGGCCTGTGCGGTCATAAAAAACCCTCCTTGAGCCTTATGAGATAATAATTACTTCAAATCAAGAGAAAAGGCTTACTCATTATAGCATAACGAAATGGCTAAGCTAAAGTTTCTATGAAGCTGAACGGTTGGGGTAACGTTGGGGCGGGTTTATGCAATAAACCCCTACTGATGGGGAAGAGACTGGCGGATTTCCTCTAACGCGGTTTCCCGACCCACAGGGTTTATGCAATAAACTCCTACCGATGTAGAAGAGATCGCATTTTTTGCTATTCTCAAAGTTTGAAGCGGTAGCCACGTACTTGACGCACAGTAATAATATGGCGCGGATTGGAGCGGTCTTGCTCAATTTTCTGGCGTAAGCGGCGTATCAATCCATCAATCTCTTCATCGCTGACAGCCTGCTCATCATCTCCATCGCGCTCCGGCCAAACTGCGCGGCGGATTTCGGGTCGGGTACAAGCTCGCTCTTGGTGCTGATAGAGCAAGGCTAGTAGCGCAAATTCTTTGGGGGTGAGGGGTACTTCTTTACCACTTATTTGTATTTCACCCGTTTCAAGGTTGACACTCAAATCGTCACCGTGTACTAATGGGTGAGCAGGCGGCTTCGGCGGGGCCACCGGAGTTGGAGCCGATTCAGCCATACCGAGGCTATCAAACTGAGCTTTGCTGATAGTTTTGAAAGGATCGAGGAAGGTAAACTGAGTCCCTCCAATAACAATTAGATCCTGATCTTTAAGTAGATGGGGTTCACTGGAGGTAATTCGTGTTCCATTCAGCAGGGTTCCCGAACTACTCTGGTCAATTAGGTAATGGCGCAAATGTTTGTAGATAATGGTGGCGTGACGGCGAGAGACCGTTGGGTCAGCTACCACAACATCATTAGCAGGCCAGCGACCGATATAAAACTCTCCGTCGGGCAATGGTTTGTTATGTTGTTGGCCCTCAATATCATACCAGGCCAAAATTGGAGCGGTCAACGACGTATAATTTGACATAATTTTTATAATTGCGGCCTACCCCAGCTTGTAAGAGATCGCTATTACCTGTTTATCCAAAAAATTTTTAATTTTGTTAATTGTAGAAGCAAGCTCCCTTCCTGTCAAGTTATTTTTCTTTTTAGGGTGTGCGTCAGGTTGACTCTCTTTTAGGAGCGTCGTACAATCGTATCATCGTAAAGTCTACAGTCTGGGCTTGCGTCTTTTGAAAGGCAATAAGTTCTTCTTCTCTTCTTTTTCAAAGAAAGGCTTGCTATATGCAACCAGTTAATTCTGGCCCGATGCTAGAGATACAAGTTTTCCCGGAGGTGCAAGCGTTGAATCGGGAGGCGGCACAACGGCTTGTTAAACTGGCAAAAGCTAAAATTGCCGCTACCGGGCGATTTAGTTTAGCCCTTTCGGGTGGTTCTACTCCTCAGAAACTTTATAGTTTGCTGGCAACTTATAAGGAGCAAATAGAGTGGAGCAAAGTCTTTATCTTTTTTGGAGACGAGCGGTGTGTACCACCCGACCACCCGGAGAGTAACTATCGGATGGCAAACGAGGCTCTGCTCTCAAAAGTGCCTATCTCACCGGAAAATAGCTACCGGATGCACGGGGAAGACCCGCCGGAAGAGGCGGCGGAAGCTTATGCTAAGGAATTGGAAAGGTTTTTTGGCTTGGAACATGGTAATGGTCCTAGTCCAGAAAATTTCCCCTCTTTCGATTTGATCTTGTTGGGTATGGGCGCAGACGGACATACCGCCTCGCTCTTTCCAGCCACAAGTGCTTTGCACGAGCATGGTCGCCCGGTTACGGCTAATTTTGTGCCACAACTAAAGACGGAACGCCTCACCTTGACGGCACCTACCATCAACCGGGCCGCCCAAATCTGGTTTTTGGTGGTTGGAGAAGATAAAGCTAGTACGTTGGCTCGTGTTCTCGAAGGCGAGTATCAGCCTCAGACATATCCCAGCCAACTCATCCGACCCCAGCAAGGCAAACTTATTTGGATGTTGGATGAAGCGGCGGCAGCAAAATTAACTAAAAAAACGTAGCTAATTTGATAGCTTGAAAGGAAAAAAGTGGTTTTTGAGTTTGAGACTCCTCCCAGCCAAGGTTGGTTTGAAGAGATTTGGCGTAGGCGCGAGGATGAGATTTATCCGTCGCTCTTTGGATTAATGCCGGATACGGTTATTCCGCTTCCCCTTGAAACATTAAGAGCCATTCTTGGTTCGGATCAGGAAATTGACAACACTTGGCGACATTATGCCGTAATTGAGGTTGCGCCTAACGAAAAACATGCTGATTGGATCTATGTCACCAGTGCTTTCAGCCAACCTTGGAAAGTCGAGAATCCGGCAGAACTGGAGCCTAATGGTTCTAGTGGCTACGGTTATGAGTTGTTGCTACGTACCCCTGAGCGGGCGGGTTGGGCAGTGGATGTGCTACATCGGCTTAGTGCTTACCAGATTGGGGTTTATTATGAGCGGATGAAGGGTAAGTTGTTTCGTTGGCACGATTGGATGCCGCTCAACGGCCCTATTAATCCAGCCCTACCTACCACTCCTGTGCGTGGTATGATTCTTACCCATCCCCGTGATATAGATGCTCGCTTTGATTTATCGAGCGGAGGGGTAGAATTTTTACAAATTGTGGGCATTACCGGGCCAGAACTAGCCTACGGTATCCATCAGGGTTTTGAACGGTTGGAAAATTTGCTGTATGAAGCGGGAGCGGCTCCGACTACCGACCCTGCCCGTACCACGATTGAGCTACCCCTACAATTCAAGCTACCGGTTCAACTGGTAAGTCGGTTTTAGTAGTCTAACCTTTATAGGGCAAACTCTTCTTAGAACGATCTAAAGCCGCCGGATTCTAAAAACTCTTTTGTAGGTGGCGGCTCAGTCCGGTGGTAGCTTTGCGTCTGAGGTGGCGAGAGACTAAGGCCCAGCGCAAAGCGGCGCGGTCTAATTCGGCTAGAGTGGGTTGCTGCAAACAAAACGTGCTACCTTTGAGTAGCACCGTAAGCGGGAAAGGATTCACTGACTCCGCTTTAGATGCCGCTAAGCCAGCCGCAAGTTCCAAGTTGGTTAGAAAGAGTGTTTTTCCTAATAGTGCAAAGCCCTCTAGTAGTATATGCACACTAGAAATAGAGACGGACGGTGGAAAGCTAAGGCATAAGCCATAGCCGGGAGCTTGCGCCACTTCTTCTAGCCGGGTACTCCATTGTGTGATGGTCTCTTCAGCAGGTAACGCTATGCGCCAGAGTGTTTTTGGCCCGGCTAAAGCTAAAAACTGGGGTTGCCAAGCTACAACCTCGTAAAGGTTAACTGAAGGGCTTTCAGGAAAACGGCTCGGATCATGCTCGGCTAAGGCAAAAACGGCCAACCGATCCAAATAGCCCACCTCGTGTTGGATGGCTTGTACCAGTTGTTTCCGTTCCGATGGAGTCAAGGGTCGCTCCCCCTCGATAAAAATATGCCAGACCCCGGTGGGGTTTGGTTCGGAGAGCTTAGCTAAAATCGTTTGCGTCTCCACCAACTCGGAGGACTCAAACTTGCCCAACCGTAGCCAAAGCGTTACCTCACTCGCTAACTTCCGGGCCAATTTCGGAAGCTCAAGGGACTGGTTCCCGCTTTCCAGTTCAAACACTAATCGCTCTATCGGCGCATCTAAGGCTAACAAGGAAGCTTGCACCAAATTTTCTGGCTCTACTAAAGAAAAAGGGCTGGGCAAAGGCAAACCCTGAATTTCTGCGGGATCATCGCCTTTGTGTTGGAGCGTTTCTTGGCGGAGTTCGCAAAGTTGCTCAAAGCTTAGTTGGGCGGTTTGTAAAGCAAAATAGGGCGGGGCAGATTGCCACTGTAGCCCATGTTGCTCGGCTTCGGCTTTCAACTGCGTACCGGGCAAAAGTTGGAGATGGAAGAGATCATAGGGAGCCAACTCGTTTGCTTCAATAAAGCGGAGAGTTTGCCGAAAAGTTTCGGGCGCGTCTCCGGGCAAGCCTAGAATCGCATCCAGAAAAACCTCAATCCCCCGCTCACGCAACAGGTGAATCCCTCGAATAAACCGGGGCAAGTGGTTCTTGCGACGCACCCGTGCCAGTACTTCCGGCACCGCCGATTGCAGGCCACATTCTACCGTACCAAAATTGCAGGCCGCTAACTGCTCGGCTTCGGCTTCATCAATGGCCTCGCCGCGCAACTCGGCATAAAAACGTATCCGTTTATTCGCGCCAATCTCCCGAATCATTTGGTAAATTTGAGGTAGATGGGGCAGAGTATTGAAGTTGGCCTCCACAAAATGAACCTGTTCCACGCCATGCTCCAGACCAAAGAGTAATTCTTGGCGCAACCGCTCAAGCTCAAAATAACGCTTGCCCCCCGGTGGTAAATCTTGCCGCCCGTAGTAACAGAAGCTACATTTAGAAGGACACCAGCGCGATAGCTCGATCATCATAAAGTGGCCCAAGAACCCATCCAACGCCCCGGACAGATAGACCGATGGTAACAAGTTTAGGTCTTCAATTGCTGGACGAGGCGGGTTAAAGTGCCACTCTCCAAGGGCCGACGGATGATAGGCTAACCCGGCAAGGGTTGGTAGAGCCTGCTCTAACCTCTGCTTTCCTGCCGCAAATGCTTTTAACAACTCCACAAAAGTGCGCTCCCCTTCACCCACCACCAAAAAGTCCAGTGTTTTGCCAGCCGCCAAGACAAAATCACCGTCGCGATTGACTTCCGGGCCACCCGCGAGAGTTAGGATTTCGGGAGCGACTCTCTTCAGGGCGCGAATTAGCGTTAAGGCGCGAGTGGCGTTCCAAGTGTAGAGCGAAAAGCCCACTAGATCAGGGTCGTGGCGCAATATAGCTTCCAGCAAAAAAACATCTCCGCCACGATCTTGGGCCACTTGCTCCAGTATTTCTACTTGGAGGCCGGGAATCTGGGCTGCCTCTGCGCTGGCCTTCAGGTAGCCCAAAGCTAACGGCAAATTACTCAAACGATTATTCGGCACTGGCAGTTGCACCAATAAAACTTTCAAAGCTTTATAACCACTGCTTCAAGGTTAGACTGGTGTAGAACCCGCTCTTCATCTACGTAGACCGTCAGACCAATGGGTGCGTCTGGTTCCGGGTCTAATAGCTTGGAATGGCTACGCCGCCGGGTAGCCTGCCTTAGCTCAGTGAGGGTCTGCTCATCTTTGCGCCAAGTTACGCGCAAGGTATGTCCGGCAATTTTGAGGCGATCCAGCGTAAAGTAGTCCAGCTTAAAGGGCAAGGGGCGAATTAAAATCTGTCCATCATCGCCGGGCTGCACTCCAGCCACATATTTTATAATCAAATCCACAATCCAACTGTGCATATAATCTTCCGTACCCCGGAAGTAAGGAGCCTGCCCGGTAAAGGGATTATAATATTCGTAGGAGGAGGGCCGTTCCAAATCACCCTCTAAAAAGAGCATCCGAATAAAGCGGTTCATAAACTCAACCGCACGTGGCTTCAGGCTGGGATCAAGGTTGAGCGCGGCTTGACATAACGCTTCCGCTACGTGGCTGTTGGTCATCAGCCAAGTGCGCCCATTCCAAGGACAGACTAGGCGTTGCCCCTCCCACTCACCATCCGCGCTAAAAGTGGAATCATCTAGGCTGGTGGTAGGCACTGGGAAGGGTGTCCAAAACTCTTTCTCATTGAAGAGGTGTTTGTAAAAAGCTCCTAAGTGAGCGGTTCCAGCTAGTCCTGTCATAAAGGGATAGAGTCCAAGGGGAGTTTTGGCGGCAATGCGGCTCATTGTAGCCGGGTTAAGATCAAAGAAGTACTCCTGCTGTGAATCCCACATCAAGCTTAAAACCGCTTGGCGGGTCTTAGCCGCCATTGCGCTCCAACGTCCTGCTTCGTCCGGTTTCCCCAACTGCTCACCCAACCAAGCTAAAGCCTCCTGCAACTGGTAGATATAGGTAGTTGCGTCCAACCCTTTAAGGCGCAAAGGGCCGCCTTGAGCGGCTTGCGGGTCTACTGCTAGATAGCGGCTCATAAATTCTTGGCCGGTTTCCCAATGATTTAGCACATCATAAAGCCCGGTCTGGTCTGGGTCGCGTTCGCGGTCGAAATAGAGCAGGTATAGCACTAGTGGTTCATAGATTTTGGCTAAAAAGGCGCGGTCAGGGTGAACCCGATGAACCTCGCGCAAAGCCTGCCCCCAATTGGCGTGATAAAACGCTACCCCCACATTGAGCGTTCGATCACCTTGATAGATATTTTTGATGGCACCGGGAAAATCCCCATTCGCCTGCTGGTTCTCAATAAAATTCAGCAAGGAACCCTGCGCTACTGCCGGGTGGTGCATCCAGCGCGTCTCAAACATATGGCATTGGGCACTATAGCTAATGTGCTGCCGAAACCAACCTAGGTTAACGCCCTCAAAAACACAAGGATAATGCAAGCCCAGACGTTCATCTTTAAGCTCCACCGTATTGAGGCGCAACCCATACCAACGATACCAGTAGTATTTTTGCAGGAAAGGATCGGAGCAGGTAAACGAGGGTACTCCTTCAAAAAACTCCACCCACTGCTTTCGGGCAGGCCAAGTGGGACGACGTTCTTTGGCGGGTTTTGGCGGGGGTGTTTGGGCTGATGGTTGAACAGGTTGTTCTTCCTTACGGGCAGTTGCCAATCCCACCAAGGCTTCCTCTTCGCTGCTGGCAATTGAGGCAAAAGCGGTAAATAGCACCCGGCCATTAGCCGGAACGGTTATTTTATAGTGTAGGCCAAAATAAGTCAGACCCTCAAAAGCGGGTGAAGTAGTTTCGGGAGCCTCGTTGCCAAGTGTGCCGTGTTGGGCCAACTTTTCGTAGAAGGGCGAAAAACGCCAGTGAGGTTGGTTGGGTTGGCGGTCGGAGAGTTTTACACTATAGGAAGTAGCTTTGCGACTGGCTCCTAGGGCTACCGCAAAGCGCATTAGCACCCCTTCCTCGGCGGTTGTCTCGCGTACTCTCCGCCGGGAGATAATTACCCCATCGTGAGGGCGTACCCTAAAGCCCTCCAGTTCGGAGACGCTTGACCCTTGACGAGTGCCACCTTCGCGCTCTTGGGCCGTCCATAGCACCAGATCAAAGGTCTGGTCTTGCTGTAGAGAGTTGGCAAATTCAAAAGTAGAGGCCAGCACGTCCCAAGGCAACAAAGCCCGTCGCTCGGTGATGGTCAGGTCGCGGCTCTTATCGCGGCTAAGTTGAGTAGAATGATCCGGTTGCCAAGAACGCTCCAGCAGGCGTGGGTTTACCTCCCGGCCCCGTTGGTCTACTATCGAAAGGGTAAAGAGTGGCCCCACCCGGTAATCGAGGTAGCAAGCATGATCCCAGAAACCGGGCTTATCTAGCCACAGCGGAAATTCGGGAGCCCAGATTACCGCTTTACCGCCCCCCAAAAACCACTTGTCGCGGCGCGAAAGATAGCCTAGCACTGCCTCCGCTTGCTCATTCATCCTTTTATTCCCCTTTCTACATCTTCTACGTTTAGCCTTATTCCGGCCTCCTATTTTACCCTAATACAATCATTTTAGTTTTTAGAAAATAGAGGAGCAAAGAGCCATGTTCGAGTTGGACAAAACCCTAGACCAGACCACCCTAACTTGGGTAGACCGGACTTATCGGACTGAGCGCGGTTTGCGCCGCTTCCTAGCCACCCTAACCCCAGCGCAACTGACCGAGGCCGATGATGATACTTTCGTGGTTTTCTATCCTGTCGTTCTACCTGTCAAAAAGATTAGCCCAGCGACCACTTTCCATTTCGACCTGACCGGGGGGAGCGAAAGCTTATCCCTGCGTCAAGATGAGGCCGAAGAGCAAAAAGCGGAGTGCGTTCGAGCCTGTAACACGCTGTTAGCAGGCGTTATGCTGTAGATATAATCTTATGCCCTTACTTAACACCATTGCCCTTGATAACCACTGCTGGAGGTGAGCTACAGACGCTACCACCATCTATCTCTATTCCCGCTTGGATGTTGGGGGTTAGAGAACCGCTAAAGGTGATGATGTTGGTATTGGTTAGGGCAAAGGTGATGGTTAGAGAACCGCTAAAGGTGATGATGTTGGTATTGGTTAGGGCAAAGGTGATGGTTAGGGTGGTGCTGGTCACGGGTTGACCGAGGCCAACCGTTTCCCTTTAAATTGGTCCTAACCTTTTTGCACTTGTAGCCAACTTTCAAGGTCAGCCGTAGTGGAAAAGCTCAACCAATTATCGGTGAGGTTTTCCAATTGTGCTAAGGTTAGTGTGCTAATCTGTTGGGCGATTTCGGGTGTTAATTCGCCGCCAAACTTCTGCTTTAGAAGTCGCAATACAATGTCGGAGGCTCCTTCCTTCAGACCCTTCTCCATCCCGATGCGTTCAAAACTGGTGATATAAGCCATTTTTTCTTCTCCCTCCAATCGTGTTAACTCTTCTTGGGCCACTAGCTCCAAATCCTTGGGCAAAACCATGATCCAATCTATAAACCGGAGTAGTTGCCTAACCTGCTCTTTGGCATATTTTCGCTGGTAGAGTATCTCCACTAGCCGCACTTTCCAATTCAAAAGCTGATAGGGTTTGTCCTTGAGTTCCTGAGCTTTAAGATGGGCCATTACCACTAAAGCAAAAAGGTTGGTTTCCGCTTCCAACTTGGCCCAGTCCTTATTATAATCTATCAGCTTCACCACTGGATAGCCCAAAGCCGATCTATTGCCGTCTACTTCCTTAACTTCATATTGGTTGGGTAGGTAGCTCTCGCTCACACCCGTCAATATCACATGATGGAGTACCTTATACTTGGGTAATACTTGGGTAAAGGAATAGCTGGTTCAACAGGCTCAGCCTCAGTTATGGGTATGGGTAAAGGAATAGCTGGTTCAACAGGCTCAGCCTCAGTCTCCTTACCACTGGTCTTTTGCTGTATTTGGGCAATTCGGTATCCAAAAACTCGAAATCTCGTTCCCAATGGATGATCTGATAAGTCTTTGGGAAGAAAAAGGTCATGAAGTCGGGGAAGTAACGATTGAGCAAATCTTTCCAGACGCTATCGGTTTCGCGGTAGGTTTTCTTTCGGGCAGTCTCTTTCTCTTTTTTTGCCATAAAAACTCCTTTCCTGAATAGATCGTCCATGAAAAAGGGCTTAACTTAATCTCGGTTAAATGACCCTTGTAATAGTGATGAATAGATTTGATAGCTGTATCTCATTATATTATAGCAGTTAAGTGGGGAATAATCAATCACCTGACCGAGCAACTTCTCACTTATGGCGGAAGCGGAAATTGCTTTATCAGGTGATTTTGGTTAGCTCTATTTCTTTGGAGGTGGGGCAATTCCGATGAGAAATTGCCCCACTGGATTATCCCTTGCTGGTAAAGAAAATAATCAGGGCCTTAATCCGGGTTACGCCAAAGTATGATGTTTAATTATGAACCAACCTTCGATCACCTGTACCAAGTGTAATGAAGTAAATCCGGCTTCTAGTAATAATTGTGGTTATTGTGGCGAACCACTCCATTGAAGCTTGCTCAAATGTAGGGGTAGCACACGTATCATCCCAATAGGTAGCGGTTTATTGTGAAATCCAATTAAATCTAAATCAGTTTTGATAAATTGATAATGAGTTGATTTTTAGCTAGGTGTTAAATTCAACCGATTTCAACTGATTTTAGCTGCATAGACCGGACAACCAACCCTAGGGCTGTTGCAAAGTCCCGATCTGACAAGTTAGGTGGTAGGTCAAGATCAACTGACGGCAACCAGTTGGCGCAGCATCCTACACAAGCGGGCTTTTCAACAGAGGCTTGGTCAGGGAAATTTGATCTTGACATACCTCCAGTCTTGATTTAGGCCAAAATCTTGTAGGATGCTGCTCCGCCAGTTGATTTTCACTTACCACTACTCTTGCCAGATTGGATAGCTCTTCGACTTTGCAACAGCCGGACAACCAACCCAGGTTACGTTGACATTTATGCAGGCTGGCCTTCCGGTCGGGTCATCCCTAAAGGCAGGTCTTTAGGTTTGGCAATAGCTTACGCAAAAAATTGACGCACCCCCGTAGCGCAAGTCCTCTTTGACCGCATCAAGTGCTTTTGTTATAATCCGAACGCAAAACCTGCATAATTAGAGCGCATTTTGGTAAAATTTCAGGCTCTTGGAGAGGAAAAGGCCATCAAAGATCCGGTTCTAAAGACTCCTCCCTCGGTTGACACTTCGGTGTACGGCGGGTTTCGCTTAGTCGTTTGGTTAAAATCTGGTTTGGAATGGGCCGCTCGGTTAGGGTTGTTATTTAGCACGTTGGGTTTGGCGGTAGCACTGCGGCTTCCGGTGCGCGGTTGGCAAATGGTGGCGGCACTCCTGAGCCTCGATTTTGATTCGCCTGCTACTCGTCCTACTCCTTTCGATGCGTTAAATAGTCCCTTTCCTTTTTTCCCGCTATTTTTACTCTTAATTTGGCTTATCGCGGCTTTAGTGCTGCTCTTCAAAGAGCTACCCGCTCCCGTTTCTTCGGTCTCTACTTCCCAAATCCCAAATCCCAAAATCCAAAAGGTTAACCGGGAAAAAAGGTTGCGCTGGCTCTTGTTTGGGTTAACCTTAATCGTGCTGCTGATAGTGGGCTGGGCGCAACGTTCCGCCCAACTTTTGCCAGATAGTCTCGGTCGTTTCCCACAACCTAATTACGATGAGATGGTCTACTATTCGAGTGCGGCGGCTTTTGCTGCCGGACATCTGCCCTACCGCGACTTTTTTACGGCTCACCCCCCCGGTACATTTGCCCTTTTTGCCGCTTTCTTCAAGCTCTTTGGCTTACAGGCTGGAGGGCCGGATACCTTTCTGGCGGGACGCTGGTTTTCGGTAATACAAGGATTGCTGACGGTGGTGGGTACTTTCTGGGCGGCTGGAAGGCTGTGGGCTACTCTCCAAAAAGGAGCCTTTGCCCTAGGCGCGGCTTTTATTGCCGGGCTACTTTATGCCCTAGATGGTCGGGCCAGCGAAATTGCCATGCTGGAAAATGTCTCTAATTTGGTCGCAATTGTCGGCTTTAGCTGCTTCTTGGAGGGTGAGCGAGCCGCAAGGGGTCGGCGGTGGCACTGGTTGGTGATGGCGGGTGGCTTGGCCTCCGCGGCAGCACTTACCAAGTTGCCGGGGATAGCACTAATTTTTGCTCTGCTGGTCTATCTCTTTTACCGACGCGACTGGCGTGGACTGGGCCTAACCTTGACCGGGGCAGGGCTAGGTTTTCTTTTAATTGAAGGGCCGTTTATTGGGCTGGCCGGACTGGGCGAGGTTTTACGCCAGCAAGTCTTCTTCCAGATGTTGCGTCCGCAGGAGGTACGGTCGGGGCTGGACGAGGTGGCCCGGATTGCGGGCTATCCCGAAGCTTCCCTGACGGTCTTCTTGGGAGGGCTAGGTTTTTGTCTTTTGGCTTGGCTAGTGCTACGTCGCCCTGCGCCTATGCTGGCTCACCTCCTTCTCCCAGCACTTTGGAGTGTGCCACTACTGGTGATCTTTATCTTTAGCAAGTCGTTCCATCCTTGGTATTATGTGCAATGGGCTTTGCCTCTAGCACTTTTGGCGGGTGGTTTAGGGGCGGTGTTGCGTCCGGTTTATCGGGTTGGGCTACTAGGCTTGCTAGTGTTGACCTTTCCCTTGCTCTTGAGTGAGTGGCAGGCGGAGCGCAAGGTGGATTATGATCGGGTTTATGGCCCGGTTGCCAATTTTATCCAAAGCCAACCCTCCGGGGCGACTGCCCTTTTTGCCCTAGATCCGGGCTATAATCTTATGGCTGGATTGCCTTCGGCTCGTCTGCCTAGCGGCAAATACCTAATTGATGGCTCTTCTTACCTGCTCTATCTAAACCTAGAGATAGACCGGAAGGGGTTAGGCAAGTTGCTTGGGCAGGCACTAGGCCAAAATCGCGACGTGGGTACGATTCAGGAGCTTTTTGAGCGACCGCGTGGGCAGAGCCTAGTTACACTTGGTCTGCCTGCGGGGGGTTGGGCAGCGTTAGACGGTAAAATTGCTCTGCCGCAGCTTACGCCACGCTCAGTAGAATATATTGCGACGGCTAGTGGGCTACCCACTCCGATAGATTATGTCCGACTCTACCGGGTGCGGTCTGTGGCTAGTCTGCGAGAATGGCACTTTGAAAACGGCTTGCTAATGCAGCCTTTTGGTCTTAGCACCTCTTTTGAGGGTCAGGCCAATTATGATCCGCCCGACTCGGAGGGGGTGCTGCATCTTTCTAGTGCAGTGACAGCTAATCGGATCCTTGATTTGCGCTTGGCATGGCGGGTGGAGCGTAGTCCCGCGCAACAACTTAAAGTCTTTGTTCATTTAATAGACGAACACAACCAACTGGTCGCCCAACGTGATTTGGCCCCCCTAGATCCCGCGACCGATACTCGTCGGTGGTTGGTTGGGGATGCTTTTCAGGATGTCCAATCTTTGCCCTTGCCCGATCTTTCTCCCGGTCGTTACCGGGTTATCTTGGGCCTTTACGATGCTACTACCGACCGACGTATTCAGGTAGAGGGTCAAGATAGTATAATGTTAGGGGATATAATAGTCAGTAATTAGTAACGGTGTCTACGGTACATTTGAAAGGACTCAGCCTCGAAGAGTAGGCAGAATATGAGTATGGAGCGTAGAGGGTGAAGCAGAAGCGGCGGTTTAGTGCCAGTCTTGGTTGCCTAACTTTAATTGCGGTTTTCTTTCTGGCGGTCAGTGCGTTTGGGCTGGCTTACCAAGCCAAACCTGCTTATAAAATCGAAGTTGGTTCCCGGCTAGATGAGCCTTATGTCTTGGGCTTTGAGGCTAAGGAGCCCGCAGAGGCCCAGCGAGGCAAGGAGTGGGATGGTTTCGACTATCGTTGGGCTAGGTCTGAGAGCAAAATAGATTTACCCGGTTTGGGTTCCCAACCGCTAACCGTGACCCTGCGGGTTTCGCCGGGTCTTGCTCCTAAGCCTTACCTGAAAATCTTGGTGAATGAAAAGCATCAAGTTCCAGATTCATATTTGGTGATGGTTACTAGTGAAGACCTTTACGAGTTGAGTTTTCCGGTTCCGGCGGACTGGTTCGCCGATGGTAATCTGCATCTCAAACTTCAGAGTGCGGTATGGGTTCCGGCAGAGGTAATACCGGGTAATCGGGATTACCGTAAACTTGGCATCTTACTCGATTGGTTCAAGGTGGAACCAGCCCAACAGACCTTCTTCCCCTTGATTCGTCCGCCCGACGATATTTTTATCCCCTTAGTCATTAGCTCAATGCTGGTACTCTTGATCTTTCTTTCAATAGGTCTGACTCCTCCTTATGCCCTGCTCTTGAGTGGCGGATTATTGGCGGGTGCAAGTTATTGGCTGGTCTTTGATCGGCTCAACCTGACCGAACTAATTTCGCGTGATTTTGTGCGGAGCATCTTCTTTATGTGGGTGGCGGTCTTTCTTGTAGCTGAAATTGGGTCAAAGGTTTACAAGGTACTGGGCCTAAAAGTAACCCGGCGCGAGATGGGCTGGTTGGCGGCGATTTTCCTCTTTCAGTTTGTAATGTTGTGGGGCTTTATGCAGCATCCTATGTTTACTTCCAGTGACTTAGGACTCAATATTCACCGGTTGCAGGACGTTATGCGGGGCAATCTGCTTTTTCCCCAAGAACTACCTAATGGTCAGTTAGCACCCTATCCACCAGCCTACTATCTGCTGCTACTGCCTTTTACAAATCTTGTCCCGACTGACGACGTAGGTATTGGGGTATTAATCAAAGTGGCTAGTTCGCTTTTGCAGGCCAGCGAGGTCTTCTTTATCTTCTATCTTTCGGGCCTCTTTCGCCACCCTCCGAACCGGGTAAAAGTGGCTGCGCTGCCCCTCGAACGCGAGTGGGAGGAGGGTAGCAATTGGGCAGGGCTGTTGGCGGCGGCCTTTTATACTGTTTGCAAATATCCCTACTATATCTTTTCGCAAGGCAACCATACTAACCTTTTTGGTGTATTTGCTCTGCTTCTCTTTATTTGTGTAACTACCGGAACATTGAGCTATCTAAGCCGAATGGAGGGGGTAAAAATTTGGCGAGCCCTGCTGGTGAAACCACTTGCCCAACCTGAGTCGCCCTCGTCCGTATCCAAAAGTACCAAGACCTACTCGTCCGCGCCTTTGGCAACCACTCCGACCGAAGTGGCTGAGTTTGAGGAGAGTCCGATTGGACCAAGTTTGGCTCAACGTTATTTTAGTCGGCTGGTGGAGCGTTGGCGGAGGCAAGTCTGGCCGCTTTTGGCTATTACTTTGCGTTATCTGCTGCCGTTGGCTTTGCTGGTGCTAGTCTTTACTGCCCACTACGGTCTA
This sequence comes from Candidatus Chloroheliaceae bacterium, assembly GCA_013390945.1. Lineage (GTDB taxonomy): Bacteria > Chloroflexota > Chloroflexia > Chloroheliales > Chloroheliaceae > L227-5C. The sequence goes on from JACAUC010000107.1 coordinate 17,454, forward strand.
TTCCTCTTTGCCAATGGCTTTATGCTGGCTTATGTAGCCATTCTGGGTTTGTGGGGAGGAAGAGCCGGGCGGCGAGATGCGCTTTACCTCTTGGCTTGCTACGTTTCGGCACTGCTCATGGCCTTTCTGCTCTACTATAGGCTGGTGCTGAATCTGATGAGTTCCCCCGGTAATAAGGCTCAATTTAAGCTTACTTTAGCCCTAGTGGGCGATATTATTCTTTGGTTGTGGCGTAATATGGTCTACGAATTTGGCCTGATTGTAGTATTGGCCGCGTTGACTGGAGCGATTCTGTGGCTAATTCGACCGGGTTGGAGGCAACTTGGGCGAGGTATTACACCGTTGGGCGGTGCTTTACTGGCCCTGACCCTGACAGTAATTACCTTTGCCCTTCTAAGCTATCTAATTGGTCTGGAGAGCCGCTTCCAGCTTTATTTGTTGCCGTTGGTGGCTCTGGCTGCTGGAGCCTTTTTTGGACGGCTTTGGCGCAGTGGTTGGGCAGGAGTGTTGCTGGTCAGTGCCATTTTCCTATTTCAATTTCTGGAAGTCCTCTCCTTCTGGCTTAGCCGAATGACTTATTATTTTTAGGCAAGGTTCATACCGGCTTTACACGCAGACTGGTCTTTAGGATGGTACT
>JACAUC010000108.1 GCA_013390945.1 Candidatus Chloroheliaceae bacterium
AGTACCATCCTAAAGACCAGTCTGCGTGTAAAGCCGGTATGAACCTTGCCTTAGGAGCTATCCTAAAAATTCTAGCATTAGACCCATGATACTACTAGAAGCCCAAGTTGAAAAGAAAATGGCCTTAACCGAGGGATCCAAACCCTGTATACTAGCTAAAGTTTGGTAAATCTGGTATCTTATATTCGGGTTATTTGTGAAGCGATAACAGGATGTTAGATGGTTACAAGGAGAGAGGCATGGCAAAACGATTGGATGGGGAAACCGCGATTGTTACCGGAGCCGGGCGCGGTATTGGTCGGGCAATCGCTAAGGAATTGGCGGCGACTGGTGCTAATATAGTGGTCAACTACAATGTCAGTGATGAAGGGGCTAGGACGCTGGCTAAAGAGATTGAGGAACTCGGCGTAAAGGCTCTGGTGGTAAAAGCCGATGTAGCGGACTACGATCAGGTAGGCGAAATGGTTAAAGAGACTCTTGAGACCTTCGGCCAGATTGACATTTTGGTCAACAACGCTGGTATTACCCGCGACAAGACGCTTAAAAATATGACCCGGCAGCAGTGGGATGAAGTAATCCATGTCAACCTTGGCAGTGTTTTTAATTGCACCCGGCATGTAATCCCTCACATGTTGAGCCGCAAGAGTGGTCGGATTGTTAACATTAGCTCTTTCGTAGCACAGGGTGGTAACATCGGTCAAGCCAATTATGCCGCCACCAAAGCCGGTATTATCGGGTTTACCAAGTCGGTCGCCTTGGAAGTTTCTCGGCATGGTATCACCGTCAACGCCATCTGCCCTGGTTTCACCGAAACCGATATGCTCTGGGAGGTGCCGGAAAATATTCGCCAGCGCATCCTTGAAAAAATCCCGATGGGCCGTTTCGGTACAACCGAAGAGATCGCCATTTTGGTGCGTTACATAATCGCCGAAGGCGACTATATGACTGCTCAGACCATCAGCATCAGCGGTGGTGTCTACATTTAGTAGTTTCTTTACTAGAGATAAACTCGTTTAAACAAAAATTCTAGTTTTTCAGGCTAGGATTTTTGGTATCACCTCAAAATTTCGGGGTAGGGGCGTATTGCATACGCCCAATGTGAGGCTGACCTACGGCGGGTTTATGCAATAAACCCCTACCAATTGAGAAGATACGATTTTTGTTTAGTTTCTTTATTCCTAGGGTAGGGTCTAAGCCATATTTAGGCTACGCTTGCCCTCGGTGGGCGAGGCCGTGACCCGTCCTTCGTATCTACCGGCAATCTCATAGCCTGCTTCTTCGACGATGGCCTCTTTTATCGCTTCTTCACTCACCTTGGTTGGGTCAAAAGTAATAAAGACCTTCTTACTGGTCAAGTCTACCTGCACGTCCGTGACCCCGACGGCTTGGGTCTCTTTGGTAATGGCATTTATACAATGCTGGCAAGAGATACCCGGTACATCAAAAGTTAGTTCCTTCACTTTGCTTTTTACCTCCTGAACAATCTATTGAGTAGTATACCCCACTAGGGTATTTTATCTTAAATCATTAACCTTACTTTGTCAAGCTTTGCATTCCACACCTAAAGGGCGGCTAGGGTCTTTTTTAGATTAACTTCGGGAAGGCCATTCCAATCTTTCGGTGGAGTAGCATTTCGCCAAAGCAAGCCTTTGATTTGGTTGGCGGGAGGTGCTTTGGTAGCACTCAATAGCACGGCAGCACTACCCGCTACTAGGGGCGTAGCAAAACTAGTACCCGACCAAGTTACGTAGCGACTAAGGTGGGGGGCGAAAGTACTAAACTTGCCTAAGTCCAAGACCAAGTCAAAGCCGGGCGCACCGAGGTTGCTCTGGTTGCTAAACCAAGCATATTCGCCCGGCTTTTCAGAGGTAGCGGCCACCGCAATTAGGTTGGTATTGGTTGCATGGGTATCGGCAAAGTAGCCGTAAGCGGCTGGTTCCTCCGGGTTTTGGGGGTGAAGTTCAAAGGAATCGTTGCCGCTACAAGCCACAATCAAGTTTTCTAGGCTCCCAGTTTGCGATTTTTCAGGGTTGGCGCAAAAATGGTCACAGGCCGCCAACATATAAGTGGCATCCACCCCCTCGACCTGTGAGCGGAAGAGACCAAAGCTAAGGTTAACCACCACTTTATCTTCCACTACTCTGCGCCCGTTAGCCTCAATTTTAGCCTCTTTCAAGTACTGTATTATTTCTAGGGCATGGGCAATGGTAGTGCCTGCCGCCTCACCCTCTTTATCCAATACCCTCACCAACACAATCGTAGCGTCCGGGGCAATTTGGCGGATCAAGGTAGCAATCATCAGACCGTGAAAAGGCTGTAACTCCTTAATCTCCAGTTGATTCTCCTTATGTTGGCGGTTGCGATCTCCAACCGTAAATTCAGGGACATTGCTAAGTGGGGGTATTTCAAAGATGCTCTTTTTAGCCTCTTCACTAGGTGGTGGTATTGAAGCAGCAGCAGCATTATCATTAAGTTGGCTTACGTCGAGCCAGAAGTCAATCGTCTTGTGGCAAACCTCGGCGACTTCGGGCGAATTATCTACCACCACTACGGTGACACCCTTACCAGTAGGGCGACTATCGTCTTGGGTGATACCAAGCCGGGTAAAGCACTCCTGTTCAGCAAATTCCACCTTACCACCAGTCGCTTTAAGCGGTGCTTCGCGCAGCGTGGGGCCACCTGCTCCCCAATTATTTCCACCTCTAGCTTGAAAAATATGCTCTAGGTGTACCTCTAGTGAACTAAAATGCTCTGGACGAGTACGGAGGAGCCTCCTAAGACCTAGTTCAAGGGTAGGCTCATCGTGGCTGGGGTCGAGCAAGTAGCGCCGAACCTGCACCGGACGCTGGTGGTGGGCTTGCTGAAAACTGGCATGGGGGTCAAGCGGAACCTGACCATTTAGGGTCAGGTTAGTGGTATGCCATTTTCCTTGCTCTTTCTGGTAAGCGTAGATCGGGGGCAAGGAACCGAGGTCGGCAGCTTGCGGTTGAGAGCTACCAAGTACCTCCTTGAACTCGCCTGCTTGTACTTTCTGGTCAAATTCGTCAAGTTCAGTAGGTTTGCCTGAAATTACCAATATGGAGGGTGCGTGAATTAGCGTTACATTTTTAGGGTGTAATTTCTCGGTTTTTCGCATTTTTCTACCTTTCGGAATTGGAAACTATTCTTATTACGTATCCTCTCAAAATTTCGGGGTAGGGGTGTATTGCATACGCCCAAAGCGAGGTGGGTTTATTCAATAAACCCCTACTTATTGAGAAGATACCTTACTACTAAAGTAAACCAGCATGACCGATAAGAGTAAAGGGTGCCCAAAAGAACGGATGACGATAGCTTTCGCTTTGTAACAAGGTAACTTGAGCTAGACGCAAAGCCGCTCCTTTACGTCTGCCTGCTAATAGTCGGGTATAGAAGAGCTGCATCAACTCCGCCACACTTTGATCTTCTACCCGCCAAAGCGAAAGAACCAGCGAACTGGCTCCCGCGTAGAGACAAGCCCGACTCAAGCCCAACAATTCATCGCCTCCACCTAGCTTCCCTAACCCGGTTTCGCAAGCACTAAAAGTAACGAGACTGGCCTTTAATTCCAAGTTAAATAAGTCCTGTGCGGTCAATTCACCGTCTGCCAAGAGCAGAGCCGAGAAGAGTGGGTCGTCTTGGCGGAATTGAGCGTGAGTAGCCAAATGAATCAATTGTCGCTCCCCGGCTTCGGCCTCAAAACGCTGGTGCTGGGCTTCTTCTTCCAAATAAAGCTGGCAAGGGCCAATAGCCGGATTGGTGGTCAATAAAGCCTTGACTGCTTGGGCCTCATTCTGACAATGGGCAAGGCTTCCACCGCTACTATAGCCCATCACTAACGCACCTTGACCACGCTCAGCGAGTGGACGTTGCCCGCGTTTGTAGCAGAAACTTAGGAGACTGCCGCTCGGCAAGTAGCTGATCTCCTCCCACTCTTCCAATAGATAACGGTTGGTGGGCTGATGGTAGAGGGCGTGAAAGGGTAGATAATGCAAAACCCCGTGCGGCACGATTATCAGATGACTATAGCCCTCAAGGTGTTCGGTTAGGGGGGTGATTAACTGGCGGTAGAGCTTATACAACAAGGCGCGAACATTGTCCTCCGCCTGTTTGAGCCGCTCCTGCTTAGCCTTTGGTTCTAGGTTCTCGGCTAGAAGATGGGTAACTCTGGCTAGATTGAGGCGGAATAAAGAGAGGTGGCGGTTGATCTCCTTGCTGGTGGTAAGACGGCGTACCGCTACTACTTTGGAACGATCTAGCACAAAGGCCAATACCTCCCCCCGGCAGATATAATACTCGATCAGAACGGTTCCTTCTTCTAGGTATTCGGTGGCAAGGCGGGTTTCGGGTGGTTGTAAGACCACATCTTCGGCATAGGTCGCATTGCGGACCTGCAACTGCTCTGCTAGTAGACTTATGTGCTTCTCACATTCCTTGATCTCGGCTTGCCTACTCAGATGGGTACTCTCGGATGGGGCTTCCAACAAGCTTGTGGCCCGTAACGCATTAAGGGCGGCACTTTGAGTGGTAGCCACCTGACTTACCAGTTGGTTGCGCTTGATACGCCATTTTTCGAGTTCGGCCACCAGTGGGCGGTCGGCTTCTGCCCTAACTTTAATTCGCACATCTAGTTCCCCGACTAAGAGTTCCACTAGTCCGCGACTTTTGCCCCGTTCTACCAACTTAAGGGCTTGGCTCCAATCGCCCAACTCTAAACTAAGTGCCACTGCCCCTTGGTAAGCCACTTCTTTATCTTCGACAAAGGAGGCCCGGGTTTCTGCTGCCATTCGTCCACGCATCTCCTCCACCGCAGTCAAACTGGCACAATACGATTCTAAAGCGTGGGTCTGTTCGCCCCTAAATTCAGCAATTTCGGCCTGCAAAAGTAAAGCTTGATAGACCAGCAAAGGGATTTGGGCATTTCTTCCAGCCATTAGGGCCATATTTACCAAATGAAGAGCCTCCTCTAAGCGGTGTTGGGCCAACCTGATCCTACCCAAGAGGAGACTACAACGGGCATTATTGACACTAAAGTGCTGTTCTTGATAGATTAGGGCGGCTTGAAGGCAGAGAGCCTCGCTTTCTTCAAGCTCGCCGTGCCGGAAGTGGAACTCGGCCTGTTCAAAGGTAGGGTTAGCAGCAAGGACCAGATTACCAATGGCGGTAAAGATTTGACGCGCCTGCTCAAAGGCTGCCATCGCTTCACCGTGCTGACCTAGATGATCCAGAGCGATACCTAAATAGTGGTGGATTAAACCCATCTCAAAGGTTATGTTTTGCCCTTTAGCCTGCAATCTTGCTCTTGTACCCTCCGCATATTCGACCACCCGCTCAAAACGGTTGAGTGCCAAGTAGCAAGGTATACTATTAAGATCACACATGATGGCCTTACCATCCATATTGTTTTGGATAAAGACCGGGCGGGCTTCATCCAGTACGCGGAGGGCTTTATTGAAATGACCGAGCTGGATGTTGCAAAGACCAATGGTTGCTTGGCAAGCGGCGAGAGCCACAGTATTGCCCAGTTCTTGTTGGATGTGGGTCGCTTCGGTAGCAATCAGGAGAGCTTCTTGGTAACGGTTTTGATCCAATAACATAAGGGAAATATTGTACTTAATCATCGCGGCGAAAGCACGGCTATGGGGAGTGGTGAGGTTGGAAAGGACCACTATCCCACGTTCCAAAGCCGCCAAGGCTCGTTCATATTCGGCAATACCCTGATAGCTATTACCCAGATTATTATCCACACTCGCCACCGCCTGAAATTCATTTGCAGCCAGCAGGAGTGGGCGAATCGCTTCGCCCACTTCAATCGCCTCTTTATACTGGCTTTGATTATGTAATGCCCAAACTTTACCGATATAAGAACGGGCGGCTTCAAGTGGACTACCCGCATCAAGAGCCTGCTGGTGAGCCAAGTCATAAAGGCGGATGGCCTCTTGAGGTTGACCCTCCTGATTAGCCAGATTTCCAGCAGTAATCAGGGCATAGACGGAGTGGAGTGGTTGTTGGCTAAGTTTGGCAGCATACTTTAAGCTTTCGGCCAACCTTACCACACGGGGTGCTTGAGAATAAGAGATTTCTAGGATACGCCCCTTCATCCGAAGCACTGCCTCATCGGTAATAAAAGGGATGGATTGTTCTAGGAAGTGGCGTAATTCTTCGGAAGAGTTATGTTCTTCCCATCTGCGGACAAACTCTTCCACACTTGAACTGTCCGTTACCATGATTTCGATCCTTATCTAGGTCAATATGTTATATAGCAGGAATTGCTCGCTACAAGGCAAGTCTAATTCGTGATTATATCTTGAACTAGGACGATTTTGTCAGATAAGGTTATTTCTAGGTCAAACGTCTTACAAGAACGGACACTTTCAAAGACAAAATTCCCAATATCGTCAATTACCTCGGTAGCAAGTAGCTCGGCATCTTTGAGTAGGCGTACCGGGGCTCCTTCTAAGTCATCCACATCGGTGTTTAAGCGTTGTACCAACCCCTCCACCAGAAGATCACTACACCTTGGCCCCGCCTGCTGAACCATCAGCGTGACCTGAACTTCTTCCGCTTGAAAGACTTGGGGAGTACGTTCGGTAGCATTACCACGTACCCCTGCTAGAGCAAAACCACCAAGGGAGGGGCGAGGAGTGATAAGCGTAGCAATCACTTTGCGGAGCCAATTGCCCACATCGGGCGTATGCAATACGCCCCTACTCTGAAGATTAGGGCTAATTGGGGTAGGTGCTAATTCTTCGGGCGTATGCAATAGGCTGGGCGTATGCAATAGGCTGGGCGTATGCAATAGGCTGGGCGTATTCAATACGCCCCTACTCTGAAGATTAGAGCTAATTGGGGTAGGTGCTAATTCCTCCTCTGGTAGCCAAGCTTGTAGGCTCTTAAATTCCTCTTGGCAAAGAGAACAAACCTCCAAATGGGCGGCTACATTGCGTTCCTCGATACCTCCTAATAAACCCAAGGCATATTCGCCTACTTTCTGAGTTTCAAGGCAAAGTAACCGCTTGCTAGAGCTTAGAAAGCGGAAGTTTTTATGAATTAGACTATCGAATTTACGATAGAGAGCAACTTCATTTTGGCAATAGGGGCACTCTCGAAGATGTTTATCAAATTCGGCGCGACCATCTTTGTTTATAAGGGCTAAATAGTCGGTATCTGTTACCTTATCAGGGTCTACACAGCCAATAATATCAATCATCTTACTCTGTTCCTTGAGCTATTTATTAATTTGCAATTTCATTGTCCCGGTTTGGAGAAGAATAACTCCTCTTAAAAACTATGCTAATTCACTGCAACCTTTATCCATTTTATCCGTTTTATTAGGTTTAAGCAGCATTTTCAGATTTCTTATTATTATAAACGAGATCGCTCTAGGTTTTTACGAGTCAATTTTAAGCAGTTTTAGATTGTGGTGCTAAATTGCTTTTACTGGGCTGGCTAAGATTCGTTTAATTTGGTATTACGTAGTCGCCATAGCAAGTTTTTATTTCGGCGATAGACCTCCTGTACGGTCGGATATTCGCGTGGGTAGAGCAGGACTATTTCACGTGGTGGCATATCTAGCACATAGCGCAAATAGACTAACCGTTGGTCGCTAGGGCTCTCCAGCCTACTCCAGACTAAATTCCAGAAGGCGGGACGATCTACGCGATCCAACACGACCTCCACCAAATCAGTACCCTCCAAAGGGAGTACCTCTAGGGGAGTGTTGCCCCCTTCTTCTTGGTCAAGGCTTGGGTCGAGTGAGACATCAAAGCGGCGTTCTTGCCAGTCACGTAGATAATCTGTCACTATTGTCCAGCAACACATCTTTAAATATTTCAGGATGGCTGGTAAATTAGTAAAGCTAGTAAATTTCTCTGGGCTAAGGGAACGATACATATTGAAGAAGGCTCCATTCATCAAGACATCTCTTTCAACTTGTATCGAACTGGTGCTACCAAGGCGTTGTAAAATCCACTTTTGCACGAAGTTGCTATATTGTTCTACCAAAGCAGTCCAAGCCGATTCATCTCGGTCAACTATTGCTCTCCGCCACAGTTCAAAACAGTCGCGGGGATCATAATCCCCGTGCTGGCTGTAAAGTTCGGTTTGTTCCCGGCAACCTTTAACTAAATCATTAATTGATTTCAAATTTTTATATATTCTTAGTTTACAATGAAGAGCCATTATTCGCTTGCTGGCACACTATCAGTACTAGCTTGATTATATCATTCTCAAGTAGAGTTTACAATTAGGCCGGGCAACTATCAGCAGGGTAGCGTATGGCATACGCCCAATGTGAGGCCAGCCTACAAGGGGTTTATTGGAAAACAAACCCCCTACCAATTTAGAAGAGACGTAGGGGCATAGTAGCCGTGTCACCTGCTTTGAAATCTGCCTTTAGGAGGTTGACTAGAGTCGATTTAGCTATTATTATATTTATACAAAATGGTTTAACTAGGCGTGGCTGATTATTTGTGGTCAAAATCTTTTCTCAAAATCTTTCAGGAGTTTTTCCTTGTTTTATAAGCGGAAACGATAGTAGATAGGAGAGCCAAAACGGTGCTTGCCAAAGTTATTAGTTGTGCGGTAATCGGGTTGGAAGGGGCACTGGTGGAAGTAGAGGTGGACATAAACGCACAGGGTATGCCCAGCTTTACTTTAGTAGGGTTGCCAGATACCGCCGTCCAAGAGGCGCGGGAACGAGTACGAGCCGCGATTAAAAACAGTGGGGCGGCTTTTCCCGCTCAAAAACGAATAACCGTGAATCTGGCCCCGGCTGACCTCAAGAAGGAAGGCCCAGCCTATGATTTACCAATTGCGTTGGGTATTTTGCTGGCTAATGAACAGGTAGTGGCCGAGGTAGAGCGTAGCCTCTTTTTGGGAGAGTTATCCTTGGATGGAACACTAAGACATACCGACGGTATTTTACCGATGGTCTCGATAGCGCGGGATCGTGGGGTGAAGCGCGTTTTTGTCCCAGCGGTAGATGCTGCCGAAGCCGCCCTGTTGGAAAATATCGAGGTCTTTGCTGTACCCTCCTTAGCCGCCCTGATTGCCCACCTACGGGAGGAAGAGTTGCTTTCTCCTTACCGCCCTAATTATGAGACCTTTAATTTTGAGGGCGGTAATTCCCGGCCTCAAGAGGTTGCCAGCCATGATTTTTGCTACATCAAAGGGCAGGAGCATGTGAAAAGGGCGTTAGAAGTAGCCGCTGCTGGAGGCCATAACCTGCTAATGTCTGGGCCGCCGGGCAGTGGTAAAACGCTGCTGGCCCGTAGCACCGTTACCATCTTGCCGCGCCTGACCATAGAAGAAGCTTTAGAAGCTACTAAGATATATAGTGTGAGTGGTCTGCTACCGCCGGAGACTCCGCTTTTGCGCCAGCGTCCTTTCCGCGCTCCCCACCATACTATCTCCCATGCTGGGTTGGTTGGCGGAGGACGTATTCCGCGCCCCGGTGAGATCAGCCTAGCCCATCGGGGGGTACTCTTTATGGACGAGTTGCCCGAATTTGGTCAGCAAAGCCTAGAAACATTAAGAACACCCCTTGAAGATAAAACTGTCACCATCAGTCGGGCCAGTGGTACGCTGAGCTTTCCGGCTAATTTTATCCTGCTGGCCGCTATGAATCCTTGCCCTTGTGGTTTCTATGGTGATCTTCGTCACGCTTGCTCTTGTTCCCCATCTATGGTGACGCGCTACCAGAAGCGGTTGAGTGGGCCTTTCTTGGATCGGATAGATATTCACATCGAGGTTCCTAGAATTGATTATGAAAAACTGGCCGATGGTCGCTTGGGTGAACCCTCCGCCAAAATTCGGGCGAGGGTCGAAACTGCCCGCGAGCGACAATTGGCCCGTTTTACCGCTTTTAAACCTCCCGTAACGGAGGAGAATAAAGAGAGTAAACCCAATCAGAAATTGTTGACTAACGCCGAAATGGGGCCAGCCGAAACTCGCGAGTTTTGTCAACTCGATAGTACCGCTACCACTTTAATGAAAGCGGCTACTCGTCAATTAAATCTTTCGGCTCGGGCCTATAATCGGGTACTCAAACTGGCCCGAACCATTGCCGATTTAGCCGCTTCAGAAAATATTCAGGCCGCCCATTTAGCCGAGGCCATTCAATACAGGCGGAAGGAACAGAGCTAGTTTGCAGACCAAGCCAAAAATACCGAAGAAAGAAAAAGTAGCGCAAACCGAGGAGCCAAAAGAGGTGCAGAGCCGGATGAGATTACCCTATCTCTCCGGCCTCGATGGACTAAGGGCTATCTCGGTTAGTGCCGTGTTACTTTACCACGCGGATCTCTCTTGGGTGCAGGGTGGTTTCCTTGGCGTAGAGGTCTTCTTTGTAATCAGTGGTTACCTGATAACCGCCCTATTGCTCAAGGAGTGGAATCAGGAGGGCCGGATCAATCTAAAGGCTTTCTGGTTGCGACGGGCTAGGCGTTTGCTTCCCGCGCTTTATTTGCTGTTGGTAGCAACGCTTACTTATTCGGTGATCTTTCTACCGAACGAGGTGGCAGGGTTACGGAGTGATGCGCTGGCTGCTTTTAGTTACGTTACTAATTGGTATCTAGTTTTTGGTCATAAATCTTATTTTGAGACGGTCGGACGGCCTCCTCTACTCCAGCACTTGTGGTCACTAGCAGTTGAGGAGCAGTTTTATTTGCTCTGGCCTTTGTTATTTAGCGGGTTAATGAAGGTTTTGCGGCCCAAACCGCTGTTTTTTGCCCTGCTAGTTGGGGTGGCACTATCGGTTGGCCTTATGGTGATGCTCTACCTACCCGATGTAGATCCCTCGCGGCTCTACTACGGAACCGACACCCGCGCCGCCGGACTTCTGCTAGGAGCGACGCTTGCTTTTGGTTATCTACCAAGCCAACCACCCAACAAAAAGGGCTGGGTTAAGGGCCGAATTTCTCCCCGTTTGCTGGATTTGGTAGGTTTGGTAGCACTTGGTGGCTTAATTTGGTTTTTTGTGGAAATGAGTCAATTCGATCCCTTTCTTTACCAAGGTGGCCTTACGGTGGTCTCTCTTCTTTCAGTGGCAGTGATAGCGGTAGTAATCCAGCCAAACACCCTCTTAGGATCACGCCTCTTGGGTTGGGGGCCACTACGTTGGATTGGGTTGCGCTCTTATGGCATTTATTTGTGGCATTGGCCTATCTTTATGCTCACACGACCCCAACTTGACCTACCCCTCGACGGATGGGCCTTACTAGCCCTGCGCTTGGGTCTCACAGGCGTAGTTGTAGAGCTCTCTTATCGTTATATCGAGACTCCTTTCCGGCGCGGAACCTTCGGGCGGCGCTGGAAGAGTAGCGGACGTTGGCAACGGCGTGGGTTTGCCGCATTGTTGGTGCTATTTGGTGGTACATTAAGTGTCGCTCTTTGGAGTGTCACTCCTCCAGTTCCGCCACCCTATCTCGCAGTGGGGTCAATTTCGGATAGCGTAGTTCCAACCGCAGTGGCAACCACGCTGGCTCCAACTGCTTCGGCTATACCACCGACGGAGGTAATAAACGTATCGGAGACGGCTACTGCAACCCTAATCCTTGCTTATACCCCAACTCCAAATCTAACACTTAGCTCAAGTGAATCAGTTGTAAACAAGGGCATCGAGATTCCAACCGAATCGGTTTCAACCGAAGTAGCGGTCAGTCCTAGCTTGGCGGTGGTTATCGCACCCACACTTGACCCTGCGAGCATACCGCTATCGCTCACGCCTGATGCTAACGCAAGCTTACCGACAGGTATAAATGAGGTGCTTACATTCACACCCACGCCTGAGTTAACGCACCTACCAATCAGCGAGCCTTCGCCTGCGCCTGCGTTTACATTAGGGCTACCAGCAGCAGGCGAGGCGATAGTATCCACCCTAACGTCTGTGCCAACAGAAACGCCCAAACTTGAGGTTACATTAGGGCTACCAGCAGGTGAGGTGATAGCACCTACACCCACGCCTGAGCTAACAGCAACACTTACGCCTACGCCTGAGCCAACAAGCGTCCTGGCAACACTCACGCCTGAGCCAACAAGCATCCTGGCAACACTCACGCCTGAGCCAACAAGCATCCTACCAGCACCTACGCCCACCACACCTAACCCTACAGCAGTAGAGGTGTCACCAGCGACCGCCACGCCTAACCTTACAGCAATAGAGGTGTCACCAACACCGAATCCGACTCCCCTACCTACCGAAGCACCACTAGTTCGGGTTTTTGCTATTGGTGATTCGGTGATGTTGGGTGCTGCTAAAGAGCTAAAGCAAGCAATGGGTGGGCTCGATATGGAAGCCTCGGTTGGTCTACAAGTCTCCACAGCGTTGAATCACTTGCGAACTCGTCGTGATGCTGGAGGGCTTGGGGAGGTGGTAGTAGTTCATCTTGGTAATAATGGCACTTTCAGTGCCACGCAATTCGATCAAATAATGGAACTACTGTCGAGTGTCCGCCGGGTAGTCTTTGTAAATGTGAAAGTGCCGCGTCCTTGGGAAAAGTCGAATAATCAAGTGCTAGAAGCAGGAGTGAAACGCTATAAAAATACCTACCTTTTAGATTGGCATAGCCTTAGTGTGAATCGACCTGAACTATTTTGGGATGATGGCATTCATCTCCGACCCGCGGGCGCAAAATTTTACTCTGATAACATCCTCGCGTTGCTAAACTAACGCGCAGTCTCAGGAGCCCTCCACGCCATAAGGGGTCAAGTTTTTGTGTTTAGGGTAAACCAATCTGATCTGGCATAGATTATGCCTATACTTAAATTAGTAGCAAATCAACTGTAATAAGTAACAGCTTGAAAGTAAGGGAGACAACTATAATGAGTATGAAAGGCTGGAACCCCTTTTGGGACATAGAAACAATGCGCCAAGCGATGGATCGCTGGTTTGATGAGCGACTTTTGAGTAACCCTCCGAACAATGGTAGCCAAAATCAGGGGGTAGCAATAGATGTAAACGAAACTCAGAACGGCTATGAGCTAACCGCTGCGGTACCAGGAGTGCGGGCCGAAGATATAGAAATTCTGATCAATCGGGATACACTTACTCTACGGGGAAAAAGCGAACAATTAGAAGAGGGTCGCCAAGGTACCTACGTCTACCGGGAGCGGTATACAGGCTCTTTTCAACGCACCATTCGCTTACCGGGGCCAATTAATGCGGAGCAGGTAGATGCCGAACTTGATCTTGGGCTATTAAAGATAACTTTGCTCCGCTTGCAGGAGGCCTCCCAACGTCGGGTGCAGGTACGTTCTGGGACATCAGTCGGTAGTACTCCGAACCAGAATGGGGCTACTTTGAGTGAACAGGTTCTGCCTACGGAGATTCTGTCTGAGGTAAAGGTTGCTAGTCCGAACCAGAATGAGGCTACTTTGAGTGGGCAAGAAGGTGGCGGAGAAGTTAAGGGCAGTTCTACGATAGAGCGTCTAGCGGTCTTGAATAAGCTCAATCACACCGAAATGGATTCGTTGGAACATCACGTCGTCAGCAACGATGAATATGGTTTCGGTATCTTGGCCCATAGTTACGGTTGGGATCAGCAAACCACCATTCAGGTCTGGAGCGATATGATTAGTCGGTCTGGCTCGAACGAAGTTCGGCGTACCTTTGAAAGCCTTGGCGGTGTGCAAGGGTCAGCAGCCCAATAGCACGGTGTAGTCTACCCGAAGGTACATGTCCTCGCTACTTCTATATTTAGCCCGGAGATGAATCTTCGCTTTAGGGTTTTGATCGTTACTATTTTCTGATGAAATCGCTCTAGGTTAAAAAATGCTCAAGTCTGAGAAAAAGAAAATAGTTATAATTGGGGCTGGTATGGGAGGCTTGGCAACGGCTATCCGCTTAGCCGTCGCTGGGTGTTCGGTGGAGGTTTTTGAGAAGAATGAGCGTACTGGTGGCAAGCTCAACCTGCTAGAAAAGGGCGGTTTTCGCTGGGATACTGGCCCCTCACTTGTCACTATGCCCTTTGTCTACCGCGAACTTTTCGCAATGGCCGGGCGAAAACTGGAAGATTATGCCAAATTAATACCAATCGAACCGATTTGCCGCTACTTTTACCCCGATGCACAAAATACTATCTTTGAGACTAGCGACTCAATCTCCAAGATGACCGCCGAAATCGAAAAACTGGAGCCACATGATGTCGCCGCTTACTTCCGCTTTATGGCCTATAGCCGCCGCCTCTACGATCTGACCGCCGAGGTCTTTCTTTTTCAGGGTCTCAATGCCCTCCGCGATTTGCGCCAATTAGACCCGCGCGATATGTTCAAGATTGATCCTTTCCGCACGGTACATCAAGCGGTCGCCGCCTCGTTCAAAGACCCGCGTTTGGTGCAACTTTTCGACCGCTATGCTACCTACAATGGCTCTTCGCCTTATCTGGCTCCTGCTACACTCAATATTATCCCTTATGTCGAGCTTGGGATGGGTGGTTGGTATGTGCAAGGTGGCCTTTATGCTCTGGCCCAAGCTTATCAGAAGTTGGCCGAAGAATTAGGTGTAACTATTCATACCGGGCTGGAATGGGCGGTGGAGCGAATTGTGACCAACGGCAGACAAGTCCAAGCAGTGCAACTGAAAAGTGGTGCAACGGTAGCCGCCGATATTATAGTGGCAAATACCGATGTCGCCTACACCTATTCTCATCTGCTCAAAGAAAAGGTAAATCAGTCGCGCTGGAGCAAATTAGAGCCAAGTTGCAGTGGTTTTGTCCTTTTTCTGGGTCTAAATCGCCAATATTCCCAACTAACTCACCACAATATTCTCTTTAGCCGCGATTATCGCCGTGAGTTTGCCACAATTTTCGAGGACAAAGTTCCGTCACTTGATCCTACGATCTATATTTGCTGGACAGGCAAGACCGATCCTGAACATGCTCCGCCCGGCAAATCTAACCTCTTTGTCTTGGTCAATGCGCCTTATCTCTCCGATGCTTTTGATTGGGCAAAGCCCAAGGCCATCCAAACCTACCGCAATCTAATTGTAAACCGGATGGAAGAATTTGGACTAACCGACCTGAACTCTGCCATCGAGTTAGAATACACTATGACTCCCCTAGACCTAGCCCAACGTTATAATGCCGAGCGGGGTGCAATTTATGGTCTCTCCTCCAATAATCGCTTCAGTGCCTTCCTGCGTCCCCCCAACCGAGCCAAAGGAGTAGACGGTCTCTATTTCGTGGGCGGCAGTACCCATCCCGGCGGCGGAATACCCCTTGTCACTCTATCTGCCCGAATTGTGGCTGACCTGATTGCCGAGGATAGTTGAATTTTGTTAGGAACCTTACCCGCCTATAGTGGCGGTCAGCCGAATCAAAACGGATTGCGAAGTGAAGAGCAGTCTTTTTATAGGGTATAATAAGATGAAAATAAAACAAGAAGGAAGTAAGCAGAAGATCATAGGTACATTCGATGCCACAGAGCGATTCGGTAAGACCAAATAAGATTCGGGTATTGTTGGTAGATGACCATGCGGTAGTAAGAGAAGGAACCGCCGAGTTATTAAACCGCCAACCAGATATAGAGGTAATTGGAGCCGCCGGAGATGGGGTCGCTGCCGTAGAGATGGCGGCCCGGTTACAACCAGATGTGGTTTTGATGGATATAGGCTTGCCTGTACTAGACGGAATTGCGGCTACGCGCCAAATCAAGGCCACCCGTCCAACGATCACAGT
Source organism: Candidatus Chloroheliaceae bacterium (assembly GCA_013390945.1). Lineage (GTDB taxonomy): Bacteria > Chloroflexota > Chloroflexia > Chloroheliales > Chloroheliaceae > L227-5C. Next base: position 15,690 of record JACAUC010000108.1, read on the forward strand.
ATTGGCCCTGACTGCCCACGATGAGGATCAATATGTCTTTGCCTTGCTGAAAGCAGGTGCGGCAGGTTATTTGCTCAAAACGATTCGAGGTAAAGAGTTGGTGGAGGCGATACGAGCGGTTTATCGGGGCGAGGCCGTGCTGCATCCTGCCGTTGCCAAGAAAGTGCTAGGACGCTTTGCGACCCAAACCCAAGAAACTAAAGCAGAGGCCCAAACACCTGTAACAGAAACCCTTAGCGAACGGGAATTGGAGGTTCTAAGGTTGGCCGGGCGGGGTCTTTCCAACAAAGAGATAGCTGACCGACTGGTACTCAGTCCACGCACCGTGCAGGCCCATTTTGCCAATATTTTCAGCAAGTTACAGGTGGGATCACGCACCGAAGCGGTCTTGAAAGGTCTCAAGCGGCGGTGGCTCAATCTCGATGACCTTGAATATAAATAGGTAAAAATTATGCTAACCGAAGAGAAATTGGAAAGTAAGAGTTTGAGTCGTGAAGCGGCGCGGTTGCGTACCGTATTGGAAGTAGGCCGAAAAGTTACCTCGATCCTAGACCTTGACCGAATCCTAACCGAGACCGTCCGGCTCATTAAAGATACGTTCAACTATGATCTAGTTTCTGTCTCTCTGCGCGACCAACACGAGGAGGACTATTTTTATCACGTGGTCTGTAGCGATTCAGGTTGCACCTGCTATCAAGGTGTTCGCACCCGTCGCCATATCAGCATCGGCATGACTGGTTGGGTTATACGTAACCAACGCACTCGCTTAGCTAATGATGTGACCCAAGACCCCTATTTTTTGAGTTGTGAGAATCGAACCGAAGCCGAACTAGATGTACCACTCAATTTTAACGAGACCTGTATCGGGGTGCTAGGCTTAGAAAGCCCTTACCTGAACGCCTTCAACCCGGACGATATTCCGGTGCTGGAAATTTTGGCCGACCAGATTGCCATTGCTATTGAGAACGCTCGCCTCACTAGCCGCGCCCGTGAAGCGGCTATAGCCGAAGAACGCAATCGGCTGGCCCGTGAACTCCACGATGACACCGTACAGGCTTTAGCCGCTATCAATCGCCAACTTGATTTGTTGCGCTGTGACATCGGCGACCGACTAGGATTAGGTGATTGTGACACCGGGGAGACCGTGTTGCCGGATCCGCTTGAGCGTCGCCTAAATCGGGTGCAGGATGCGCTGGAAGTAACTATTCAAAACCTCCGCCTTCTAAGTCGCGACCTGCGACCACAGTTGTTGCAAGATTTGGGTCTGGTGGAAGCTTTAGATGCTCTGGTCAGCGATATGACCCGCAGCTTCAAGTTGGAAGTAGCTTTCCAATATAAAGGGGAGCCTCACCGCTTGCGACCCGATCAAGAACTTCACTTCTATCGTATTGCCCAAGAAGCTTTGAGCAATGTCGCCAAACACTCTAGGGCCAGCGAAGTTAAACTCCTGTTGGATTTTCAGCCAAAGGAGGTAATTCTCAATATCGAGGATAATGGGTGCGGTTTTGATGTACCCGAAGACCTGACCAAGTTGGCCCGTACTGGCGGTATGGGTGTAATCAATATGCGTCAGCGTATGCGTGAAATTGGCGGCTGCCTCTTGCTCAACTCTTCACCCGGTCATGGTACTCATTTGATGCTATCCATACCACTCCAATCCATCGGCTGACGGCAACCAGTTGACGCAGCACTCCTACAAGCCTCTAACCAAACCGAGGTAGAAAATTTTTGTAACTACACAGCCCCTAGCGGGGCTGTAAAGAGGGCATCAGAGTGTTGAGTCTTGAAAAGTCGTACCCCCCATTTGGAGAAAGTCCAATTAAGTCGTAACACCTAATCCTCTTGCTAGGGAGTATAATTTCCTTCTATGGCAAGGTTCATACCGGCTTTACACGCAGACTGGTCTTTAGGATGGTACTCATT